>NZ_JZRG01000022.1:0-125428 GCF_000964075.1 Brevundimonas sp. KM4 | reverse complement strand
GATGAAAACTCAGGGGCACGTCAGCGGGCACGGCATTCCCGAAGACACGCTGCGCCGCCGCTTTCAGCTCAGCCTCGACTATCTGGAGACGGTCTATAAGCCCCTGGTGGACCAGTGGGAGGTCTATGGGGTTAGCGACGGCGAGCCCGATCTGTTAGATTGGGGACCGAAATGAGCAGCATCTTCGACCGCGAAACCACGCTGAAGGCCCTGCGCGACGCCGCCCGGATCGCGCGCGAAGGCACGCGCGAGGAGAAGTCCGGCAAGTTCCTGCCGCCTCCCGGCTGGAAGGGGCATCTGGTCACCGCCGCCGACGCCGCGCCCGCGCCGAAGAAGCGGGCCTAAGCCTTCCCTCTCCCGTTGGGAGAGGGACCGCGCTCATTCTCTTTCGTCATCCTCCGGCAAGCCGCGTCTTCGCGGCGCAGACCGGGGGACCCAGCGGCGCGCGTGAGCGCGACCCTGTCGCGGACACTCACGGCCGACATCCTGCGTGAACAGATCGCCTTCGGCGCCGCTGGGTTCCGGGTCTCCCCCCGCTTTCGCGCGGGTTCGCCCGGAATGACGAAAGAAAAGCATCCCCGCCGGGGAATGACGAAAGGAAGGGATGCACAGCTAGCCGCCCTACCTATGCACGACGTCCCCGCCCCGGCCGTTGAAATCCCTCGCCTTTCGCGAAATCGACGCCGTCTACCCGATCGCGGTTCGGGGCGGCCTTAGACTGGCGGCGCGTCCTGTGTCGGGCGCGGGCGACAGGCCGGGGATGGGATGGACGACGACCACAGCTATGACGACGGCGGGTTCGAGGGGCCGCGCGATCCGTTTTACGATGCGATGACCCAGCAGGCGCTGGATCAGATCCGCATCCTGCGCGAGGCGGGTCTGGAGCAGACCTATCGCGACGCCCTGCATCACGATTCCTCGCCCGAGGCCGAGGCGGCCTTCTGGCGCGCGCACGGCCTGCCGATGCATCTGTTGCGGCTGCCGGACCTGGTGACCTCGGACCCCGCCGCGCGCGCGGCCGACCGGGTGCAGAACCGGGCCTATCGCCGCCTGTCGAAAGAGGCGTGGGAGGCGGCGGGCACGGCCTATCTGGCGGGCTCCACGGCCGAGGAGGTCAGCGCCGTCTATGGCATGGCGGTCAGCACCTTTCGCGCCCGCGCCAGGGATGCGGGCTGGCGGCGCGAGGATCAGCCCGATCCCCTGCGCGAGCCCATCGACCTGGAGGCCGAGACGGCCGAGGGTCTGCCCGACTATGGCGCCATGGCGGCCCACGCCCTGGTGCGGCTGAACCGGGCGCTTCAGGCCGGGCGCGCGCTGGAGGCCGCGCGCTGGGTGCGGCTGCACGCCGACCTGACCCGGATGGCGGCCGCCCCGCCCGCACCTTCGTCTCCGCCCGCGCCGCCGCCCCTGCCGAAGCCCCCGGCCCAACCCAAGGAACCCGACCTGGGCGACCGCGCCGCCGCCGTCGCCGAACAGGTCGGCCAGATCGCCCGCGAGGCCTGCGCCCTCAAACGCGGCGACTACGCCGGCCGCGACGCCCTGATGGCCCGCCTCAAGGCGCTCGACGACCTGAAACCGGCCCCGAGATCAGACGAATTAGACGAAATAGACGGTGTTTTTGCGGGGGCGGCGTCTAAAGCCGAACCGCCGGGCTGAAGGTGGGTCGTGAATGGTGAATCGTGAGTGGTGACTCGTGAAAAGAGGCACGCCCATTCACCAATCACCACTCACCACTCACCCCCCTCACACCTCAGACGCGATCTTGCGCAGGGCCTCTTCGAACACCGAGGCCGGCTGGCCGCCCGAGATCAGATATTTGCCCTCGACCACCACGGCCGGGACCGAGGTGATGCCGCGTGCGCGCCACAGGTCCTCGGCCTGGCGCACGGCCTGGGCGTAGCGGCCCGAGGCCAGCACCTCGCCCGCCTCGGCCCGGTCCAGCCCGGCCTTTTCGGCGGCGGTGGTCAGGACCCCGGCGTCGGTCAGATTGCGGTTCTCGGTGAAGTGGGCGGTGAACAGCGCCTGTTTCAGCGCCTTCTGAGCATCTTTGATTCCTTGGCCGGGCCCCGTCTCATGCGCCCAGTGCAGCAGCCGGTGGGCGTCGAAGGTGTTCCAGATGCGGCTGTCGTCGGTCATGCGCATGTCGAAGCCCACCTCGCCGGCCCGCTCGCGGATCATGGCTCGGTTGGCGGCGGACTGCTCAGGGCTCGCGCCGTATTTGCGGCCGATGTGTTCGACGATGTTCTCGCCCTCGGGCGCGATCTGGGGGTTCAGCTCAAACGGCTGAAAGGCGATGTCGGCCGCGATCCCTTCGTCCCTCAGCGCGTCCAGCGCCGTGTCCAGCCCGCCCAGCCCCACCACGCACCAGGGGCAGACGACGTCGGAGACGAAGTCGATCTTCAGGGTCTTGAGCGGAGCGTTCATGGCGCGGCCTTCTGGAACAGCGGGTGTTGCTTTCCGGATATGGCGACGCTGCGCCGACCGGCAAGGCCTAGCCCAGGCTCAAATCCCGGGGCGGACGAATGCGGCGCCAGCGCGCCTCCACGAAGGCGAAGGCGCCGAAGGCCATCAGCCCCGCCGCCGTCAGCCCCAGGATCCACGATCCGCCCGGCTGGGCCTCCAGCGCGTCCAGCGCCGCCGCCGTCGTCGTCACCTCGCCCGAGCGCGCATGCAGCCCCGCCAGAACCACAAACACGCCCAGCGGCAGATAGGCGAACCCCCGCGCCGCATAGCCCGCCCGCGCCAGCGCCGTCGCCGTGCCGCAGAAGGCCTTGGGACAGGCCAGGGCGTCGTCGAAGTCGTCGCGAATGGCCCTGACGATATTGCCGACGCCGACGCCCAGCACCACCAGCCCCGCCCCGATCAGCAGCACTTCTCCGAACGGCATCCCCAGCAGCATGGCCGCCTTCTCCTGGTTCTCGGCCACGCTTTCAGCCTGGGCCGTCGAGGCATTCGTCGCCTCGCCGAACTCGTCCAGATATTCGAACACCCCCGACGCCAGCACGCCGTAGAACAGGCCGCTGACCGCCTGGCCCGCTCGCGTCGTCCAGCCCTTCAGGTCGCTGCCCTCGTGATCCGCATCGAACACCGCCTGCAACACCCGCCAGCCGACGAAGGCCCACAGGCCCACTCCCAGCAGCACCAGCCAGACCTTGCCGAACGGCTGCTCGGCCAGCCAGCCCGCCGCCCCGCTGGTCCCCACCGCATCGCCGATCCGGTCCGTCGCCGCCAGCAGGGTCAGCGCCCCGGCCGACAGGTAAACGAAGCCCCGCGCCCCATAGCCGACCCGCGCCGCCCATTCGATCAGGGTCGCCAGCCGCGGCAGGCGAAGGGTCTTGGCGGCGTTCATGATGTCTCCCACGTCAGGACGCCCTCAACGCGCCGGCCAAGGCAAAGGCTCCGCTTCGACCCTGTGTCGACATCCGACAGACGCCGGCGGGCGTATAAGGTTAGGGTTCGCGCCCTTGGGGAGCCGTTCGCTTGAACATCTACGAGTTCCATTTCTTCGACGAGGCGGATCGCCGTCCGATGCTCGACTTCTTCGACGGCGCCGACGATGCGGCGGCGCTGGAAGCCGCGCGGTCTCAACTGTCGCGTCACGCCTCCTGCACGGGCGTCGAGGTGCTGGAGGCCGGCCGTCTGGTCGGCCGCGTCACCCGCTGAGCCCCCGTCGCGCTTTGCCCGATCGCGTACACAACGCGGTAAAGACACGACTTTTCCCCAGAAAGCCGCGTGATATATAGCAACGCTGTGTCGAGATTCGACAGACGCCACGCTCAGATCGCCTTATGCGCGAACTCATGAACCGCCTTTCGTCCGGCAACCGCTTGATCCAAGGGATGAACCCCGACGATCGCGACGCTCTGCTCGCCATAGCCACGCCGGTGGAATTCGCGCCCGGCCATGTGTTCAGCGAGCCTGACGACGCCATCGAACACCTGCATTTCATCGACAGCGGCTTCTGCTCGTCGGTCGCGGTGCTGGAAGACGGCCGGACCGTGGAGACCGTCATGATCGGGCGCGAAGGCGTGCTGGGCGTCGTCGCCTCGGTGGTGCCGCACCATGCCCACACCCGCAGCGTGGCTCAGGTCGCCGGGACGGCGCGCCGGGTGGACGCCGCCAAGTTCCGCGCCCTGTCGGCCCAACGGCCGGGCGTGCGCGACGCCGTCGCCGACTACATGGCGCGGCTTCAGGGCGAGTTGGAGCAGTCGGCCGCTTGCAACGCCCTGCATCATGCCGGGCAGCGGTTCGCCAAATGGCTGCTGCGCTGCCACGACCGGGTCGAGGGCGACACTCTGAACCTGACGCAGGAGTATCTGGCCTCCATGCTGGGCTCGCAGCGGACCACGGTGAACGAGGCGGCGCAGGGGCTTCAGAAGGCGGGCGCCATCGCCTATTCGCGCGGTCGGATCACGGTGCTGGATCGGGCGGCCTTGGAGCGGGCGGCGTGCGAATGCTACCGCCGGGGCGACGACCTGCAGCCCTAGTCGACCTGGGCGGCCGGCAGTTCGAGAACCGCCTTCAGCCCGCCCATGTCGCTGTCCGACAGCATCAGCCGCCCGCCATAGGCGCGCGTCAGGTCGTCCACGATCGACAGGCCCAGGCCCGAACCCGGCGCGCTCTCGTCCAGCCGCGCGCCACGTTGCATGACCGTGTCGCGCTGATCCGCCGGCAGGCCCGCGCCGTCGTCCTCGACCACCAGGATCATCTGACCCAACCCGCTGCCGCCCGCCGAGACGCGCACCCGTCGCCTGGAGAATTTGGCGGCGTTCTCGATCAGATTGCCCAGGATTTCCTGCAAATCCTGACGCTCGCCCAGGAAGGACAGGCTGTCGGGCGCACGCCAGTCGATCTCGACGTTCTTGTCGCGGAACACCTGCTCGATCATCACGGCCAGCTCGTCCAGCACCTCGGCGACGGGCGTCGTCTCGCCCAGACCGTGGGCGGCGCGCGCAGCGGCGCGGGCGCGGCGCAGGTGGTGGTCGACCTGACCCTGCATGATCTTGGTCTGGTGACGCACCAGTTCGGGCAGATCGCCCTCGCTCGTCCCCGCCTCGGCCAGCATGACCGAGATCGGCGTCTTCAGCGCATGGGCCAGATTGCCGACGTGGGTGCGCTGGCGATCCACGACTTCCTGATTGTGATCCAGCAGGCGGTTCACCTGCTCGGCCAGGGGCTGGATTTCCTGCGGATAGGAGCGACCGATCCGGGCGGACTTTCCCTTGCGCACGTCCGCGATCTCGTTTCGAAGGTCGAAAAGGGGCCGCAAGCCGATGCGCACCTGAATGAAGACGGCCGACACCAGTCCCAGCCCCAAGATCAGGAAGGCGATCCAGGTCACACCCGCGAACTGGCGCGTGTCCGCATCGACGTCGGAGCGATCCAGCGCGGCGATGAAGATGACCGGGTGTTCGTGCCGGGGGATGGACTTCATGCTGGCGGCGACGCGCAGCGGCTCGCGCGTCTCGGCGTCGTCCTTGGGGCCGGTGGTGTTGAAGGTGATGACGTCGCCGAAGGCCGCATCCAGCCGCGCAGGCAGATCTGCGGGCAGGGCCAGGTCATAGCGCCACAGCGAGGTTGAACGCGCCAGGCTGACCAGCCGCCCGTCGGGGCGAACCTCCATGATCTGCCAGTATTTGCCCGACAGCAGACGCAGGGTTCTGGCGTCCTGGATTTGCGGAATGGCCTCGCCTTGCGGCGTGCGACTGGCGCCGACCACGATCTCGTCGATCGTCTCGTTCAGCATGGCGCCCAGACGCCGCAGGGCGGATTCTTGAAAGGCCTGGGTCAGCACCAGCGCCGAAATGACCAGAGCGACCACGATCCAGGCCGAGGCCAGCCAGATCAGCCGGCGGGTCAGGGAGCGACCGGGACGACCGAACCAGCGGCCCCAGTCGTGGAGCGCGTCGGCGTTGGGTTTCGAAGCCGTCGCCTCGGTCACGCCGGGTCGGATTCGCCCGCCAGCGGCGTCAGCCGATAGCCGAGGCCGCGCACGGTCTCGATCCGGTCCGATCCGACCTTCTTGCGCACCCGGCCGATGAAGACCTCGATGGTGTTGGAATCGCGGTCAAAGTCCTGATCGTAAAGGTGTTCGACCAGCTCGGTGCGGCTGATGACCCGGCCCTGATGCATCATCATGTACTGCAGCAGCCGGTATTCCAGCGAGGTCAGGCGCAGGGGCTCGCCGTTGACGCTGGCCCGCGCCGCACGGGGATCCAGCCGCAGGCCGCCGCACGACAGGGTCGCCGAGGCGATGCCCGCCGAGCGGCGCAGCAGCGCCCGCAAGCGCGCCAGCAGCTCTTCGGTGTGGAAGGGCTTGGTCAGATAGTCTTCGGCGCCGGCGTCGAAGCCCGCCACCTTGTCCGACCAAGCGCCGCGCGCCGTCAGGATCAGGACCGGCGTCGTCTTGCCCTCACGCCGCCAGCGCTCCAGCACCGACACGCCGTCGATCTTGGGCAGGCCCAGATCCAGGACGATGACGTCATAGGGTTCGTTCTCGCCCAGATAATGGGCTTCCTCGCCGTCCGGCGCATGGTCCACGGCATAGCCCGCGTCGCCGAGCGCCGCCTTAAGCTGACGCGACAGATCCGCGTCGTCCTCGACCAGAAGCACGCGCATCAGTTCGGCCTGCGACGTTGATTGTTGTTGTCGGGACGCGCCTGTCCGGTCTGGCCGTCGACCACGACCTCGCGCACGCGTCCGTCGCGTTCGACCAGGACGGAATAGTTGCCGTCGCGGCGCGGTTGGGTGTCGATCGGGCGACCGCCGCCGGCCTCGCCGCCACGACGACGGGCCTCGTCGGGACTGACGCGCGGACCACGGTCCTGCGAGCGCTGATCCTGGTCGCGCGACTGGGCCTGCGCACTCGTCGTCATGACGGGCGCAAAGGCCAGACCGAGAGCCAGAGCGAAGGCCGGAGGGGCAATCAGGAGAGGGGCGGGTTTACGAAACATGGCGACCGATCTAGTCCCGATCATCTGAACGGGCGCTGAATACGTCGTATAGTTTAAAGCGAACGCTGCTCCAAACCGGAGACCAAATCCGAAGACGGCGGCGTGACGACTTTTTCATCCAGATGAACCGAACCTGATCGATCCTGTTCAGAACCGGCTCAGTCGCCGGGTGCTCAAATCGCCTCATCGCTGGTCACCCCGACCGGCAGAACATTTGAGGAGATCGCCATGCGCAAGCTTATCGTCCCCGCCATCGCCCTGGCCGCCGCCTCGGTCGCCGCGCCGTCCTTCGCCCAGTCCTACCATCGCCCGGCCCCGCCCCATCACGCCAGCTATGGCTCGTGGCAGTCGATCAACGCCCGTCAGGCCAATCTGGATCGCCGCATCGATCAGGGCGTCCGCAACGGCCAGCTGAGCCGCCGCGAAGCCACCCGTCTGCGCGGAGAGTTCAACAGCCTGCTGCGCCTGGAGGCCAACTATCGCCGCGGCGGCCTGACCGCCTGGGAACGCCAGGACCTGGACCGTCGTTTCGACCGCCTCTCGGCCCAGATCCGCTACGAACGCCGCGATTACGACAACCGTCGCGGCTGATCATCTCGACAAAGACAGTTGGAAGCGCGGCCGCAAGGCCGCGCTTTTCTCATTTGATCTGAAGCCGCACGGCCGGGGCCTGCGCGGCGCATCCTCAAGCGCATCATTGCATTCGAAAGTCCGCCCGCCGGCCCTTCACACGTCGCCCGCGCTGCGACCGACCCAGCTTCTCTGGTTTTATGAATCCTTTAGGTCGGCGGGCCGGACTCGCATCGCGCCATTATGCCGCCCGGTGGTCTGTTCCCGCTCGAACTTGAGCGAGGAGGCCGGATTGGCCGATGTGATTTTTCTGGCGGTGGGTGCGGGGGCGTTCGCCGTCTTCGCCTTGCTGGCCACAGCGTTGAAACGGGTATGACGATGATCGCCATGCTCTGGGGGGCGGGGGCGCTGGTCGTCGCCGTTTACATGGTCGCGGCGCTGCTGCGGCCCGAGCGGTTCTGAGGAACCGGGACGGATTTCATGAACATGCAAGGATGGGGCGAGATCGCCCTGACCCTTGGGCTGGCCGTAATGCTCGGCTGGCCCATCGGCGTTTATATGTCGCGCGTCTGGAATGGCGAGCGGACCTGGCTGGACCCGGTGCTGAAGCCGGTCGAGGCCGTCTTCTACGGCGCCGCCGGCGTCGATCCGAAACGCAGCCAGGGCTGGCTGGGATACGCCGGCGCCCTGTTGGCCTTCAACCTGGCGGGCTTTGTCCTGCTGTATGCGATCCTGCGTCTGCAGGGCGTTCTGCCGCTGAACCCGCAAGGGTTCGCGGGCGTGTCGCCGCATCTGGCCTTCAACACCGCCGTCAGCTTCGTGACCAACACCAACTGGCAGAGCTATGGCGGTGAAGCGACGCTCTCGACCTTCACCCAGATGGTCGGCCTGACGGTGCAGAACTTCGTCTCGGCGGCGACGGGCGCGACGATCGCGGCGGCCCTGGCGCGCGCCTTCGTCGCCAATCGCGGCGAGGGCGTCGGCAACTTCTGGGCCGATCTGACACGCACGACCCTGTACGTCCTGCTGCCCGCCGCCCTGATCCTGGCCGTGGCCCTGTCGGGTCTGGGCATCGTCCAGAGCCTAGCGGCCCATGTGACGGCGACCGGCGTCGAGGGCGGATCCCAGACCTTGCCGCTGTTCCCGGCGGCCAGCCAGGTGGCGATCAAACAGCTGGGCATCAACGGCGGCGGCGTCTTCAACGTCAACGGCGCCCATCCGTTCGAGAACCCGAACGCCATCACCAATCTGCTGACCGCGGTGGCGATCAACGTCATGGGCTGGGCGGCCTTCTTCGCCTTCGGCCGCACCGCCATGGCGGGACGCGACATCCGCGCCCTGGCGGCGGCCGCCCTGATCCTGCTGAGCGCCGCCAGCGCGGCCATGTATGTGATCGAGACCCAGCCGGCCCCCGCCCTGGTCGCGGCCCAGGTCGACGCCTCGATAAACATGGAGGGCAAGGAGGTCCGCTTCGGCGCCCCCGCCTCGACCGTCTGGTCCGTGGTCACGACCGGCGCCTCTAACGGCTCGGTCAACGCCATGCACGCCAGCTTCATGCCCTTGGGCGGCGGCTTGCAGATGTTCCTGATGCAGTTGGGCGAGATCCTGCCCGGCGGGATCGGATCGGGCATCGCCATCATGGTCGTCATGGCTCTGCTGTCGGTCTTCGTCGCCGGCCTGATGGTCGGGCGCACGCCCGAGTATCTGGGCAAGAAGATCGAGGCGCGCGAGATCCAGTTCGCCATGATCGCGGTGCTGATCCTGCCGCTGGCCATCCTGGGTTTCACCGCCGTGTCGGCCGTCTTCCCGACGGCGCTGGCGGGCCTGCTGAACAAGGGGCCGCACGGTTTGTCAGAGATCCTGTACGCCTACACCTCGGCGGCGGCGAACAACGGCTCGGCCTTTGCGGGCCTGACCGCCAACGCCCCCTGGTGGAACACGACCCTGGGTCTGGGGATGCTGTTCGGGCGGTTCATTCCGGCCGTCGCCGTCCTGGCCATCGCCGGCAGTCTGGTGACCAAGCCCAAGCTGGCGCCCAGCCCCGGCACCCTGCCGACCGACAACGGCCTGTTCATCGGCCTGCTGATCGGCGTGATCCTCATCCTTGGCGGCCTGCAGTTCCTGCCCGCCCTCGCCCTGGGACCGATCGTCGAGCACTTTCAGGTGCTTGCGGCGGTCGCCGGCGCCTGATCCTTCGGACATCCTGACATGACACAAATAACTCTGGATCCGCGCGAGGGCGGCCGTGCGTCGCCTCTCGCGGGCGGCCTCTCGGGACAGATGATCGGACGCGCCGTCGGCGACGCCTTCGTCAAGCTGAACCCCGTCAAGCTGATCAACAATCCGGTCATCTTCACCACCTGGATCGTGGCGCTGCTGTCCACGCTGTCGGCGGCTGCGGCCATCGCGGGCGGTCAGTCGGCGGGCTTTGCGGTGCAACTGGCGCTGTGGCTGTGGGCCACGGTCCTGTTCGCCAATGTCGCCGAAAGCATCGCCGAAGGGCGCGGCAAGGCGGCGGCCGATTCCTTGCGCGCCACCCGCGTCACGACCAAGGCCAAGCTGATCGTCGATCCGAAGACCGGCAGCGTGGTCCCGACCAACGCCTCGGAGCTGGAGGTCGGGTCGATCATCCTGGTCGAGGCCGGCGACGTGATCGCCTCGGACGGCGAGATCGTCGAGGGGGTCGCCTCGGTCAACGAGGCCGCCATCACCGGCGAGAGCGCCCCGGTTATCCGCGAAAGCGGCGGCGACCGTTCCGCCGTCACCGGCGGCACGACCGTCGTCTCGGACTGGATCAAGGTGCGCATCACCGCCAAGCCCGGTTCGACCTTCCTCGATCGCATGATCGCCATGGTCGAGGGCGCGGACCGCCGAAAGACGCCGAACGAGCTGGCCCTGGCCGTGCTGCTGGCCGGCCTGACCCTGATCTTCCTGATCGCGGTCGTGACCCTGGTGGGCCTGGGCGCCTATTCCGGAGTCGATCTGGATCCGATGGTGCTGGGCGCCCTGTTCATCACCCTGATCCCGACCACGATCGGGGGCCTGCTGTCCGCCGTCGGCATCGCCGGCATGGACCGGTTGCTGAAGGTGAACGTGCTGGCCACCTCGGGCCGTGCGGTGGAGGCGGCAGGCGACGTCGACACCCTGCTGCTCGACAAGACCGGCACCATCACCTTCGGCAACCGCATGGCGACCGAGGTCATCCCGGTTCCCGGCGTGCGCCCAGAGGCCGCCCTGGCCGCCGCCGTCATGGCGTCGCTCGCCGACGAGACGCCAGAGGGCCGCTCCATCGTCGAGCTGGGCCGCAACGCCGGGGTTTCGGTCGATCAGCCCGCCGGCGCCGTCGCCATTCCCTTCACCGCCGTCACCCGCCAGTCGGGCCTGGACGTCGGCAAGGACAGCTGGAGGAAGGGCGCGGTCGATGCGGTGCTGAAGGATCTGAACCTGACCGACGGCGCGGCCCCGGCCGAGTTCCGCCAGGCCGTCGACCGGATCGCCCGCTCGGGCGGCACGCCCCTGGCCGTGACCCAGAATGGCGTCCTGGTCGGCGTCATCCACCTGAAGGACGTGGTCAAGCCGGGCGTGAAGGCGCGCTTCGCCGACCTGCGCCGCATGGGCCTGCGCACCGTCATGATCACCGGCGACAATCCGGTGACCGCCGCCGCCATCGCTTCGGAGGCCGGGGTGGACGACTACCTCGCCGAGGCGACGCCCGAGGACAAGATGCGCCTGATCAAGGCCGAACAGGCCAAGGGTCGCCTTGTCGCCATGTGCGGCGACGGCGCCAACGACGCCCCGGCCCTGGCCCAGGCCGATGTCGGCGTGGCCATGCAGACCGGCGCCCAGGCCGCGCGCGAGGCCGGCAACATGGTCGATCTGGACAGCGATCCGACCAAGGTCATCGAGATCGTCGAGGTCGGCAAGCAACTGCTGATCACGCGCGGCGCCCTGACGACCTTCTCGGTCGCCAACGACGTGGCCAAATATTTCGCGATCATCCCGGCGATGTTCGTGATGGCCCTGCCGTCGCTCGGCGCGCTGAACGTCATGCGTCTGCACAGCCCCGAGAGCGCCATCCTGTCGGCGGTGATCTTCAACGCCCTTGTCATCGTCGCCCTGATCCCGCTGGCGCTGAAGGGCGTCAAATACCGGGCCATCGGCGCCGGCGCGCTTCTGGGTCGAAACCTGCTGATCTACGGCCTGGGCGGCCTGATCGCCCCGTTCGTCGGCATCAAGCTGATCGACCTGCTCATCTCCGGCCTGGGTCTGGCGTGATGCGTCGGGAGGTCTCTCGCATCCTGCAACTCGTCGTGGCTGTGCTGGTCATCGCCGTGATGTGGGGCGTGGCGACGCTGCAGCAGACCGATCCGCGCACGCGCTCCAACCCCATGGCCATTCATCCTGTTCGAATAGAGAAATCCAATGCGTAAATCCTTCTCCAAGGCCTCGGGCCGCAACGACGCCTGGTTCGCCGCCGCCTGTATCGTCGGTCTCGCCGGTCTGGGCCTGTGCAGCGAAGCCAAGGCCAGGACGTGTCGGCCCCAACCGTTTCGGCCAACGTCGCCGTCACCTCCGACTACGTCTTCCGCGGGGTCAGCCAGACCCAGGAAAACCCCGCCCTTTCGGCCGGCGTCGATCTGACCAGGAACGGCTTCTACGCTGGCGGCTGGGCCTCCAACGTCGATTTCGGCGACGACACGGACGCCGAGGTCGATCTGTATGCCGGCTATCGGCCCGAGGTCGCCGGCTATGCGCTGGACTTCGGCGTGATCGGCTATCTCTACGCCGGTCAGCCGGACGGCGCCGACTATGATTATGTCGAGTTCAAAGCCGCCGCCTCACGCGCCGTCGGTCCGGCCACCCTGGGCGCCGCCGTCTACTATTCGCCCGACTTCTTCGGCGCGGCCGAGGACGAGGCGACCTATGCCGAGGTCAACGGCGCGGTCAGCCCGGCCGACAAATGGACTGTCTCGGGCGCCGTCGGGCGTCAGTGGGTGTCGTCGGACCTGGACTACACCACCTGGAACCTGGGCGCGGCCTATCAGCTCACCGACAATTTGGCGCTGGACCTGCGCTATCACGACACCGACCAACACGACTTCGGCGACATCTACGGCGCACGCGCCGTAGCCACGCTGAAGGCGACCTTCTGAGGCGACGACCATGGTCAACCAACTTCGCCCGGCCCTCGTCATGACGGCTCTGTTCACCCTGCTGCTGGGCTTGGCCTATCCGCTGGCCGTCACCGGCATCGCCCAGGTCGCCTTCCCGGACCAGGCCAACGGCAGTCTGGTGCGCGACGCCGGCGGGCGGGTCGTCGGCTCGTCCCTGATCGGCCAGCCCTTCGTCGGCGCCACCTATCTGCATCCGCGCCCGTCGGCGGCGGGCGACGGCTATGACGCCGCCGCCTCGTCCGGCTCCAACATGGGGCCGCTGAACCCGGACCTGATCGCGCGCGTCGCCGAAAGCGCCCAGACGATCCGCGCCGAGGACGGCCCCGGCGTCATCCCGGCCGATGCGGTGACGGCCTCAGGTTCGGGCCTCGACCCGGACGTGTCCCCGGCCTACGCTCGGCTTCAGGCCGCGCGGATCGCCCGCGCCAGAGGCGTTCCCGTGCAACAGGTCCAGAGCATCATCGACGCGCACATCGAGGGGGCCTTCCTGGGCTTCATCGGCCAGCCGCACGTCAATGTCCTGCTGACCAACCGCGCGCTGGACGCCCGCTTCGGGGCGGAGGGCTGATTGCCCGAAACGGCGCCCGAAACGCCCGCGACTTCAGCCGTTCCGCGCCGCAAGCGCGGGCGGCTGAAGGTGTTTCTGGGCATGTCGCCCGGCGTGGGCAAGACCTATGAAATGCTGCGCGCCGCACGCCGTCGAAAGGCCGAGGGGCTGGACGTCGTCGTCGGCGTGGTCGAGACCCACGGCCGCAAGGAGACGATGAGCCTGCTGCGCGGGCTGGACGTCATGCCGCGGGCGCCCATCGAACACCGCGACCGCGCCCTGATGGAGTTCGACCTCGACGGCGCCCTGGCGCGACGGCCCGAACTGCTGCTGGTCGACGAATACGCCCATTCCAACGCGCCCGGTTCGCGCCATCCCAAGCGCTGGCAGGATGTGGAGGAACTGCGCGACGCCGGCATCGACGTCTGGACCACGCTGAACATCCAGCATCTGGAAAGCCTGTCCGACGTCATCCTGCGCATCACCGGCGTGCGCCAGCGCGAGGCCGTGCCCGACAGCGCCCTGACCGGCGCCGACGACATCGAGGTCGTCGACATCACGCCCGAAGACCTGCGGGCGCGTCTGGCCGAGGGCAAGGTCTATGTGCCCGAAACGGCGCGGGTGGCGTCCGAGAACTTCTTCAAGATCGAGAACCTGACGGCGCTGCGCGAACTGGCCCTGCGGCGGGCGGCCCAGACGGTGGACGACCAGCTGCTGACCCACCTGCGCGAACGGGGCGTGTCGGGGCCGTGGGCGGCGAACGAGCGGATCCTGGTCTTGGTCGGCGGCGACGCCATGACCGCCTCGCTGGTTCGGACCGGTCGGCGGATGTCGGACATGATGATGGACGCCCCCTGGTCGGTGGCCCATGTCGAGCGGCCCAGCGGATCGCGCGTCGACGCCCGGTCGGCGGGACGGCTGTCAGAAGCCTTCAAGCTGGCCGAGCAGCTGGGCGGACGGCCCGTGACGATCAGCGGCGACGACGTGGTGCGCGCCGTTCTGGACCACGCCCACCGCAACAACGTCACCCAGATCGTCATCGGCAAGACGCGCGGCGGGCGGTTCGCCGAATGGACCGGCCGGGCCTTGGCGACCGAACTGTTGCGAAAGGCGCAAGGGGTCGCCGTCCACGTCGTGACCGAGGGCGATCTGACCGCGCCCGAACCGGCGGCCAAGTCGGGCGTCCGGGCGGCGCTGGACTGGCGCGGCTATCCGGCCGGGGCGGGGTTCGTCCTGGCGGCGACGGGGGCGGCCCTGTTGCTCGATACCCGGTTCGAGCGGGTCGATCTGGGCGTCATCTATCTGGCGGCGGTGGTGGCGGCGGGGGTGCTGAACGGCCTCAGACCCGCGCTGGCGGCGGCGACCCTGGCCTTTTTGACCTACAACTTTCTGTTCCTCCAGCCGCGCTACAGCTTCCTGATCGGTTCGCCGACCGACTTTTTGACGCTGCTCCTGTTCTGGGGCGTAGCTCTGGGCACCGGCGCCCTGGCGGGGCGAGTGCGCGAACAGGCCAGAGCCGCCCAGCGCCGCGCCGCCGCCGTCTCGGCCCTGTTGGCCGCCAGCCAGACCCTGTCGGCCGGCCAGGATCGCGCGACCACGGCCCGCAGCCTGGCCGAACAGGCCTCCGCCGCCGCCGGCGCGGGCGCCGTCGTCCTGCTGCCCGACGGCGAGGACATTGTGCTGACGGCGGCCAGCCCCGAGGGCGTGACCCTGGCCCCCGACGCCATGGCCGCCGCCCGCTGGGCCTGGACCCACGGCGAGGTGACGGGCCACGGCACCGGCACCCTGCCGCAGACCCACTGGCGGTTTCAGCCCTTGCAGGGCGTGTGCGGCCGGGCCGGCGTCGCGGGCATCGACGCCTCGGCCGTGGCGGCGGGCTCGGACGAGGAACGTCTGGCCATGGCGTTGCTGGACTAGGGCGCCGTGGCGCTGGAGCGCGCGGATCTGGCCGGTCAGGCGCTGGAGACCGAGACCCTGCGCCGCGCCGACCGTTTCCGCGCGGCCTTGATGAACTCGGTCAGTCACGACCTGCGCACGCCCCTGTCCACCGTCCTGGGCTCGGCGACGACCCTGATCGACTATGGCGCGACCCTGAAGCCCGAGGTCCGCGATGACCTGTTGCTCAGCATCCGCGAAGAGGCCGAACGCCTGTCGCGCTATGTCGGCGATCTTTTGGATATGACCCGGCTGGAGGGCGGCGGCCTGAACGTACGCACCGACTGGACCGATGTGCGCGATATCCTGAACACCGCCGCCGACCGGGTGTCGCGCCGCCTGGGCCAACGCAAGGTCACGCGCGATTTTTCGGCCCAACTCAGCATCCCGACCGCCGAGTTGGAACGGGTATTCGACAAGTTCCGCCGCATGGAAGAATCCACCGATCGGGCCAAGGGCGCCGGGCTGGGCCTGGCCATCGCCAAGGGCTTCGTCGAGGCCATGCGCGGCCGCATCGCCGCCGCCAGCCCGATCCAGGACGACGCCGACGGCAGACGCGGCACCCGCATCTTGATCAGCCTGCCCAAGTCCATCGCCACCCACCCGGATCTGCTGTGATGTCCGCCGTTCGCCCCCAGGTTCTGGTCATCGACGACGAGCCGCAGATCCACCGCTTCCTCGCGCCCGCTCTGGACGCCGCCGGCTATGAACCCCGCCGCGCCGACGGCGGTCAGGAGGGCCTGCGCGCCATCGCCCTTTGGAGCCCCGACGCCGTGGTTCTGGACCTCGGCCTGCCCGACATGGACGGCAAGGACGTCCTGACGCGGGCGCGCGACTTCTATCAGGGGCCGATCATCGTCCTGTCCGCCCGCGACCGCGAGGCAGAAAAGATCACGGCCCTGGACCTCGGCGCCAACGACTACGTGGAAAAGCCGTTCGGCGTCGGCGAACTGCTGGCCCGCATCCGCGCCGGTCTGCGTCAGGGCGCGCTGACGCCGGTCGCGGGCGGGGTGGTTACGGCCGGCGATGTCGTCATCGACCTGGACCGCCGCATCGTCACCCGCGCCGGCGAGCGGGTGAAGCTGCGCCCCAAGGAATACGACGTCCTGGCCTACCTCGCCCGCAACGCCGGCACGGTCCTGGGCCACGCCGACCTGCTCAAGACCATCTGGGGCGCCGGCCACGCCGACGACGTGCAGTATCTCCGCGTCGTCGTCGGCCAACTCCGGCACAAGCTCGAGGCCGACCCGGCCCAGCCCGTCCTGCTCGTGACCGAACCGGGCGTGGGGTACCGACTGGCGGACTGAGGCCTTCGGCGAGAGGGTTCGACACCTTTCCCAATGCAGCCTCATAAAGGCCGGCGCGTTGTCTGCGGAACGCATGTCTGAATCAGGCCCCCTCCCCCCGATCGTTTACCACCCGGCGTACAACGCCGAACTGCCTTCGGGTCATCGCTTTCCGATGCAGAAGTATGCGCGCCTGGTGGAGGTGCTGAGAGAGGAAGGGCTGATCGGACCGGAGGGGCTATGGGAGCCCGAACCTGCGGATTACTCGCTGCTCGCCGCCGTGCACGATCCCGACTATGTACGCCAGGTGCTGGATGCCTGCGTTCCGCCGAAGGTCGAACGGGTCATCGGCCTGCCCATCACCCAAAGCGTCGTCGAACGGACGCAGGCCGCCGTCGGCGGCACGCTGACCGCAGCCCGTCTCGCCCTTCGCCACGGCCTCGCCTGCAACACGGCCGGCGGCAGCCATCATGCCGGCCCCATGGGCGGCGCCGGCTTCTGCGTCTTCAACGACATCGGCGTCGCCGCGCGCGCCCTGATCGATAATGGCGAAGTCGGACAGGTCCTGGTCGTCGATCTGGACGTCCATCAGGGTGATGGAACCGCCTTCATCTTCGAGCACGAGCCCCGCGTCTTCACCTTTTCCATGCATGGCGAAAAGAACTTTCCGGTGCGCAGGGGGCCCAGTGATCTGGATATCGACCTGCCCGACGGAACCGGCGACGCAGCCTATGTCGCTAGGCTCAAAGCCATTCTGCCCGACCTGCTTCGACGCGTTGCGCCGGATCTCGTCTTCTACATCGCCGGCGTCGATCCGCACGAAAGCGACCGGCTCGGGCGGCTGTCGCTGAGCGACGAGGGATTGGCTGAACGCGATGCCTATGTGCTGGAAACCTGTCTGGCGGTCGCGCCGGTCGTCGGCGTCATCGGCGGTTGATGACCACGATATTGATCGTCTGGCGCGCCGCCATGCGACGCTGCATCGCGCGGCCGCCCAGGCCTGGCGGCGCGGTCTGGGCCGGCGGGAGGCTTGATCGTGGCAGACCCGGCGCCGCTCATCATCACCGCAGCCCTGGACGACGGCGCCTTCGACTGGTTCGACGCCTTGCGCCAGGCGCACTTTCCCCGCCACCGCAACGTCGTCCCGGCCCATCTGACCCTGTTCCACGCGCTCCCCGGGGCGCAGGAGGGCTTTGTATTGGAGACGCTGAAGTCGGCGTGCCGGCGCCAGGCGCCCATCCGCCTCGATGTGCGCGGCCCGTGGTCCCTGGGGCGTGGCGTGGCCTACCGACTGGCGTCCGCCGATCTGGACCGACTACGTAGACAACTCGCGGAGGCCTTTTCGCCCTGGCTGACCCGCCAGGATCAGGCCCCGTTCCGGCCGCACATCACCATCCAGAACAAGGTCGAGCCTGCAGACGCCAAACAGCTGCTTGAGCAGCTTCAGCTGGAGTTCGAGCCGTTCGACATTCTCGCTGAAGGCCTGCTCGTCTGGCGCTACCTGGGCGGCCCGTGGGAGGCGATTGATCGGATTTCTTTCGAGGGCCAGCTGACCCTCGACGATTAGAATGCACCCGACAGTGCAATGGCGACCCCGGCAGGACTCCAACCTGCGACCTCGGCTTTAGGAAAGCCTTGCTCTATGCAGCTGAGCTACGGGGCCACACCCAACGCCGTAGCGGGTCGGGGCGGCGGGGGGAAGTCGGGGCGGCGAAAAAGTCGGGCGGCGGCCGGGCGACCCCGACGTCGGGCGTTTGTGGTTAAGAGGCCTTAACCTACAATATATCGCGGTGAACAAAGGACGAAACGGGCGATGTCAGCGATTCGGTCCTGATTCGTTTCGTCCTTGTTCCGCGAGAACGGAACGGCCGTTAACCGACGGGCGGGACGTGGGCGGTCAGGGCGCGCAGACCCTCCAGAAGGCGGTCGGAATCGGCGCTTGTCTGGCCTTGGGCGGCCAGGGTCAGGCGAAGTGCGCGGACGTGAACCTCGACCGAGGGCCATGACCAGCTGCCGGCGCTCTTCATCCGGTCGGCGATCTCGCACAGGCTGAAGGCGGCCTCGAAAAAGGTCGGGACGTCCATATAGCCGGCCATGTCGACCATGGCGGAGGCGAAGGCATAGATTTGGTCCGGAGCGTCATTCGGGCGGGTCGCGCACAGGGCCTCGATGGCGTCGACATTGGCCGTCAGCAGGGTGAAGACATGGTCGCGCTGTTCATCCAGCGCTTGGTTGGCGCGGGATTCGGCCTCGATGATCAGGCGGCCCCCGGGCCGCGCCATCTGACGCTGGAGCGAGGTGTGGACGCGGCGGACGGTGGAGGGTTTGGGCGCGGCGACAGGCTCGGTCACAGGCTGACCTTCATCGGCTTCATCAGCATGTCGATCTCGTCCTGATCCATGTTTTCCTCGACCGCCTCGCCCAGATCGCCGGTCAGGTCGCTTTCGCGACGACCATCGGTGCCCGGAGGCGGCCCATAGTTGTGCACCCGGCGGTCGGGGCCGATGTAGTGTTCGGACTCCACGAAATCCCGGTCCTCACCGCCCAGCCAGATGATCCGCTTCAGCAGCAGAGACGGCGACAGGGGCTTGGCGACGATGAAGCTGGCGCCGCAGTCGCGGCCCTGGTGGACCTTGGCCTGGGAGGCGTGACCCAGGATCATGATGACGGGCACATAGCGGGTCGGCGTGGGGGCGTCGCGCCGCAACCAGCGCACGAAGTCATAACCGTCCATGTCCGGCATGATGCAGTCGATCAGGATCAGATCGACCGAGCGGCGCGCCAGCAATTCGACGGCGGCCTGGGCCGAGGCGCATTTGATCTGCTCCTTGCAGCCGAAGCCCTGGACGATGGACCCCAGCATATCCAGCGAGGTGGGCTGGTCGTCGATCAGAAGGACCGTCGTGTGCGCCAGATTGACCCGATCGCTCTTGGCCATGGCGTCAGAACAGCATGAGGTCGCCGGCGTCGGCGTTCGATTGCGGGCGATGCTCGCCGGCGGCGGGACGAAGGCGGCCGGCCATGTCGGCCAGCGACAGGCGGCTGACGGCCTCGGACGGGCTGGCGCCGCCGCCCAGCATGCGCAGCACGCCGGACAGAGCCTCGAGACGCTGGGTCAGGGCGTCCAGGGCCTGGGCCTGGGTCAGGGCGTTTGGCCGTTCCTCGGGCGGGGCGCGGCGGACCAGATCGCTGACCAGGGCCTCGATCCCGTCAATGCCTTCGCGCACCAGCATCAGCTCGTCGGCGACGGCGGCCAGCAGATCGGCGTGTTCGGGAGGGGCGCTCATCTTCAGAACAGTTCCAGGGCGCCGGTGTCGACCGGGGCCATGACGGGCACGGGCTTGGGCGCGACGACGTCGGTGACGGCGCGCTGCAGCGCGCGGCCGGTGACGGGCCAGTAGTGCAGTCGCCGTCCGCCATCGCCGCGCAGACTGCCGCCCACGACAGGAATGCCTTCGTCGCGCAGGAATTTCTCGGCGAAGTCGGCGTTGCTGCGCCCGACGTCGCGCAGGCTGTCGAACATGCGGCCGCCGCCGAACAGCTTGGCCTCCAACCGGTCGCGCCGTGCGCCGGCCTTGAGCATGTCGTTGATCAGAAGCTCCATCGCATAGGCGCCGTAGCGACGTCCCGCGTCGGTCCCTGCGCCCGAGCCTTCGGGCAGCAGGAAGTGGTTCATGCCGCCCACGCCCGCCAGCGGATCGCGCACGCACATGGCGACGCAGGACCCCAGTATGGTGCTGAGCACGACATTGGGATCGGACGTGATGAAGTGCTCGCCCTGACCGACGTGAACACGTTTTTCGGCAGTGTCCTTCAGGGCGGCGAAACTCATGTCAGGGGACCGAAGACGGCTTCCAGCTTGCCCTTCAGCTGGGCGACGGTGAAAGGCTTGACCAGATAGTTGTTGACGCCGAACTGCACCGCGCGCTGCACCAGTTCCCGGTCGGCGCGGCCCGTCAGCATGATGAAGGCGGTCTTGGAGGTCGGCGGGTGGGCGCGCACGGCGCGCAGAAGGCCCAGACCGTCCAGGTTCGGCATATTATAGTCGGAGATGATCAGGTGCGCGGGCTTGGACACGATCTCGCGCAAGGCGATTTCGCCGTCGGCGGCCTCGCGGATCTCGCGCACGCCGAGCTGTTGCAGGCTGGTGCGAACCAGCGAGCGCATCGTCATCTGATCATCGACGACCAGGCAGTGAAGTGAGGCGGCGGCGGGCATAGGTTACGCTCCCGATTAGGCGACAGACCGCGCAGCCGGATCGGCGCACAGTTCGAGAATGGCGGTGGACAGGCGGTGCAGCGGCAACTGCCGCTCCACGGCGCCGATTTCATAGGCGGCCTTGGGCATGCCATAGACGACGCAGGTCGCCTCGTCCTGACCCAGGGTGCGGCCGCCGGCCTGGCGCATGGCCAGCAGGCCCTTGGCGCCGTCGCGGCCCATGCCGGTCAGGATGACGCCGGTCATCGGACGCTTCAGCCGGGCGACGGAGTCGAACATCACATCCACCGACGGACGGTGGCCGTTGACGGGATCGCTGGCGACGAGGCGGCAACGGGGCGTCAGGCCGCCCGAGACCTCAAGATGGGTTGCGCCGCCGGGGGCCAGATAGATGTGGCCGGGCTTCAGCGGGGCGCCGTCCACCGCCTCGGTCACGGTCGGGACGCAGACGCGGTCCAGACGGGCGGCGAAGCTGGCGGTGAAGGTCGCCGGCATATGCTGGGTGATGACGGTCGCCGGGCAATCCAGCGGGAAGCCGCTGAGCACGGTCAGCAGGGCCTCGACTCCGCCGGTGGACGAGCCGATGGCGAGGATCTGATTGGGATCGGCGTGATAGGCGCGCGGCGCCTCGGCGGCGGCGGGCGTATCGCCGCGGGCGCGGACGCGCGAACGGGCGGCGGTCTTCACCTTGCCGATCAGGTCGTGGAAGGCGTCGACGCTGGCCACCGCCGGCTTGGCCACCGCATCCACGGCGCCGATCTCCAGCGCGGCCAGGGTGACGTCCGTGCCCGCCGCCGTCAGGGTCGAGACCATGACCACCGGCATCGGCCGCAGGCGCATGATCTTTTCCAGGAACTCCAGCCCGTTCATGTTGGGCATTTCGACGTCGAGCGTAATGACGTCGGGGTTCAGGGCCTTGATCGCGGCGCGGGCCTCGATGGGATCGGCGGCGGTGCCGACGACCTCGATCTCAGGATCCGACTTCAGGGCGGCCGAGATCAGCCCGCGCATGGTCAGGCTGTCATCGACGACGAGGACGCGGACAGGGCTCATGCGCCACCCAGGCGATAGGTGGTCAGGCCGGCGGTCTGAAGCTGGCTGGTCGCCGGGCCGGAGACGCGTTCGGAGTGACCGATGTAGAGGGTCGCGCCGGGGTTCATCAGCGGGGTGAACCGCTTCCACACCCGTTCCTGGGTCGCGTCGTCGAAGTAGATGACGACGTTGCGGCAGAAGATGACGTCGAACTTGCCCTTCATCGGCCAGTCGCCGATCAGGTTCAGCTCCTTGAAGCTGACCAGGCGCTTCAGCTGCGCGCCTGCGACCCACTGGCCGCGATCGGCGCGGTCGAAATATTTGCGCCACAGGGTGACGGGCGCGGGCTCCAGCGCCTCTTCGGAATAGACGCCGTCATGGCCCTGGGCGACCATGTTGGGATCGATGTCGGTGGCCAGGATGCGCACATCCAGCTCGGCCGCCTCGGGCAGGGCCTGCAGCACGGTCAGGGCCATCGAATAGGGCTCCTGCCCGTTCGAACAGGCGGCCGACCACAGGCGGACCCGGCCGCCGGCGCGGGCGCGCGCCGCCAGTTCGGGCATGACCCGGTCGCGCAGGTCGTCGAAATGGTGCGGCTCGCGATAGAAGCGGGTGACGTTGGTGGTCAGGGCCGCGGTCATCTTCTGACGCTCGTCCACGCCGTCCACGCCCTCGACCAGAGCGCAGTAGTCGCGGAAGCTGGTCAGACCCAGGGTGCGCAAGCGCTTGGCCAGGCGCGAATAGACCAGCGCGGCCTTGCCCTCGTTCAGAGCGATGCCCGCATGGGCGTGCAGCATCTGGGCGATGTGGCGGAAATCCTCGGCGGTGAAGACGAACTCGCCCTCGACGATGGATCCCCGGCCGGCGGCGGCGGTCATGCGGCTTCGGCCTCGACTTGCGGCAGGATGTAATCCAGTTCGATCAGGCTGATCATACGGCCGTCGATCGAGAAGATGCCCTTGACGAAGGTCTTCACCTGATCGCTGGCGACGTCGGGCGTCGGCTGGACCGAGGCCTCGCTCATCTGCAGGATGTCGGACACGGCGTCGACCAGCAGGCCCACCATCCGACCGCCGATGTGGGCCACCATGATGACGTGGCGCGCCGTCGGTTCCGAGGTCGTCAGGCCGAAGCGCGCGCCCAGGTCGATGATCGGCAGGACTGTGCCGCGCAGGTTGATGACGCCCTTCATGTATCCCGGCGAACGGGGCAGAGGCGTCGCCGGCGTCCAGCCGCGGATTTCGCGCACCGACATGATGTCGACGCAGAATTCCTGACTGCCGATGCGGAAGGCGATCAGTTCACGCTGGAGATCTTTGGCTTCGGTCATGGTTCAGCTCGCGAGCTTGAAGTCGGGACGGACGGATTTGCGGCGCATGTCGGTGACCAGCACGTCGACATCCAGGATCAGGGCGACGCGCCCGTCGCCCAGGATGGTGGCGGCGGCGACGCCCTCGACCTGCTGGTAGTTGGTTTCCAGGCTCTTGATGACCACCTGGCGCTGGCCCTGGATGGCGTCGAACAGCAGGGCCGCCTGTTGGCCGCCTTCGGTCTCGACGACCACGGCGACGCCTTCGGTCGGGTTCATCGGCTGTTCGCGGAAGCCCATGATCAGGGCCACGTCGATCAGCGGCAGGAAGCGGTCACGGAAGCGGATGACGGGATCCACCCCGCCGACGAAATGCAGGTCGACGGCTTGCGGGGTCAGGCTCTCGACGATGGCCGGCAGCGGCGCGATCAGCGTCTGTTCGGCGGCGGCGACGACCATGCCGTCCAGCACCGCCAACGTCAGCGGCAGGCTGAGGGTGAAGGTCGAGCCCTTGCCGGGCACAGAGCTGATGGAGATGCGGCCGCCCAGCGCCTGGATCGAGCGTTTGACCACGTCCATGCCCACGCCCCGGCCCGAGATGTCGGACACGACGGCGGCGGTGGAGAAGCCCGGCGCAAAGATCAGATTGTCGATCTGCTCGTCGGTCAGGGGCGCGTCGGCGGCGATCAGACCCTTGTCGACGGCGATCTTCTTGACCCGTTCGCGGTTGATGCCGCGGCCGTCGTCGGAGATTTCGATGACGATCCGACCCGAGCGGTGCAGGGCCGCGAGACGCACCGTGCCCTCGGCCGGCTTGCCGGCGGCGACGCGCTCCTCGGGCGTTTCCAGCCCGTGGTCGATGGCGTTGCGCAGCATATGGGTGATGGGCTCGGCCAGGCGTTCGACCACGGTCTTGTCGACCTCGGTGTCCTCGCCGGCCGTGACCAGACGGACCTGTTTGGAGACCATGTCGGCGACTTCGCGGACCAGGCGCGGCATGCGCTGGAACACCGACTTCACCGGCTGGGCGCGGATGGCCATGACGCTGTCCTGGATCTCGCGGGTCAGCAGTTCCAGATCTTCGAGACCGAGCGCGATGCCCGACGAGCGGGCCAGGCCGCTTTCCAGCACACGTTGCGACAGCATCGCCTGCTGGATGACCAGTTCGCCGACGACGTTGATCAGGCGATCAACCCGATCAAGATCGACACGGATCGTCACCGGCGCAGGCGCAACGGGAGCAGAAGCCGGCGCGAGCGTCGCCGCCACGGGTGCGGCGACAGGGGCGGCCACCGGCTCAACAATGGGCGCAGCGGCGATCGGGGCGGGCGCGGGCTCGGGCTCCAGGGGAGCGAAGGGCACGACCTCGGCCGCCGGCTCGGCGGCGGCGCCGGAAGCCTTGGCCAGAAGAGCGGCGATATCCAGGTCGTCGCTGGCGGGCAGGACGGCGGCCGGTTCGTCTTCGAACGCAGCGAGTTCATCACCGCCGGCGCCCAAGGGCGTGATGGTCAGATCGCAGTCGCTTTCGACGAAGTCGAAGACCTCGCGCACGGCCGCCTCATCGACGGCGGCGGCCAGATCGACCGTCCAGGTCAGGCAGCCGTCCTCGATCGACAGCGCGTCCAGCGTCGGCGTCTCGCTGTCGTCCACGACGACCGTGACCGGGCCGAGACGACCCAGCTCGCGCAGCAGCAGGCTGGTCTCGTTGGCGTTCACGTACATCCGGCCCATCGGCTTGAACACGATGCGCCAGCCGACCGACGGCGCGTCGACGCCCAGGTCGACGCCCAGGTCGGCGATGGGCAGGGGCGCGGGATCGTCCAGCGCCATGTCGAAGGCCATGGGGGTAAAGCCGAAGTCGTCTTCGTCTTCCTCGACCTCGACCGGCGCCTCGCCGCCATGGGTCAGGACCTGCATTTCGGCGACCAGGGCGGCGGACCGCGCCTCGTCCACCGGGGGGATCAGCCCTTGGGCGGCCTGGATATGATCGGCCAGCACGTCGGAGGCGCGCAGCAAGGTCTTGATAGTGATCGCATCGCACGGCTTACGGCCCGCGCGCAGTTCGTCCATCAGGGTCTCGAAGACGTGGGCGAACCGGACCAGGGCCTCCAGGCCGAAGGCCCCTGCCCCGCCCTTGACCGAATGGACGGCGCGGAAGACGGCGTTGATCGTCTCCAGGTCGGTCTGACCCTGTTCAAGCAGCATCAGCTTGGCTTCCAGGTCCGCGAGCAGTTCGTCGCACTCCTGGAAGAAGGTGGCTTTGATGGCTTCGAAGGCGTCCATTAGGTCGGGGTCCGGCGGGCTTCAGGCGATCAGGCGGCGACGCGGCGGACGGCGTCCACCAGCTTGGCGGGGTCGAACGGCTTGACGATCCAGCCGGTGGCGCCGGCGGCGCGGGCGCGCGCCTTCTTCTCGACGTCGCTTTCGGTCGTCAGCACCAGCACCGGGGTCGTGCGGTGGTTCGGATCGGCGCGCACGCCCTCGATGACGCCGAAGCCGTCCATGCGCGGCATGTTGATGTCGGTGATGATGACGTCGGCGCCCTTGGACGCCAGGGTCTCCAGACCGTCCACGCCGTCCACCGCCTGGATCACGGTATAGCCCGCGTCTTCCAGCGCCATCAGCAGCATGTCGCGCATGGTGCGTGAATCGTCGATCGTCAGAACGGTCTTGGTCATGCCAACGCCCCCTCGGTGTTGAAGTCCGGCGCGCCATAGGCCGCCCATTGTTCCGTCCAATATTGGGACACAGACCCTAAACTTAGGTTGACGCCGTCGGCCGCCCACGTCTTTCGCGCCGACAGCAGGATCTGCAGGCACAGGCCGCCCAGGCGCTGCACCGCAGAGGCGTCCAGGACCACCGGATGACCGCGCAGGGCCAGCAGTTCGGCCTTCAAGGGCTCGGCCGCATTCAGGTCCAGCACGTCGGACAGGATCAGGGTTTCGGTCATCAGAACTCCTCCCAACCGTCTTCGGCGGCGGCGGCTTGAGGCTTGGGGGCGGCGCCGCCACGGCCGATGGTCTTAAGCGCGGCGACCATGTGGCTGGAGCGGGCAGCGGGCTTGGCGACGGGCGCAGGCGTGCGAACCGGCGCAGGCGCAGCGGCGCGCGGCGACGAGGCGCCGACGCGGAACTGCGCCACCGAGGCTTGCAGGCTCTCGGCTTCCTGGGCCAGCGAATGGCTGGCGGCGGTGGACTGCTCGACCATGGCCGCGTTCTGCTGGGTGACCTGGTCCATCTGGTTCACGGCGGTGTTGACTTGGGCCAGGCCGACGGCCTGTTCCTGGGCCGAGGCCGCGATTTCGGTGACCAGGCTGTCGATCTCGGCGACGCGGTCCACGATCCGTTGCAGGGCCTCGCCGGTCTCGCCGACCAGTTTGACGCCCGAGCCGACCTGACCGGTCGAGGCCGAGATCAGGGTCTTGATCTCCTTGGCGGCCTCGGCCGACCGCTGAGCCAGGGCGCGAACTTCGGAGGCGACCACCGCAAAGCCGCGACCGGCCTCGCCGGCGCGTGCGGCCTCGACGCCCGCGTTCAGGGCCAGCAGATTGGTCTGGAAGGCGATCTCGTCGATCACCCCGATGATCTGATTGATCTGGGTGGACGAGCCTTCGATGGCGGTCATGGCCTGGACAGCGTCGCGGACGATGATGCCGCTCTTTTCGGCGTCACCGCGCGCGGCCTGAACCACGTCGGAGGCTTGGCGGGCGCCCGAGGCGGTCTTGTTCACCGTGGCGGTGATTTCATCCAGGGCCGCAGCCGTTTCCTCCAGCGAGGCGGCCTGCTGTTCGGTGCGGCGCGACAGGTCGTCCGCGGCCTGCGAGATTTCGCCGGCACCCGAGCGGATGCCCGAGACGTTGTTGACCACGACCGAGACGGCCTGCTGCAGCTGGGAGATGGCGGCGTTGAAGTCGGTTTTCAGCTGAGCGGACTTGGCGCTGAATTCGATGTCGATGCGGTGGGTGAGATCGCCGTTCGACATGGCCGAGAGACCTTGGCCCAAGGCTGCGATGGCCCGGGCGTCTTCGGCGGCCTCGCGCGCCTTTTCGGCCTCGCGTTCGGCGCGCTCCTGCTCGGACATCGAGCGCTGCGACAGGGCGTCCTGCTCGACGCGGACCTTTTCGATCGCGGCGTCGCGGAAGGCCACGATGGCCTGACCCATCTTGCCGAACTCATCCTTGCGCTCGGCGCTGGCGACCTTGATGTCGGTGTCGCCGGCCATCAGCCTTTGCATATAGCCGATCATCGTGAAGATCGGGCGCACGATGGAGCGCGTCGCGACGAAACCGGCGATGATGGCGATCACCAAGGCTGCGATCAAACCGACGATCGTGGCGATCAGCGCGGTGCGGCTGGCGGCGGCCTGAGCTTCGGTCGAGGCCTTGCGCGCCACATCGTTGGCCGTCTTGATCTGGTCGATCGTGTCTTCGACCGGCGCGACGTAGTTGTCGGCCGTTCCGTTGCGGCCGACCATCTGAACGGCCTGGGCCGCGCGACCGTCTCGGACCATCGCAGAACCGGCTTCCACGACATTCTTGTACCAGGTCGCATTGCCTTCCACGGCCTTGTCGACCAGGGCGGCGCGGTCGGCGGGCAGTTCGCCGCGCAGCTCGTCCATGGCCGCCAGGAACTTGCCGCGATGCGCATCGACGCGTTCAATGTAGTAGGGATCCTGAGACAGAAGGTAGCCGCGGAAGGCGTTCTCCTGGCGCGCCACGTAGAACTCGGCCGTCGCCGTGGTGCGATTGACCTGGTTTTCCACCGTACGCACTTCGCCGGCCTTCTCCAGCTGGAGCAGGCTGGTGACGACGAGGACGCCCATGACGGCGATCGCCGCCAAAACGAGACCAAAGGCCGCGAACAGCTTGCGGCCGACGGGCATATTTTCAATCAACTTCAACTCAGCATCCCCCGGTGGATCGGTAACTCAGAACGAATAGGTGGCGGCGGCGACGAGACGACCCTCATAGGGTTCGCCTGCGCTGTGGCGGTCGGTGTCGTACCAGCGCAGATCGACGGCCAAGGCGTCGGTCAGCTTCTGTTTGGCGCCGACGTTCCAGGCGTTGTAATCGACACCGCCGTCGGCCATGCGGTTGGCGACTCCGGCCGAAATCTTTGTCTTGGCGGCGACGGCGACCGTGCCTTGCAACTCCAGCCACCAAGCCTCTTTCGTCGCCGCAAAGCCGTCGGGCGAATAGTTGACGCGCAGGCGCGTCGCCACGGGGCCCAGCTTGCGTGAAGCGTCTGCCTGATATTCCCAATAGTTTTTGTCGACGCCGGCGCGCGACCCTGGCAGGTCGCGGTTCATGACCCCCAGATCGAAGGTGAAACCGCCCGCCTTGGGGCGCCAGCCGACCATGCTGACGATTTCCATGTCGTAGCCTTGAGATCCGGCGGCGTCAGAGACGAAGACGCTGGCGTAGCCTTCGCCGAAGCCGGCTTCGGCCTTGGCGAAAGGCGCAACGTCCTGATTGCTCTTGCCCAGCCCTTTGCCGACATATTGGCTGGCGACACCGACATCGAGGCCGAACGATTGGGCCTGGGACGTGATCGGTGTTGCGAGGCCTACTGCCGCGACAACAAAGAAGGCTGACGAACGAAACATGGTGATCCCTGAAGCTTCTGCATTCTGAAGCCCAAGGATGAGGCGATGATTAATATTAAATCTGAACCGGACTGTATGTAGGATTGCGTAACCCGTGAGGAGTGTCGCGCGGCCTCCGGGCTGCGTCATCGGCAGGGGTGCTCGTCACTCCAAACCGATTTTGAGCGAATACGTATGTTCACGTAGTCGAAACGAGCCTATACAAAAGTTGTCAGAAAAGCGGCGACGCCCGTCAGCCCAAGTTTTGGCGAGTTCTCGCATCCCAATTCATACTCCGGTGAAATATATCCAGCGGCCCAGGAACATCACGAAGACATGATCTTCAGGTCCAGGACATGGTGGAGCGGGGTCTTGATCGCGTGCCTGGCTGTCCTTGTGGCGACGCTGGTTCGTAGCGCGCTCGAACCGTTTGGAAACTTCTATTATCTGCCGCTGGTCCCGGCGGTGATTGTTACGGCTCTGCTGGCGCAAAAGGGGGGCGGTCGTGCTGGCGATCCTGTTGGCCATCGGGGCTAATCTGTGGCTGGTGCATCGCGAAAGCGTGCTGGATGCGGCGACCAACGCCGCGCTTTTTGCGGTCATCGCCTGGGTCATCGCAGAGGTCTGTCGTCGGCTAATCGACGCCCTGGAACAGGCCCGCGCCCTGACGCGTGACTTGGCGCTGCGCGAGATGCTGCTCGACACCATTGTGGCCACGACGCCGATCGTGACGCTGGATCGTGAGGGGCGGACGCGCCGCGTGACCCCGGCCGCCGCCGATCTGCTGCGTGTGGATCGAGACGCGGCGATGGCGCAGCCTTTCGGATCGCTACTGCCCGGCTTCGACGATGCGGCCCTGGCGAAGGCTCGCCAAGGGGGCGAGGTTCTGGGCCCGTCCTCCGGACCTTGGACGAGCGGCAGTATAAATACACCCGGGCCGTCGCTGACGCTCCACGCCAATGTCCTGCCTGACGACATCGCTCCCGAACACATCGTGCTGACGCTGGGCGATCAGAGCCAGGCCGAGACGATCCGCAAGGGCGAGCGCGAACTGAACGACAAGCTCAGCAGCGTCTGGCGTCTGAACTCAATGGGGGAAATGGCCGCGACCCTGGCCCACGAACTGAACCAGCCGCTGACCGCCGCCACCGTGTATCTGCATGCCGGCCAGGCCGAACTGACCCGGCTGGGAACGGTCGCGGAAGGGCCGGCCAAGACCATCGACCTGGCCAAGACGCAGTTGCTGCGCGCGGGCGACATCATTCGGCGCATGCGCGAACAGGTCGCGACAGGTTCGCGGTCCTTTACCGAAGAGCGCGCCTCGCTGATCGTCCTCGACCTGGCGCCGGTCTTCGCCCTGACGGGACAGGACACCGACACGACGATCGCTCTGGATGTGGAAGAGGACGACGATCAGGTTCTGGCCGACCGCATCCAGATTCAGCAGGCGCTGGCCAATCTGGTGCGCAACGCCGTGGACGCCGTCATCGGACGCGAGGGCGCACGCGTGACGGTGACCGGCCGGACGCTGGGCGCGGACGGCTATGAGATCGCGGTGTGCGACAATGGCGACGGCATCCCCGAAGACAGAATCGACAGCATCTTTCACCCGATGGCGACGACGAAGGCCGGCGGCATGGGTCTGGGGCTGTCGGTCACGCGTTCAATCGTCGAGAGCCATGGCGCGACCTTGGTCGTCAGCCGGAATTCTCAGGGTGGAGCGACCTTTTCGTTTCGTCTGCCGCGTCCCACGGAGTCCGAAATCTGATGAGCCCGCACTCCGTTTTCATCATCGATGACGACCCCGCCATGCGCGACGCCCTGGTGCTGATGCTGCGCGGGGCTGGGTATCGGGCGCGCAGTTTCGTCAGCGCCGACGACTTCCTGGACAATCTGCCCGAAGACCGCAGCGCCTGCGTCATTACCGATGTGCGGATGCCGGGGCTTCAGGGTTCCGAGCTGGTCGGGCGTCTGAAAAGCCTGCGCGGCGACACCTGGCCGGTGATCGTCATCACGGGTCATGGGGAGGTGACGCTGGCGGTTCAGTTGATGAAGGCGGGCGTCGTAGATTTCGTCGAAAAGCCGTTCGATCCGCAGCGAATGCTGGACGCGGTTTCCAGCTGCCTGGCCTCCTTGACCAGTCTGGAGGCCGAGCGGATCGCGCGCGAGGACGCCAAGGCCCGACTGGACACCCTCACCCCGCGCGAACGGCAGGTCTTCGACGCCCTGATCGACGGCTGTTCCAACAAGGAAATCGCGCAAAGGCTGGAGATCAGCCCGCGCACGGTGGAAATCTTTCGCGCCAAGGTGATGACGAAAATGCAGGCCGCGAACCTGTCCACCCTGGTCCGGATCGGAATGCGCGCCGGCGACGCTTGAGCCGGACGAGATTCGTCGCCACCTTAGTCGCGACATGAGCGACCGGTCCGCAGGCCTCGCCCCGTCCCGCGTGACTGCGGTCCTGGGGCCCACCAACACTGGCAAGACCCATCTGGCGGTCGAGCGGATGCTGGGTCACGCCTCGGGCATGATCGGCCTGCCCCTGCGCCTGCTGGCCCGCGAGATCTATGAGCGGATCGTCAAACAGCGCGGCGCGGCGGCCGTCGCCCTGATCACCGGCGAGGAAAAGATCGTCCCGCCGCGCCCGCACTATTTCGTCTGCACCGTCGAGGCCATGCCGCTGGAGCGGTCGGTCGAGTTTCTGGCCATCGACGAAATCCAGCTGGTCGCCGACCCCGAACGCGGCCACGTCTTCACCCAGCGGCTGCTGCACGCGCGCGGCCGGTTCGAGACGATGTTCCTGGGCGCTGGCGCCATGGAGCCGCTGATCCGCCGCCTGGTGCCGGACGTGGAGATCGTGACGCGCGACCGGCTATCCACCCTGTCCTATGCGGGCTCCAAGAAGCTGACCCGCCTGCCGCGCCGCAGCGCAATCGTCGCCTTCTCGACCGACCGGGTCTACGCCATCGCTGAACTGATCCGGCGTCAGCGCGGCGGGGCGGCCGTGGTGATGGGCAGTCTGTCGCCCCGCACCCGCAACGCCCAGGTGGCGCTGTATCAGTCGGGCGAGGTCGATTTCCTGGTCGCCACCGACGCCATCGGCATGGGGTTGAACATGGATGTAGACCATGTCGCCTTCGCGGGCCTGAGAAAGTTCGACGGGCGGCGCACCCGCTGGCTTTACGCCCATGAGATCGGCCAGATCGCCGGGCGGGCCGGCCGGCATCTGCGCGACGGCACCTTCGGCGTCACGGCCGAGGCCGAGGATCTGGACCCCGACCTGGTCGAACAGGTGGTCGAGCATCGGTTCGATCCGATCGAGGCGGCGGAGTGGCGGAACGCCCGGCTGGATTTCGACACCCTGCCCGATCTGCTGCGCTCGCTGACGGTGACGCCCCAGCGTTCGGGGCTGAGCCTAACGGCGGAGGCGCTGGACGAGACCCTGCTGCGTCGCCTGATCAAGGACGAGGAGGTGGCCCGCATCGGGCGCTCGCGCGGGGCGGTCATGCGTCTGTGGGAGGCGTGCCAGTTGCCCGACTTCCAGAAGACGACGCTGGATGAACACGCCCGGCTGGCCAAGGACGTCTTCCACGCCCTGACCGGCAAGCGCGGCCGGCTGACCGACGACTGGATGGCGCCGCGCTTCGCCTTCGTGGATCGCGACGACGGTCAGATCGACCAGCTGTCGGCGCGGCTGTCGGCAGTGCGCACCCTGTCCTACATCGCCAACCGGCCGGACTGGGTTCACGACGCGCAAGGCTGGCGCGACAAGACCCGCGCGCTCGAGGACCGGCTGTCCGACGTACTACACGAGCGGCTGACCGCCCGGTTCGTGGATCGCCGAACCACCGCCCTGATGCGGGCGCTGAACGTGCGCGAAGACACGTTTGCTGGCGTCGCCGAAGACGGGGAGGTCACCGTCAAGGGTCAGGTCGTCGGCCAGCTGGAGGGCGTGCGGTTCCAGATGGAGAAGGGCTCTTCGGCTCTGGAGGATCGCACCCTGCGCCAGGCCGCCGTGCGTGCGGTGACGCCCGAGATCAATCGACGGCTGGGGCGTCTGGCGGCCGAGACCGACGACGGGTTTTCGGTCACGCCGGACGGGGCGGTGCTGTGGCGCGGCGTGCTGACGGCGCAGATCAATGCGACGCCGCAGGGGGTCGATCCCTTTACGCCCTCCGTGCGCCTGCTCGGCGATCTGGGACCGACGCCCGCCCGCGAGCGCGCCCAGCGCCGGATCGAGGCGTGGCTGGCGGCGGAAGCGGGCCGTGCGTTGCGTGATCTGCGACGGCTGCGTCAGGCGGTCGAGAGTGGCGCGCTCAAGGGCCTTCCGCGCGGCATCGCCTTCCGTCTGATCGAGGCCGGCGGCGTGATCGACCGGCGCGAGGTCGAGCGCGATCTGGCCGCGCTCAGTCAGGTCGAGCGCCGCACGCTGCGCAGTTTCGCCATCCGCATCGGGGGGCATTCGGTTTGGCTGCCTGGCCTTCAGAAGCCGCGCGCCCGCCATTTCGCCCAGGCCTTTGTCGCCGCGCCGCTGATCCCGGCCACGCCCGATCTGATCCCCGCGCCGGTGGAGCCGCCCTCGGCGCGTCTGTTGTCCGCGCATGGATTACGATTGGCGGGACGGTGGCTGGCGCCGGTCGAGACGCTGGAGAAGATGGCCGAGCTGCGGGCCGCCAATCACGGCCGACTGTCCGACGAGGCCCTGACCGATCTGGGCTGGCGCGCCGATCAGGCCAAACAGATCATCGCCGCCTTGAAGATCGAACGCGCCCGCCTGCCCGACAAGCCGGGCGCAGCGCCCAAGATCGTCAAGGACTCGCCCTTCGCCGCCCTCGCCGCCCTGACGGAGGCGCCCCCGGCGCGGCCCAAGCGTCGTCGTCCGCGTCGAAAGGCGAAGGCTTGAACGAGAACGCCTGTCGCATCGACATCTGGCTGTGGCGCGCGCGGTTCGTAAAGACGCGCGGCCTGGCGGCCGGTCTGGTGGAGCGGGGTGCGGTGCGGCTGACGCATCAGGGGCGCGAGACGCGGCTCGACAAGCCCAGCCGGTGCGTTCACGTCGGCGACCTGCTGACCTTCGCCCAGAACGGACGCGTCACCAGCCTGAAGGTCGAGGGGCTGGGCGAAAGGCGCGGACCCGCAGAGGAGGCCCGCGCCCTGTATTCGCTGACGGTCTAAATGGCCTCAAGTCGCGCGCAGCGCGGTAGGCTTAAAAGAGCCGCCTCAAGTCACGCGAAGCGCGGCAGGCCCTACTTCTGAATGACGAACTCGCCTTCAATGTGCAGCTTCACCTCGTCGGAGACGGCCGGCAGGGCGTAGTTGATGCCGAAGTCCGAGCGTTTGATGGTGGCTTCGCCGTCGAAGCCGGCCTTGTAGGCGCCCATGACGGTTCCGGCGCCGTTGAACTCGACCTCGATGGTGACGGGCTTGGTCACGCCCTTCAGGGTCAGATCGCCAACCACGGTCGCCTCGTTGGCGTCATCGGCGTCGACCGTGACCGAGCGCGAGACGAAGGTTGCCGTCGGATATTTAGCGGTGTCGAAGAAGTCGGCGGTCTGAAGGTGGGCCTTCAGACGGTCGTCGTTGGGCGCCACGTCGGTCAGCGGGATCGTCGCGGTCAGCGTCGAGGCCGAGGGGTTGGCCGGGTCCAGCTTCAGCACCGCCTTCACGTTCACGAACTGGCCCGTATAGGTCGAAAGACCGAAGTGATTGACCGACCAGGTGATCTTGCCGTGGCCGGAATCCAGATCGTAGGTCCCGGAGGTGACCTCGGCGGGGTTCTTGGTCAGAGCGGCCTGAGCCACGACCGCGCCGCCTGCGACCAGGCTGAGGGCGGCCGCGCCGGCGACGGCGTATTTCATGAAGGAGGTGCGCATAGGGATTTCCTGTCGATGGGGCGGATATGCAATCAATACAGTTGCGATTAGGCGCCGTTCTGTCAAGGCGCTGCGAATGGCTCTCGCCTTAAGCCGCGCTGTTGACAGTTGGTTGCGTGGCCGCCATGTCGCAGGCCTCCCGCCCACAGACCGACACCCGTTTTTCGCCCAATGACCTACATCGTCACCGACGCCTGCGTGAAATGTAAGTTCATGGACTGCGTCGAGGTGTGTCCTGTGGACTGTTTCTACGAAGGCGAGAACTTTCTGGTGATCGCACCCGACGAATGCATCGACTGCGGCGTGTGCGAACCGGAATGCCCGGTCGACGCCATCGTGCCGGACACCGAGGACGAGCCCGACGGCAAATGGCTTCAGGTCAACGCGGAATACGCCAAGGTCTGGCCCAACATCACCGTCAAGGGCACGCCCCCCGCCGATCGCGAGCAGTACGAGCGCGAAACGGGCAAATACGAGAAATACTTCAGCCCCAAGCCGGGCAAGGGTTCCTGATTTCAGGACTGGCGGCGCTCAAGCCTTGCCGCATTTGCACGTCCGCCCTGTGGACGTTTTGAAATTCCGCAGATTTGTGATAGGTTCTGTTTCATTGGATCGGGCGGTCCGCGAAATCTTCGCGCCGCCCGTGTTTGCGACAGAATCCCGCCCTAGACGGGATCGGCCAGAGGTTTGGTGATCCGTTTCCGCTTTTGACGCCTGACATCATCTCCTCCGACGGAGCGATCCGGCGGATGAGATCCTGTTTGCGTTTCCTGCGCCTTCGTTTCGCCCGGCCCTGACCGGGAAAGGACGATTATGACGAGCAAGACTGGTCTGGAGTTCAAGGTTGGCGACGCGGTCGTCTATCCGGCGCACGGCGTCGGCAAGGTGGCGGCGATCGAGACCCAAGAAGTCGCGGGCATGTCGCTGGAGGTCTATGTCGTGACCTTCGACCACGAAAAGATGACCCTGCGCGTCCCGACCAAGAAGGCCGTGACGGCCGGTCTGCGTTCGTTGGCCGCCGACGACGTCGTGACCAAGGCCCTGACCACACTGAAGGGCCGCGCGCGCATCAAGCGCACCATGTGGTCGCGTCGCGCCCAGGAATACGAAGCCAAGATCAACTCCGGCGACCTGATCTCCATCGCCGAAGTGGTCCGCGACCTGCACCGCGCCGACACCCAGCCGGAACAGTCCTATTCGGAGCGCCAGCTCTATGAATCGGCCCTGGACCGCATGGCGCGCGAAGTCGCGGCCGCCAACAAGATCGACAAGGACGCCGCCGTCGAGCTGCTTGCCAAGTCGCTCAGCGCCAAGAAGCCGGTCCCGACCGCCGAAGCCGCCTAAGCTTCAGTTTCGGACTAAAGAAGAGGCCCCGGAGCGATCCGGGGCCTTTTTTGATGCGTCGCAGAGCCGCTGTCAGAAGTATTCGGCGTTGGCCGGGCACTGGGCGCTGATGCGGCGCGCCGTGATGCTGGCGGGGATATAGGGCGTGCCGCGCACGATCTGGGCGCCGCCGCGGAAGCTGAAGCTGGTTTCCGTGTAGGTCCCATTCAGGCGAACGGCGATGCGACGGCCCTTGCGATCCTGGCAGGTTCCCTCGAAGCGGGCGTTGCCGTTGCCGACCGCGCGGGTCGGATAGGTGCAGCGCCACTTGTTGGTCGACAGGCCGCCGAAGAAGCGGTTGATCTCGCTGGGCCGCACGCACTTCTGCTCGGTGTCGCGCTGGCCCACCGCGCTGGTGGTGTATTCCCAATAGCCGGGCAGGACTTCGGACTGGGCGGCGGTCTGGGCCGGGGCGATGGCGGGCGAGGCCAGCATGAAGCCGCCGGCCATCACCGGGGCCACGACGGCGAGCGCACGCTTGGGCAGGCGATCGATCAAGGACGGACGGGACATGGAAGCCTTCTGTTCTGCTTGGGTCTCTTTTGGGGTCGTCATCATATGGGCCATACAGGGCGGCATTTGAATGACGGCTGAACGAGGCGTGGGGACGATGGGCCCAGACTCGGCTTGACGCCGAACCGCCTCTTCCCTTATACGGCCCCCTCTCGCGCGGGCTGGTTCCCGCGCGCAACTGTTTCATGCGTCCTCTCCCACGCTCGGGCCGGACGCCGCACCTTAAGGATCTGACGATGTCGCGTCGTTGCGAACTCACCGGTATCGGCCCCATGGTCGGCCACAACGTGAGCCACTCGAACATCAAGACCAAGCGCCGCTTCCTGCCGTCGCTGAAGACGGTCAAGGTCACGTCGGAAGCCCTGGGCCAGACGTTCAGCCTGCGCATCTCGAACGCCGCGCTGCGCACCCTGGACTACAAGGGCGGCCTGGACGTCTTCATCGTCAAGGCTCGCGACGAGCAGCTGTCGATCGCCGCTCAGCGCATCAAGCGCCAGATTCGCGCCAAGCTGGCCGAACAAGCCGCCGCCTGATCGGCGACCGCGACATAGAGTTCTGGAAGAGGCCGGTGGAAACACCGGCCTTTTTCTTTGCGCCATTGCCCGCTCGCGCTAGCCTGCAGCCTCAGACGGGGGACGGCTTCATGCGCATCAAGATTTTGCTTTTGGCCGCGACCAGCGCCCTGACTTTGTCGGCCTGCGCCACCGTGGCCCAGCCGGCGCCGACGCCGTGCGAATCGACCGCCTTCACCCTGGCCACCGATCAGCCGCTGACGCCCGAACAGCAGGCGATGCAGTTCGACAAGGCCGATTTGTCGATCAAGGTCCTGCCTGACGACAAGGCCATCGACGCGGTCGCCGTGCTGGACTTCACCGCCAAGGCGCCCCTGACCGCTCTGGTCGTCGAACTGGACACTCTGCTGACCATTTCCTCGGTCCAGATCGACGGGGTCGAGGTCGCTGTCGATCGCTGGTCCAACCCCGAAGGCCGGCTGACGGTGCTGCTGCCCGAGACCCTGGCCACGGGCCGGTCGGTCTCCCTGCGCGTCGCCTATGCCGGCCAGCCGCGCGTGGCGCCCCGGGCGCCGTGGGACGGCGGCTTCGTCTGGTCCACCGCGCCGTCGGGCGAGCCGTGGATCGCCACGGCGGTTCAGGGCGAGGGCTGCGACATCTTCTGGCCATGCATCGACAGCCCGCACGGCGAACCGGGCCGGGTCGACCTGCACATCACCGTCCCATCCGCCCTGTCGGCCCCGTCCAACGGCCGCTTCCTGGGCAAGGTCGATCACGGCGACGGCTGGACCACCTGGAACTGGTCGGCGAAATCGCCCAACACCTATGCCATCGCGCTGAACGTCGGGCCCTATGAAGAGGTGTCGGGCGATTACGCCAGCCGGTTCGGCAACACGATCCCGATGCGCTACTGGCATCTGAAATCGGACACCCCCGAACAAGTCCAGGGCCTGTTCGCCCAGTTCCCGAAGATGCTGGACTTCTTCGAAGCCACCGTCGGACCTTATCCCTTCGGCGATGAGAAGATGGGGGTGGTCGAGACCCCGCACCTGGGCATGGAGCACCAGACGATCAACGCCTACGGCAACGGCTACAAGATCGACGGTCGCGGCTATGACTGGCTGTTGCAGCACGAGTTCGCCCACGAATGGTTCGGCAACCAGCTGACCAACCAGAACGCCGACGACATGTGGCTGCACGAAGGATTGGGCAGCTATATGCAGCCGCTCTATGCGCGATGGTTGCTGGGCGACCGCTACATGCACCGCGAACTGGCCAATCAGCGCGAGGGTCTGATCAACACATATCCCGTCGTCTCAGGCACGCCCAAGACGGAAGACGAGGTCTACAAGGGCGATGCCGGGCCGGGTCTCGACATCTACAACAAGGGCTCGTTGATCAGCCATTCGCTGCGGATGCTGATCGGCGACGCCGCCTTCCATCAGGCGGTCACCCGCCTGGTCTATGGCCGACCCGATCCCCGGCCGGGCAATTTCGCGCCGTTGTACCGATCCACCGGCGACTTCGTCGCGATCATCAATGACATCACGGGCCAGGACTATGGCTGGTTTTTCCGCGGCTATCTCTACAACGCCGCCCTGCCGGTGCTGAGCCAGACCCGCGACGGCGATGTGCTGAAGCTAGAATGGGCGACGGGCGACGGCGGCGTCTTCCCTATGCCGCTGGAGGTCGAGATCGACGGGCGCGTTCAGACCGTGGCCATGACGGGCGGGCGCGGCCAGATCGCGGTTCCGGCCGGCGCCCATGTCCTGATCGATCCGCAGAACAAGGTGCTGCGCCAGATGGACGTGATCGACGCGCTTCAGGCCTACAAGGCGACGCAGAAGGCGAAGTAGCGGCCGGTCAGGCCTCGGCCACCGTCACCGACTGGCGCACCATCTGACAGCGCTCCTGGGTCGTCAGGAAGGCGATGTCCGCCGCATCGCGCCCGCAGGCGATCCGCACCAGACCCTCGACCGGCGCCAGGCCCGTCGGATCGACCAGCCACCAGCCGTTGTCCAGCCAGACCTCGAAGATAGCGTGGAAGTCGGGCGGGCTGAGTTGGTGAGCGAAGGCGCTGACCGCGCGCGCAGGAATGCCCGAAGCCCGGCATAGCGTCATGCCCAAATGAGTGAAGTCGCGGCACACGCCGGCCCGGTCGATGAAGGTGCGCGCCGCCGTGGTTTCGGTGTCCGACACGCCGTGCTCGTAATCGACGTTCTCGGTGATCCAGTTCAGGATCGCCAGCACGCGCGCGCCGCCCGCCGTGTCGCCGAACTCGCGCGTCACGAAGCGGCCGAACTGGTCCGACGGACAATAGCGGCTGGGCTGCAGATAGGGCAGGACCTCGGCGGGCAACTCGCCCCAGTCATGCTGGGATACGCTGGGCGGCAGGCCCTTCAACACGCCGTTCTCGACCACCGCCTCATAGGTCAGCTTGACCTCGCCCTCGACGTGGCAGCGCAGTGTGCGGGCGCCGAAATCGATGTCCTCGTCCTCGTGAAAATCAACCGGCGGGTCGAAGGTCAGGGTCTCTTCCAGGATGTCCTGGCCCGGCCAATGCGCGACCTGGATCTTGTAGATGGCGTCCGTCGGCGGATCGAAACGATAGACGAGTTCGGCGCGGACGCGCAGTTTCATGAAAATCCGCCGATCAAAGGGAGATGAGAAGGTCGCTGGTGAACGCCACGCGGTCTGGGCCGTTCCGTGGTGGTCCGCGCCTTCTGGCCTGTGCAAATCGACAAGACAAGACAGTGTGTTAATCTGAGCCCCATGATCGCTTCCCCTGCCCTTCTCGCTCTTCGGGAAGCCACCGCCTCAGCCCACGAAACCCTGGAAGTCCAGGCCGGGATCGAGCCGCGTCTGTCGGACCCCGCCACGCGGGCGGCGACCGTGGCGGCGTTTCACCGCTTCCATGCCGGACTGGAGCCGCTCAGCCATCCGCTGGTGGCGGCGTTGAACGCTGAACTGGACGCCGATTTCGAACCGCGATCACGCGCGCATGGGATCGCCCAGGACCTGACCATACTGGGCCAGCGCATTCCCTCGCCCGCGCGTCCGGCTGCGCCCGCCTCGGCCGGCGAAGCCCTGGGATGGGTCTATGTGGCTGAAGGATCGATGCTGGGCGGTCGGATCATACGACGGCGGCTGGCCGCCGAGGGTCGCGATCTGGAGGGCCTCGGCTTTCTGGATCCCTATGGCGAAGAGACCGGCGCACGCTGGCGCGCCTTCATGGATTTGCTGGACCGGGCCTGCGCTAGCGGCCTTGTCACGATCGATCAGGTGGTGAAGGGCGGCATCGACGGTTTCGCCTTCGCCCACCGCACCTTGCACCCCCAGCCGCAGGAGGTCGCGGCATGACCGAGACGCTCGACCTGGCCGACACCGCGCTGAACGAGTGTGATCGCGAGCCGATCCATATTCCTCAATCGATCCAGCCGCACGGCTTCATGCTGGTGCTGGATCTGCAATCCCTGACCATCCGGCAGGGGGCGGGCGCGATCGAGGAACTGACCGGCCCCAAGGTCTGGATCGACCGCACCGTCGCCGACGTGCTCGGCGATGTCGCCGACCGGGCCGTGCGCGCCATGGCCGCGCATCAGGAGGCCGGCTTCGCCTGTCGCTGGCGCGCGACCAATCGTCTGGAATACGACGTCGTGGTGCACCGCGCGCCCGGCACGACCGCCGGCGCGATCAACGATCTGATGATCATCGAGGTCGAGCAGAGCTCGCAGCAGGCTCGGCTCGGCGTCGATCTGATCGCCAGTCTGGACGCCGCCGGCGCCGCGCTGGAACGGGCGGTGACGATCCAGACGGTGTGCGAGCGGGCGGCGGACGCCTTCCGTCGCCTGACCGGTTTCGACCGGGTGATGATCTATCGCTTCCAAGACGACGAGGCGGGTCAGGTCGTCGCCGAAAGCCGCGCCGATGGCTCCGGCTCCTTCCTAAATCACCATTTCCCCGCCACCGATATCCCCCAGCAGGCGCGCGCCCTTTATCTGCGCAACCCGGTGCGGGTCATTCCCGATAGCCGTTACACGCCCCAGCCCCTGCGCCCCATTGCGCCCGGCGAGGCGCCGCTGGACATGAGTGACAGCGGCCTGCGCTCGGTGTCGCCGATCCATCTGCAATATCTGCGCAATATGGACGTTCGGGCCTCGGCGTCCGTGTCGATCATCGTCGATGACGCCCTGTGGGGGCTGGTGGCCTGCCACAACGCCTCGCCCAAACTGCTGCCCTATGAGTTGCGCGTGGGCTGCACGGCTCTGGCCCGCAATCTGGCGCGACAGCTGAAATCCAGGAGCGACGCCGATCTCTATCGCGAGCGTACGCGCCTGCGTCGGATGGAGGACGAACTGCTGTCGCGGCTGTCGCCGGACCGGCCGATGCGAGAGGCGCTGGGCGAAAAAGCCGACGCCCTGATGCAGCTGACCAGCGCGGACGGTCTGGCCATCGTCAGCGAGGGCGACATCCAGACCTTCGGCTATACGCCGCCCGAAGATGGCGTACGCGCCATCGCCGCCTGGGTCGCGGGACGGCCGGGCCTGCGCCCCGTCTCGTCGCATCACCTGTCCTCGATCCTGCCGGCCGCCGAGGCGTGGAAAACGCACGCCAGCGGGCTGCTGGCCGTCACCCTACCTCTCGATCAGCCGGTGTCGCTGCTGTGGTTCCGCTCGGAGGTGCTGGAGACGGTGCGCTGGGCCGGCAATCCCGCGACGGCGGAGAAGACGGGCCCCAACGCCATTCTGACGCCGCGCGCCTCGTTCGAAAGCTGGTCGGACACAGTCTCGGGCCGCGCGCACCGCTGGGGTCCGGCCGCCGTCGAGTCCGCCGCGCGGCTGAGGGACGCCCTGGCCGACTATGCCGCCGTCCATCAGATCCGCCGGCTGAACCGATCCCTGCAGGACCGCCTGTCCGAGCGCGATCTGCGGCTGGAGCAGCAGCAATATCTGATCCGCGAGGTAAACCACCGGGTTCAGAACAGCCTGACGCTGGTGTCCAGCTTCCTGGGCCTTCAGGCGCGAGAACAGGCGGGCGGATCGGCCGCGATGGCGCTGAACGAGGCGCGCCGTCGCGTGCGCGCCGTGTCCGCCGTCCACAGTCGGCTCTATCTGAGCGACCAGGTCACGACCATCGACATGAGCCGCTATATCGGCGAGTTGATCGGCGATCTGGGCTCCAGCATGGGGCCCGACTGGGTTGCGGCCCTGGAGACGGACCTGGATCCCGTCTGCATCGAGCCGGGCCGCGCCATCACCATCGGCCTGATCCTGACCGAACTGATCATCAACGCCCAGAAATACGCCTATGGCGGCAAGCCCGGCCCGCTCTGCATTCGGTTCGAAGAAGACGGCGCCTTCTTCCGCATGACGGTGGAGGACGAGGGCGCTGGCGGGCATCTGGCCGGCAAGGGGTTCGGCTCGATGATGATCAAGAGCCTGGTCGGTCAGTTGGACGGGACGATCGACTATCGCGATCGCGCGCCGGGCCTCAGCGTCGTGCTGCGGGCGCGCATCGACCCGCTCGTTTGAGGTCAGAGCCAACGGCGCCTGTGGCGTCAGGTCGCAGGGCGTCGTAAGAGCCGGGCCATGTCCGCCCTGGCCTTTCGCCCCTCCTCGCGCGCCTTCGCGCTGATCGTTCTGCTGATCGCCGCCAGCGTGCTGGGCCTGGCGCCCATTCTGGTGCGGTTGACCGAGACGGGGCCGGCGGCGGCGGGGTTCTGGCGGTTCCTGTTCGCCTTACCCCTGCTGACGATCCTGGCGGCGCGCGAGCCGGGCGGCGTTGGCGCGCCGTCAAAATGGGCGCTGCTGGCGGGCCTATTCTTCGCCCTGGACCTCAGCTTCTGGCACTACGGCATCGTCATGACTTCGGTCGCAAACGCGACGGTGCTGTGCAACCTGACGCCGGTTGTCGTGACCCTGTTCGGCTGGTTCGTCCTGAAGGAGCGGCCGCACCGGCTGTTCATCCTGGCCCTGGCCTTGGCCATGGGCGGCGCCTTCGCCATGGCGGCGGGCGCGGACGGCGGACAGGGGACCAATCCGATGCTGGGCGACGTGTTCTCCCTGTCGGTGGCGGTCTGGTACTCGGGCTATTTCCTGGCGGTTCAGGCGGCGCGACGCACGGCCGGCGCGATGCGGGTGACCTTCTGGGCGACGCTGCTGGGCGCGCCCCTGCTGCTGATTGTCGCCCTGGCGCTGGGCGAGGCTGTCATACCCGCCGGACCGGCCGGCTGGGCCGCCTGCGTGGCCATGGGCGTGATGCACGTCTTCGGACAAGGCGGCGTGGCCTGGGCGCTGGGCAAGCTTCCGGCCTCGGTCACGGCCGTGACCATCCTGATCCAGCCGGTCGTCGCGGGCCTGCTGGGCTGGTGGATCTTCGGCGAGACCCTGACGCCGATCCAGGCCCTGGGCGGCGCCCTGGTGCTGGGCGCCATCGTCCTGGCGCAGCGGTCACAGAGGGCGAAGCCCGACGGGCTCAAGCAGCGCGAAGCGCGGTAGCCCAAAAAACAAAACGGGCGCGGGAGAAACTCCCGCGCCCGCCTCTAAGCCTTGAAGGCTGGATCGACTTAAAGAACCTTGAGGTCGATCGCCGAAGTCTTGCCGCGCTGGTTTTCCAGCTCGTATTCGACCTTGGCGTTCTCATCGAGGCCCTGAAGTCCGGCCTTCTGAACGGCGGTGACGTGAACGAACACGTCGGAGCCGCCGCTATCGGGCTGGATGAAGCCGTAGCCCTTGGTGGGGTTGAACCACTTGACCGTGCCGGTCGCCATGTCTGCGTCTCCGTAAACGCGCTTTTCCAGGCGGATCCCTCACGAGGTGACCCGACAATCCATCTGGACAGCTCGTTCAGGCGAAGGAGCGAAACGCGGGTTTGGACCCCACGCGAAATCCGGACTGCAGCGATGTTGTCACCCGGCTTTTCCAGACGGTCAACAGCAAAGCGAGTCGCACCAGACGCATTCAGGCTTAACGACACAGGCCCCGCGCGGCCCCGTCGATGTGCAGATGGTTGGCGTGGGCGGCGTTGTAATCGGGCGTCAGGACCGTTGAAAACAGCTGGCAGGCCCCGTCGCGCAGGGCGTGCAGGAAGCGGCCGCCCGACTCGCCCGCCGGCCCGTCGCCGCGCCAGTCGTTCAGCACGCTGACGGTCCGGCCGTCCTTCAAGGTCACCGCTGCGACATCCAGCGCATTGGCCTTGGCGTGTTCGCTGGGCCGCTCCGCCTCGTCCTGTGAGCCGTAGATGCGGCGGCACGAATAGGTCCCGTAGTTGTCGACCCGCGCGGGCGCCGAGCCCAGAATGTCGCGCGAGGCCGGGCGCAGCACCTGTCGATCCCAGATGACATAGCGGACCGCTAGCGGGCACTGCATGACGACATCGGCCGGCGCCAGAGGCGTCACCTCGCCGCCCGTGATCCGCACCGCCCCGCGCACCACGCAGAAGCCGCCGTCGTCGCGGTCGGGCGCGCGTTCGACCCGAACCCCCGCATTGCGCAGCGCCTGCATACAGGCCTCGGTCGCGCCCTCGACTGCTTCGGGCGTGGCGGCGGTCGGCACGTCGAAGGCGGCGACCTTTGCGGTGGTCGCGCGGCCCAGTGGGCGATCCAGATCCAGCGGCTTCCACGGCAGGTCCTGGGGCGGCGCAAAGGCGTTCAGCAAGGCGAAGCCGGCGCAGACCAGCAGCGCCAGTTCCCACACCAGATTCCACATGTCCGCCACATCGCGCTTCATTCGGCCCCTCGCAGGCCGGACGGGCCCGGCGCCTTAACGCCCAGCTTCGCAGTCGGCTCCCTCGCCCTTGCTCTCTGCCGGCCCTCGGCCCACTCTCTTTCCATGGGAAAGAAATCCGACACCTATGACGCCGAGCTGGAGCAGATCCAGCTGGCCATCGTCCAGACCCAGGCCTGGAGCATCGAGCATGGCTCGCGCGTGGTCATCGTGCTGGAGGGGCGCGACACCGCCGGCAAGGACGGCGCGATCAAGCGCCTGACCGAACATATGTCGCCGCGCCAGACCCGCGTCATCGCCCTGCCCAAGCCCAGCGACCGCGAAACCAGCCAGTGGTATTTCCAGCGCTATGTCCCGCACCTGCCGGCGGCGGGCGAGACGGTGATCTTCAACCGGTCCTGGTACAACCGCGCCGGGGTCGAGCCGGTCATGGGCTATTGCACGCCCGAACAGTACGCCCAGTTCATGACCGACGCCCCGCGCTTCGAGCGGATGCTGACCGACGACGGGATCATCCTGATCAAGATCTGGCTGGACATCTCGCGCAAGGAGCAGGCCAAGCGGCTGAAGGAACGTCGCGAGGATCCGTTGAAGAAGTTCAAGCTGTCGTCGCTGGACGCCGAGGCCGAGGCGCGGTTCGACGCCTATTCCGACGCCCGCGACCGGATGCTGGACGAGACCGACCGCGACTATGCGCCCTGGACCGTCGTCGCCACTGACGACAAGAAGACGGCGCGGCTGAACATCGGCCGCTACATCCTGTCGGTGCTGAGCCACACCAGCATCGACATCAAGAAACCGGATCCCGACGTCGTGTTCAGCGCCGAAAAGGCCAAAGGCAGACTGGCGCGCTGAAGCGCCTCAGGCCGTTCTGACGATCCCGCCAGAGGCCGTCACCGGCCAGGGCGTCAGCCGCCCGCCCGCGCAGGGGCCGCCCTTGCATTCGCCGGTCAGCGGTTCGAACACCGCCCCATGCCAGCCGCACAGGATCAGCGCGCCGTCCGGCGTCAGATACCGGTCGATCTCCATCGCGATCGGAAAGCCCGCATGCGGGCAGCGATCGACCCAACCCGCGACCTGACCGTCCTTCCTGACCACGAAGCCGTGGAAGAAGGCCTCGCCGATCTGCAGCACGAAGCCGCGCGAGCCCGGATCGGCGATGTCGCCCTCGGCGCACAGGGCCACGCCCGGCGGCGTCTTCCAGACCCGTTTGCGCTCACCTGGCGCTTCGGCGGCTTCAGACACGTTCGGCCTTCAGCGGGCGCGACAGCAGGCCGTCGATCAGACCATCGACACCGATCTCGCCGGCAAGGAGAGCGGCGACGCCTTCGGAGATCGGGATTTCCACGCCCAGACGCGCGGCCAGTTCGCGAACCGCCGGCGCGCTCTCATAGCCTTCCGCCACCGATCGTTTGCCGGCCAGAGCCTGTTCGACCGTCTGTCCCTGCCCCAGGGCCAGACCCAGGCTCATGTTGCGCGACTGGGGGCTGGAGCAGGTCAGGACGAGGTCGCCCAGGCCGCACAGGCCCGCCACCGTCTCCGCCTGCCCGCCCATGGCGACGGCGAGGCGAGTCATTTCCGCAAAGCCGCGCGTGATCAGAGCGGCATGGGCGCTGCGGCCCAACTGACGCCCCTCGGAGATGCCGCAGGCGATGGCCAGCACGTTCTTCAGCGCGCCGCCCGCCTCGGCCCCCACCAGATCGGTCGCCAGATAGGGCCGGAAGCTCGGCGCCGACAGGGTGTTCAGCAAGGCCTCGCCCAGCGTCTGATCGGCACAGGCCAGGGTCACGGCGGTCGGCAGGCCGCGCGACACCTCGCCCGCGAAACTGGGGCCGGAGAGGACTGCGGCGGGAGCGTCCGGCAGGGTCTCGGCCAGCACCTCGGTCATCAGCTTCATCGTGCCGCGCTCGACCCCCTTGGAGCAAAGCACCACCGGCACGCCGGCGCGATAGTGGGGCGCAAACGCCGTCAGCGTCGCGCGCATGTGCTGGGCCGGCGGCACGGCCAGGATCACGTCGCAGTCGCCCAGATCGGCCAGATCGGCGGTGAATTTCAGTTCGTCGGCCAGCGGCACGCCGGGCAGATACAGGTCGTTGGCCCGCGTCGCCCGCATTGTCTTGACCAACTGCTGCTCGCGCGCCTGCAAGGTCGTGTCCAGGCCAGCCCGAACGCACACCTGCGCCAGAGCCGTGCCCCAGGCGCCCGCGCCGATGACCCCTGCCGTGCGGAATTCCATACGCCCTCCCGAGGCTTGTTTACCGTTCACGCCTTGGCGCCTTTACGGCCCGGCTTGTGCGAAGGATCGGACAGGGCGCGCGCTTCGTCCAGCGGCCATCGCGGCCGGGCGACGACGTCAATGTCGCTGGTCAGGCCCAACGCCAGCCGTTCCGCCCCGGCCAGGGCGATCATCGCCGCATTGTCGGTGCAATAGGCCATCGGCGGCGCCAGGAAGTCGAAGCCGTGTTTCGCCGCCGTCGCCTGCAAGGTCGCGCGGATGGTCTTGTTGGCCGCAACCCCGCCAGCCACCACGAACAGACGGTGGTCATGCGTCTCCGCATAGGCCGCCAGCGCCCGTTCCGACCGATCCGACAGTTGGCGCGCGATAGCGTTTTGCACCGCATCGGCCAGGTCCGCCTTGTCCTGTTCGGTCTCGCAGGTCTGGGCGATGCGGAAGGCCGCCGTCTTCAGCCCCGAGAACGAGAAGTCGCAATCCTTGCGGCCCAGAAGGGCGCGCGGCAGATCGATCCTGGACCCGTCGCCCTGCATGGCCAGCCGCTCCAGCGCCGGGCCGCCCGGATAACCCAGGCCCAAGGCCTTGGCGATCTTGTCGAAGGCCTCGCCGGCCGCGTCGTCGATGGTGGCCCCGATCCGGCTCATGTCGCCGACGCCGCGCACCTCCAGAAGCTGGCAATGGCCGCCGGACACCAGCAGCAGCAGGAAAGGATAGGCCACCTCCGCACCCAGCCGGGCCGACACCGCGTGGCCTTCAAGATGGTTGACCGCCACTAGCGGGAGGCCGCGCGCCAGCGCCGCCGCCTTGCCGAAGCTGAGCCCCACCATAACCCCGCCGACCAGACCCGGCCCGGCCGTCGCCGCAATCCCGTCCAGCCCGTCATAGCCCAGATCGGCCTCGGCCATCGCGCGGCGGGTGACCTCGGCGATCATCTCGACGTGGCTGCGCGCCGCGATTTCGGGCACCACGCCGCCATAGGCCGCATGATCGTCGATCTGGCTGTGAACGACCGAGGACAGCACCTCCGCCCGACCACCCGTCAGGCGCACGACCGAGGCGGCGGTCTCGTCGCAACTGGTCTCCAGGCCCAGCACCGTCAGCGGCCGGACATCCCGTCCAGTTGCTGACTTGGCGCCGCTGCTATAGTCGGCGGACATTTCCATCGGGTCGAGGTAGCGACCCGGCGACCGGTGCGCAACGCTCATGACCTTTCCTCTCCGCATCGGCACCCGACGCTCCAAGCTGGCGCTCGCCCAATCCGGCATGATGCAGCGCGCCATCGGCCGCGCCCTGAACGTGCCCGAGGCCGAGATCGAGACCGCCGTTCCTTTGGTCGAGATCGTCACCACCGGCGACCGCATCCAGGATCGCCGCCTGCTGGAGGTCGGCGGCAAGGCGCTGTTCACCAAGGAGATCGAGGAGGCCCTGCTGGCCGGCCGGATCGACATCGCCATCCATTCGATGAAGGACGTCCCCGCCGAACAGCCCGACGGACTGTGCATCGCCGCCATTCCCGAACGCGAGGACGCCCGCGACGCCTTCATCAGCCGCGATTTCGACAGTTTCGACGCCCTGCCCTTCGGCGCGCGCCTTGGCACCGCCAGCCTGCGTCGCCAGGCCCAGGCGCTGGCCCTGCGGCCCGACCTGAAGGTCGAAATGCTGCGCGGAAACATCGACACCCGGCTACGTCGCGCGGCCGATGGCGATTTCGACGCCATCCTTCTGGCCGTCTCGGGCATGACGCGCCTGGGCGTCACCGCCCATATCCGCGAGAAGCTGTCGCTGGACAGCTTCCTGCCCGCGCCGGGCCAGGGCGCCCTGGCGATCCAAACGCGCGCCGCCGACATCGACGCGCCCCTGAGCACCCAATGGGTCGCCGCCCTGAATCACCCCGAGACTGCCTTGTGCATCGCCGCCGAGCGCGGGGCCATGACGGCGCTGGAAGGATCGTGCCGCACTGCCGTCGGCGCCTACGCCCGCATCGAACACGACACCCTGCATCTGACCACCGAAATGCTCAGCCCGGACGGCTCCGCCCGCTGGCGCCGCGTCGGCGACCTTTTCCAACCGACCGAAGCCGACGCGCGCGCACTGGGCCAACGCATGGGCGGAGAGGTCCACGCCTCGGCCGGCGATCAGGAAGTCGATCCCGCGACCGTGGACGGATGAGCCTCACGTCACCCCGCGTCTGGATCACCCGCGCCCAACCGGGCGCCGCACGCACCGCCGCCCGCCTGCGCGACATGGGGTTCGAGCCGATCGTCGCGCCCCTGCTGGCGATCGAACACCTGACCCCGCCGGTTCCCGATCTGGCGCCGTTCGCCGCCCTGGCCTTCACCAGCATCAACGGCGTCGTCGCCTTCGCCGCCCTCACGCCCCGCCGCGACCTGCAGGTCCTCGCCGTAGGCGATGCGACCGCCCAGGCCGCCCACGATGCGGGCTTCGCCGATGTTCGCTCCGCTTCCGGCGACCTGCACGCCCTCGCCCGTCTGATCGCCGGCGCCATCGCCGACGCCGCCGTCCTGGTCCCCCAAGCCGAAACCCCCGCCGGCGATTTCACCGCCGCCCTCGCCGCCGCCGGCGCCCGCAACGTGTCGATCCAGTCGCTGACGGTGTATCGCGCCATCGAAACGTCAGCCGAAGCGCCCGCGCCGCTCGACGCCGTTCTGATCCACTCCCCCCGCGCCGGGCACGCCCTCGCCAAACGTAGTCACGACGTCCTGGTGCACGCGGTCCTCGCCTGCATCTCTCCCGCCGCCGCAGCCCCGTTCGTCACGCACGGCCTGACGCCCGTTGTGGCAAAATCGCCCGACGAGACCGCATTGCTCACGATCTTGAACGCGGCGCTTGGCAAGCGCGATCCGGCCGTATAAAGAGCCCGTCTCGCGCGGACAGCTTCGTCCGTCGCAACCGGGCCGCTTTAGCTCAGCCGGTAGAGCACATCATTCGTAATGATGGGGTCAGGTGTTCGAGTCACCTAAGCGGCACCACTTCTCCGAGCGCGATTCGCGCGGGAGGCGGCGCATGAAGCGCCGAAATATATCCTCAAGGTTGAATCGTCAGCTATAGCGCACGTAGCAATCCCTAGCTGAGCAGCTTTGGCTTGACGGGATCGGTGTTTTGGGGCCATGGCGCCGCATTATCTATGCCCGCAGGCCGACATGAACGACGCAGTTGATCCCGTAGACATCGCCATCGGCGGACGCATCCGCACCCGTCGTGAGGAACTGCGTATCACCCAGGCGCAACTGGCCGCCGGCGCAGGCGTGACCTTCCAGCAGATCCAGAAGTACGAGCGGGGCGTGAACCGCGTCTCGGCCGCCCGTCTGCTGCAGATCGCCTCAGTGCTGAAATCGACCGGCGCAGCCCTGTTGGGCGAACTTGAAACGGCCGAGGGCGACGAGCTGGCCCTGGCCGCACCCGGCGTCGCCGAACTGCTGGCGGCCTTCCGCGGCATCAAGGACGCCGCTCAACGCGACGCCCTTCTGACCGTGGCCAAGGGCCTGCGCGGCTGATCAGGCCCGGTTGCTGGCGCTTTTCAGCAACTGCTCAACCTCGTCGCGATGGTCGGCTCCGTCGAGAGCCGCGCCTGCCAACCATGACTGGATGGCGTCCAGTGCGCGCGCATCGCGTCCGTCCGAACGGCCGGCGTCGGACAGGCTCTGGCGGATGATCTCGATCATGCAGACCGCCTCGACGGCCGAGGTCGGGGCGTGATCGAGAAGCGTGGTTTCCGCCGCTTCCATCGGCGTCAGATCCAGTTCGACAAGAAGGTTCTCGCCGCTGGCGGACAGCGATGACGATCCGACCTGTTTCGCCAGATTGGCCGTTTCCAGCCACGAGCGGAAAAGCGGCATGAAGGCGGGGGCGGTTTGGATATTCATGACATTCAGACTTTCTGTAGCGCCCGGATCGATGCGGGCGCTGATTTGGGACGGGCGTAGGGGGCGCATTGGGCCTCCCAGACGCCCAAGAGGGCGAGGAGAAGGAGCTCGAACCAGACGACCATTCGGGTCGATACGATCGACCACAGCAGGGCGTCGGAACCGGCGATGCCGGCCAGATGGGTCGAAACCGCGATGAGCTGGGCGCCGGCGGCGAGAAGCAGCCACCATCGGTCGTAACGGAGCGCCAGACCGACCAGCAGACAGAACATGGACACCGACAGGATCGCCACCCCCCACCGGAAATGCCCGATGAACAGGTGATCGACCAATGGCGTGCCCCAGTTGAGGACGACCAGTGCGACCAGGGCGATCCGCTCCGGCATACGACCCTTCCAAAGCAGAAGGGCCATGACGCCGTAGGTCAGGCACATCAGAAACAAGGACAGCGGCGACCCCATTCCGACGGCCGCGATCAAGCGGCGACGGCGAGAACCGGGGCGAACCCAGTGGGTTTGACTGTCTTGTCTTCGTGCGCGCCGTCCATATGCCAGCCGACCTGATGGTCGTCGGCGACCTGGGCCAGTTCGGAGTGACTGGCGATGACGGCGCCACGAACCTCGGCCAGTTGGCTTAGGCCGCGCACCATATTGGCCAGCGCCTTCTGTCCGACTTCCGCCGCCAGGCGCGCCTCGACCCGACCTTCCAACGCGGTCTGAACCAAGCGGCTGACCTCGATCATCGCCTGATCGACGACGTGTTCGGCGGTTCTGACCTGCCGCGCCACGCGGACGCCGACGTGCATGTTCTTCATTGGCCCATCTCCCGTTAAGCCGTTTGGTCAGCGCATTTCAGCGGGAGCAAGCCGGTCGAAAAGGGATGGAACCACCATGCCCGCCGTCACGATCCCGATGGCGAACAGAAGGGCGATGGCGGCCCCGGCGACGATGATCCCCACCCTCGCCAGAGCCCCACGAGGAGGCGCAGGCAGAAGCCAGGATGTCGTTGGGTCGGAAACCGCATCGCCCGACTGTTCGGCCGACGTGGGATCATTGAGCGGAGGTGAGCGGTCGCTGGGAATGAGTATCGACGCCTCTGAGTAGCCAATACTCAGTCGCCGGGCCGCCAGTTTGCGGTCCGAAACGCCCAGTTTGGCGTAGGCGCGGTGCAGATGATTGCCGACCGTGCGCGGCGAGATGCGCAGGCGCGCAGCGATTTCCTTGTCCTCCAGACCTTGGCCGGCCAGGCGGACGCATTCGCTCTCTCTCGTCGTCAGGCCGTCTGGCATGGGGACCCCCTTGGGCCTGTTTACCCTAAAATGAGGGGGAGTCAGCCGATATGCTTACGCCGCGAAGCAGTTTCTGCAGGCTGCGCGCCGCGTCAGATCACTTGAACATATAAGCATATCTTTATATGCCTGTCGGTCTGACACTGACAGGAGCCTCTCTTGGCCGCTCGTTCTTCCTTCCTCTTCACCTCGGAAAGCGTTTCCGAAGGCCACCCCGACAAGGTCGCGGACCGCATCTCGGACACCGTCGTGGACGCCTTCCTGGCCAAGGATCCCGAGGCGCGCGTGGCGTGCGAGACCCTGGTGACGACCCAGCGCATCGTGCTGGCCGGCGAGGTCCGCGCCACCCAGCCGGGCAACACCAAAGAACAGAACGAAGCCTTCACCCAGAGCATCATCGACAGCCTGGAGCCGCTGGTCCGCGCTGCGGTCAAGGACATCGGCTATGAACAGGACGGCTTCCATTGGGAGACGGCGGACTACTCCTGCTTCCTGCACGCCCAGTCAGCCGACATCGCCGTCGGCGTCGACTCGACCAATGAGAAGGACGAGGGCGCGGGCGATCAGGGCATCATGTTCGGCTATGCGTCGAACGAGACGCCCGAGCTGATGCCGGCGACCCTGCAGTACAGCCACAACATCCTGAAGCGCCTGGCCGAGGTTCGTCACGCCGGCGGCTCGCAGCTTGAGCCCGACGCCAAGAGCCAGGTCACGATCGAATACGAGGACGGCAAGCCGGTCCGCGCCACCTCGATCGTCCTGTCGACCCAGCACGCCAAGGGGCTGAGCTCCGAACAGGTCGCCGAGATCGTCAAACCCTATATCCTCGAAGTGCTGCCGGAAGGCTTCACCGACGAGAACACCGTCTGGCACATCAACCCGACCGGCATCTTCGAGATCGGCGGACCGGACGGCGACGCCGGCCTGACCGGCCGCAAGATCATCGTCGACACCTACGGCGGCGCGGCGCCCCACGGCGGCGGCGCCTTCTCGGGCAAGGATCCGACCAAGGTGGACCGTTCAGCCGCCTACGCCTGCCGCTATCTGGCCAAGAACGTGGTCGCCGCCGGCCTGGCCGACCGCTGCACCATTCAGATCTCCTACGCCATCGGCGTGGCCAAGCCCCAGTCGATCCACGTCGATCTGCACGGCACCGGCAAAATCTCCGAAGCGGTGTTGGAAGACAAGATTCTGGACCTGATCGGCGGCGCCACGCCGCGTGCGATCCGCCAGCATCTGGGCCTGAACAAGCCGATCTACGCGCGCACGACCGCCTATGGCCACTTCGGCCGCGAGCCGGACGCAGACGGCGGTTTCAGCTGGGAAAGGACCGATCTGGTCGATCAGCTCAAGGCGTTGGCCTAAGGCTTCAAGCGGCCTGATCGACGGTCAGGCCGCGCACGCCCGCCAGATTGGCGTCGGTCAGGTCGGCCTGACGGGTCTGGGCGCCGTGCAGCGTCGCCCGGCCCAGATCGGCGCCGGCCAGGACGGCGCGCTTCAGGTCGGCGCCCGACAGGTCAGCGCCGCGGAGCACGGCGCCCGTCAGATCGGCGGGCATCAGCCGGTCGGCGGCGATCAGAAGCGGCCCCAGTTGCGCCTCGCGCATGTCCGCTCCGTTCAGTCGCGCGCCTCGCAGGCGCGCCCCGCGCAGGTCGGCGCGCCGCAGCTTGGCGGAGCGCAGGTCGGCGTTGTCGAGCTGGGCGCCCTGCAACTGCACCCCTTCCATATCCAGGCCATAAAAGACCGCGCCCTTGGCCGACAGGGCGGTCAGGTTCAGGCCCGTGATCGATTTCAGCGGACGCAGGTCGACGCCGTTGAAGACCGACGGCTGTCCTTCCGCGCCGCCGGTCTCGCACCAGCGCGCATGTTCGCGCAGCATCTCGGCGGCGGGCATTTTTTCCACGGACTCGCAGGACGACCTGTTGTCGGTTAGGGCACCCTGCATGTCGGCGCCGTCGGCGCGCCACATGGTTGTCTTGCAGCCCACAAGGATGGCGTCGCGCAAATCGGCGCCCGACAGGTCCGCCCCTGACAGATCGGCGCCGGCCAGGTCGGCCCCGCGGAAATCCGCCTGCTTCAGATTGGCCCGCACCAGTTTGCAGTCCTTCATCACCGCGCCGGAGAAGTCGGCCTTCACAGCGATGACGCCGGCCATCTTGGAGCGTTGAAGATTGGCGCCGGCCAGGCAGGCGCCGCTGGCCTCGGTCTCGTCGCGGTGGCGCGGTTCGATGACCTTGAAGCCCAGTCTGGCGTCGGCGGCCGCGATGGTGCCCTCACGCAGGTCGGCCTCGAACAGATCGGCGCCCGACAGGTCCGCTCCGCGCAGACAGGCGCCGCGCAGATCAGAGCGGCGCAGGCTGGCCTCAGCCAGGATCGCATCCTGCATGTCCGCGCCGAAGAAGTTGGCGTTGTCCAGCTTGGCCCCGGTCAGGTCGCAGCCTTCCAGACAGGCGGCGGCGAAATCGGCATCGGCCAGATTGCGGCCCTTCAGGCTGAGGCCCGACAGGTCCATCCAGGCGAAGACGGCGCGGGCGCCGCCGGGTCGGGCCTGGAACAGCCGGTCGTGCCGGGCGCAGATGACGTCCAGCTCCGCCTGCGTCAGGCGCTTTCTCACGAGGGGTTCAGCGGCGAGGGCCATCAGGACACATTACGCGCCCTGACTTAAGAAACCTTTGAACGGCGAAGCCGCCTCAGACGGTCAGCAGCCCCTGGGCCTGAAGGGCCTCGGCCAACTCGCCCGGCCCGGTCCACAGCCGCGTGTAACCGGCTTCGCCCAGCCGCTTCAGCTCGGTGACCAGATCGGCCTTGGGCGAGGCGACGAACCGGCCGTCGAAGCCCGAGCCATCCTCGCTGATGCGCACCATCGGGCGGCCGGTTTCCAGCCGGTGCAGGAAGCCTTCGCACAGGGCCGCGCCCTCTTCGCACATCAGGCCGGTCTCGACCGTCAGCCCTTGCGCGCGCAGGCGCTCGGTGCCGCACCCGGCCGCAAACGGCGACGGGTCCATACAGGCGATCACGACCCGCGCCACGCCCGCCTCGGTCAGGAAGTGGGCGCAGGACTTGCGGCCCGACGACCGCGCGCCGCAGGGTTCCAGCGTGACATAGACGGTCGAGCCGACGACATCCGCGCCGGCGGCGGGCACGGCCTGCTCCTCGGCATGGGGACGACCGCCCGGCGCGGTGGCGGCCTGGGCGATGACCCGGCCGTCCTTGACGATGACGCAACCGACCGCCGGATTAGGCCAGGTCTCGCCCATCCGGCCGGTCGCCAGGGCGATCGCCTGGGCCATGAAGGCCTGGTCGGCTTCGCTCCAGCTCATGATGCGGTCGGCAATGTCTCGGCGCGAGCGGCGTCGAGGTAGCGGGCGGCGGTGGGCTTCAGATCCGCGTCCAGATCGATCTCCAGCGGATTGCCCGTGGGGATTTCGACGCCGACGATCTGATCGTCCGGCACGCCGAACAGCAGTTTGACGATGGCGCGCAGGGAGTTGCCGTGGGCGGCGATCAACACATCCTCGCCCGCCTTCAGGCGCGGCGCGATCTCGGCGTCCCAATAGGGCTTCACCCGGTCCAGCGTGGTCTTCAGGCTTTCGGTGTCGGGAATGGCCTTGCCGGCGTAGCGGGGGTCGGCATTGAAATCGAACTCGCCGCCGGGCGCCAGCGGGGGCGGCGGCACATCATAGCTGCGGCGCCAGATCTTGACCTGGTCTTCGCCGTGTTTCTGGGCCGTCTCGGCCTTGTTCAGGCCCGTCAGACCGCCGTAGTGGCGCTCGTTCAGCCGCCAGTCCTCGATCACCGGCACATCGGTCAGGCCCGCCGACTGCAACGCCAGGGCGCCCGTGCGCTGGGCGCGCGTCAGGACCGAGGTGAACATCACCGCCGGCTTGAACCCGGCCTCGGCGATCAGTTCGCCGCCGCGACGCGCCTGGACCTCGCCTTCCGCCGTCAGATCGACGTCGACCCAGCCGGTGAAGCGGTTCTCGAGGTTCCACTGGCTCTGGCCGTGGCGGAGCAGGATCAGGCGCGGCATTCGGTCGGTCCTTCGAAATAGGGCCTCTCGGGGTAGGACGCCCTCCGAAGTCGGTCAAGGCTCGCGAGCCGCGCCATCGCTTGTCGCGCCGCGCAGGTCGGGGTAACGGTCGGATCGATGTCCGACCGTCTTTTCTTTCCACTGGCGCTCGCCGCCGCCGTCGTGATGATCGCCCTGGCGACCGTCTGGCCCTGAGCCTCTAGAAGAGGATCTTGCGCAGGTTGATGCGGAAGACGCGCCCCTGCGGGTCCAGATAGTCGCGCTGATAGTTGACCGGCGTCTGACCGTCGCTGCTGGTCACCGAGACGCGGTCGTCAAAGATGTTCTGAACGCCGAAGCCGATCCGCGTGCCCTTCAGGAACGGGAAGCGCTCGACCCATGAGGTGCGTTGGGTCAGGTCGGCGAAGGCGAACAGATTGACGGTTGTCCGGCCCGAGAAGTCCAGATCGGGCGACCCCAGCGCGTCGCCATTGACCGTCGTGCCCGAGCGCCAGTTGGCGTTGACGAAGGCGCCCACGCCGTTTCTGGATAGGCCGGTCTGAAGCTGGACCTCATGGCGCGACTGACCGCCCGAGCCGGAGATGGAATCGCCGTCCAGCAGATCCAGCGACGCCAGACCGTCGCGAATGGTGACCTCGTCCTGGACGCGCCAGGTGTGGGTCAGCGACAGGTTGAAGATGCCTTGGCCGGGCTGCATTCCGGATCCCCGTCCGCCGCGCATCCGTCCGCCGCCGGGGCCGCCCGGTCCGCCCGGTCCGCCCATCATCATCATTCCGCCGCCGCCCGGGCCGCCGCCAGGACCGCCGCGTCCGCCCGGACCACGACCGCCCGCCGCCGCCGGGTTCGGCTTGCCGAACGGGCGCGAGAAGTTGAAGCCCCACTGTACGTCCTGCTGCTCGCGCTTGAAGAAGTTCAGCGGACGGGCATCGATGGACACCAGATTGCCGTCCGCATCGCGAACGAACCGATCCGGCAGGGCTGCCTCAAGGTCGGGCGTGATGGCCGGGAAGCTGGAGATTTCATTGTCCGCCTCGGTGCGAGTGTAGGCCAGGTTCAGGCGGAAATCCTTGTCCGACACCGGCTGCCAGTTCATGCCCAGCTTCAGGATGCGCCGATCCTCGGCCTGCAGATTGGGATCGCCGCCGGTGATCCGGTTGATCTCGACGGTCTGGCCGGTGCGGAAGTCGAAGACCGGCGTATTCGGCGTCGATACCGTCGGGTCGTTCAACTGCTGGACCGTTGGAGCCTTGCCCTCGTCGGAATAGTTGGCCGAGAAGGACAGCCGCTCGACCGGCGACCAGTTCAGCCCGGCCCCGACCGAGGACACGCCGCCGAAGTCGGACAGCTCCTGATAGGCCAAGTTCAGATTGGCCGACAGATCGCCGATCTTGGGCAGGACGCCGCGCTCGACGTTGGAGATCGGCAGATCGAAGTTGGCCTGGACGCTGCCCGAGTTGCGCGACTGCGACCGATCCACGGCGACACTTGAACCCAGGCTCTCGGAGAACCGCAGGCTCTCGGAATCCAGCGACTGATAACCGGCCCCGACCTTGAAGGTCGAGGTGATGTCGCCGGCCGGCAGTTCATAGGGACGCCCGTTCAACACCAGTTCCGCCGTCGCCGTCTGGGCCACAGAGTTGGCGGTGTCGCGCGGATTGACGATGGCCCGGTCGGTCAGGTCGCCGAAAGGATTGACCGTCAGATCGCCTGCGATCAAAGCCCGCAACGCCGTCGCGTTCACGCCTCGCCCCGTCGTGGTGTCGGTCTCGACGCGGCTGTATTCCCCCGTCGCCGTCCAGCGCCAGTCACCGACATAGCCGTCGAACACCGTGCCCAGTTCGGCGGTGCGCGTATCGGTCTTGCGCGTCAGGGCGCCGGGCAGGTCCAGATAGCTGAACAGGGTCGCGTCCTGGCCGGTCGGCGAGAACGGATTGGTCCCCGGCACGGTCAGCTGAACATTGGGCAGGCCCTGATAGCTGAAGCTGTTGGAGTCCTCCACGCTGCCGCTCAGCGTCATGCCGACCTTGTCGTTCAGGTCGTGCTTGTAGGTGCCCGACACCGACAGTTCGTCCGTCTTGGGCAGCAGGGTGCGATAGGCGTTGGCCAGTTCGCTGTCGCCGCCGGCTGTCGTGCTGCGGTCGATGTCGCGCTCGGTCTCGAACAGGGTGTTGGAGGTCGTGCCGTTGATATCGACCGACCAGCGGTCCGAGCCGGCGATGCGCAGGATATTGTTCTCGCTGGCGGTGGTCGTGCGACCACCCTGCTCAGGTCGGCTGACGTTGACCGAGGCGGTCAGGGACTTGAAGTCCGCCTTCAGCACGATGTTCACCACCCGCTGATTGGCGCTGTAGCCATAGGACAACGCGGTCTCTTCAGGCAGAACGTCGAACCGTTCGATGGCCTCGGGCGGAATGCCGCGGATTTCGCGGAAGCCCGAGATGCGGCGTCCATTGACCAGGAAGACCGGAGACCCGCCGCGCGCGCTGCGGGTTTGGGCCTCCAGCAGGGTGATCAGTTCGCCGATGTTGGTCGCGCCGAACGCCTGGATCTGGGCGGTGTCGTAAGAGACGATCGGTTCCTGCCCGCCCAGGGCCACCCCGCGCCGCGCCGCCGTCACCTCTACGTCCGGCAGAACGACCGTCGGCTCCTCCTGCTGGACCTGCGCCTGGGCTTCTAGCGGCTGGGCCGCATTGGTTTGGGCCTGAACAGGCTGGACGACACCGGCGGCGGGGGCCAGCGCAAGCAGGAGAAGCGCGGTCTGGGTCATGGAACGACGATCCGGGAGATGATTTCAGCCCTTGTCAGGACGGGACAAACATGGCCGTAAAACGACACAATTCATGAACAAAGTGAAAGCGTTGCACTCTTTCGACACAACGCAAAAACCTGCGACGGAAAGTCCGCTAAAGCGCGTTAAAGCCTGTTGGGTTGCGTTTGGATGATAGCGCGCAAGGCGCGCTCAAACCGGCGTCCTGGCCCAACCTTGGAGTCCAGCGATGAAGACTCCGCGTTGACCGCCTCCGGGCTTTCGGCTATAGGCCCGCCCTCTTGAGATTTCCGCGCCGTGGACGTGTGCTCCGCGGCGTTTTCCGTTCGAAGGTTTGACATGGCCAACAACCCCGGCGCCCGCAAGGCGATCCGCAAGATCGAAGCGCGTACCGAAGTGAACAAGGCGCGCCGCTCGCGCGTCCGCACCTATCTGCGCAAGTTCCAGGAAGCTCTGGCCGGCGGCGACGCCGCCGTCGCCAAGACCGCCTTCATCGAGGCCCAGTCCGAGCTGATGCGCGCCGTCTCCAAGGGCGTCGTTCACAAGAACACCGGCTCGCGCAAGGTTTCGCGCCTGGCCGCCCAGCTGAAGAAGCTGTCGGCCGCCTGAGCCAAAATTAATCCAACAGCGGACGGAGCAGCTGTCGCTGTTTCGTTGTGGGATTATAAAGCAATATCAACGGCGAAGGCGCGCAAGCTCCTTCGCCGTTTTGCGTTGTGTCGCTAACTGTCAAATCTGAAAACACCGATCGTCGAGCCATGATCCGGCCGAAATTCCAAGCGGTGTCAGGGTTTCACGGAGTCAAACAATTTAACTGCGAATCGACCAACGAATCAGCGTTGACCCACCCGGCTCGCGGCGTAAGTTTTGACCTCTAACGCACTTCCATCCCAGCACGGATGAAGACGGCGCGAGGCCTATGTTTCGCGTCGGCGGGAGATGTCTGTTCAGAGGTTAGACCCCGTCCGAAAAGCACTGCTTTTCGGCGCAGGAGAAGTCGTCCCTGAACCATCGCCCTGAAGCGCGGAAGGTCGGAATGGTTCTTCTCAAGGTGGGCGGGCAAAGATGGTTGGGGGCGCAGCGGCGATGGCAGGCGGAACGAAGACGTCGGGACTGACGGATCCGGACCGCATCTGGAGCGAGGCGTCCGTGCGCCTGCGCGCTGAAATCGGCGATGGTCCCTTCTCGTCCTATATCGCCCCGTCGGCGGTCCGCCTGGACAACGCCGGCCATCTGATCCTGGTCACCCCGACCGCCTATGCTCGCGACTGGGTGCGCAAGAACGCCCTGCGTCGCATGAACGAGCTGTGGCTGGGCCTGGACGGCCTGTCGCGCCGCCTTGAGGTGCGCTGCCGCGCCGAAGTGGGTTCGGCCCCGCCGGCCTCGGCCGTGATGCCAGGCAATGTGGTGGACGCCGCCCCGCGTCTGGCCGCCTTCGCCGCCACGCCGCAGATGGCGTCCGCCGCCCCAATCAGCGCCGACGGCGCCCGCGCCGTTCGCGCCGCCGGTCTGCAGGATCGCCTGACGTTCGACAGCTTCGTCGAGGGTCAGGGCAACGCCTTCGCCCTGGCCATCGCCAAACAGGTCGCCAGCTGGGCCGACGGTCACTTCAATCCCGTCTTCTTCTGCGGCCCCTACGGTTACGGCAAGACCCACCTGCTGAACGCGATCGCCTGGGAGGCTCAGCGTCTGCGGCCAGAGGCCAAGGTCGTCTATCTGACCGCCGAACGTTTCCTGTCGACCTTCGTCAAGGCGATGCAGGACCGCTCGACCGCCGCCTTCAAGGAAAGCCTGCGCTCGGCCGACATGCTGCTGCTGGACGACGTCCAGTTCGTGGGCGGCAAGACCTCGACCCAGGAAGAGCTGCTCTCGACCCTGACCGCCCTGATCGAGGACGGCAAACGCATCGTCTTCTCGGCCGACCGTGCGCCCATGGCCCTGACCGAGGTCGAGCCGCGCCTGCGCAGCCACCTTGCCGCCGGTTTGACCTGCCCGGTCGAGGCGGGCGACCGCGAGCTGAAGATCGCCGTGGCCCAGAACCGTCTGAAGGCCCTGTCAGCCCTGGGCGTCGTCCAGGGCGAAGCCAACCCGGAGGTCCTGGCCCAGCTGGTGGACCGCACCCCCGGCTCGATGCGAGAGCTCGAGGGCGCCGTGAACACCCTGGCCGCCGCCGCGGGCGCGCGCCTGTCGTCGGTGTCGGTGGACGAAGCCTCGACCCTGCTGGGCATGGCCATGCGCGGCGGCCCCGAGCGTCGCATCACCGTGGACGAGATTCAGAAGACGGTCGCCGACCACTTCAACATGAAACAGGCCGACCTGCTCAGCGAGCGCCGCACCCGTTCGGTCGCCCGCCCGCGCCAGATCGCCATGTATCTGTGCAAGCAGCACACGACCCGCTCCTACCCCGACATCGGCCGTCGTTTCGGCGGGCGCGATCACACCACGGTCCTGCACGGCGTGCGCAAGATCGAGGAGCTGATGCCGCAGGACGATCAGATCGCCCGCGATGTCGAGGCCCTGACGCGCAAGCTGCGGGGCTGATTTCGAGCGGCGAGTGACGCGTGGCGAGTGACAAGCGAGGAGAAACTGTCTCCTCCTACCGAGTTGCCCCCAATATCCACTCGCCACTCGCCACTAACCACTCGCCACTTCCTTGCAGCACGCGCCCAATCCGCTAGTGTCCCAGGTCACTTAACCGCAGCCGCCTTGCGAGTCGGCCGCGCCGGGCGAGACGACATGCAGCTGACCATCGAACGATCCGCGCTCCTGAAGGCCCTGGGCCACGTGCAGAGCGTCGTCGAACGTCGAAACACCATTCCGATCCTGTCCAACGTCCTGCTGAGCGCGGGCCGCGACCGGCTGGCCTTCGCCGCCACCGATCTGGACATGGAGATGGTCGACGAGGCCGAGGCCCAGGTTCAGGTCGAGGGTCAGATCACGGCTCCCGCCCACACCCTGTACGAAATCGTGCGCAAGCTGCCGGAAGGCGCCGAGGTTTCGCTGCTCTACTCCGGCGACGATCCTCGCCTCGTCGTCTCGGCCGGCCGGTCGCGCTTCAACCTGCCGGTCCTGCCGGCGGGCGACTTCCCCGTCATGTCCACCGACAGCGCCGGCGCCTCCTATGTCCTGCCCAAGGAGGATCTGGCCCGCCTGATCGACAAGACCCGGTTCGCGGTCTCGACCGAGGAAACCCGCTACTATCTGAACGGCCTCTATCTTCACACGGTCGCCGAACAGGGCATTCCCCTGTTGCGCGCCGTCGCGACCGACGGCCACCGCCTGGCCCTGGCCGAGACCCCCGCGCCCGAGGGTGCGGCCGGCGGCCCTGGCGTCATCGTGCCGCGCAAGACGGTGGACCAGGTCCGTCGCCTGCTGGACGACGCCGGCGCACCCGTAGAGGTCACCGTCTCGGCCCAGAAAATCCGCTTCCAGATGGGCGAGGCGTCCCTGACGTCCAAGGTCATCGACGGCGCCTTCCCCGACTATCTGCGCGTCATCCCGCGCGGCAACGACAAACAGGCCGACATCGACAACGCCCTGTTCGCCAAGGCCGTCGACCGCGTCGCCACCATCTCGGCCGAGAAGAGCCGTTCGGTGAAACTGGCGTTCGACAACGACCGCGTGAAGCTGACCGTGCGCAACATGGAAGCCGGCCAGGCCGAGGAAGAGGTCGAGATCGGCTATTCCGACGAACCGTTCGAGATCGGCTTCAACGCCCGCTACCTGCTGGACGTCGCCGGCCAGATCACCGGCGAAAACGCCGCCTTCCGCTTCGCCGACCCGGCCTCCCCCACCCTGGTGCTCGATCCGGGCGATCCGGGCGTTCAGTATGTGCTGATGCCGCTGCGGGTCTAGTCAGTAGCGAGTGATTAGTGACGAGTGGCGAGCAAGATTGGGTTCGCATTGACTCGCCACGCGCCACTCGCCACTCGCCACTTGTGATCACCTCCCTCACCCTCACCGACTTCCGATCCTATGCAGGGGCGCGGCTGGAGATGACCTCCGGGCCTGTGGTGTTGCACGGGCCGAACGGGGCGGGAAAGACCAATCTGCTGGAGGCGATCAGCCTGTTGACCCCGGGCAAGGGGCTGCGGGGCGCCACCGCCGCCGAGATGGGCCGGCGCGAGCCGGGCGAGGCGACCGGGCGCGCCTGGGCCGTCATGGTCGAACTGGACGACGAGACGCGGCTGGGCACCGGGGTCCAGGCGGCGGGCGCCGCGCGGCGCATCGTGCGGATCGACGGCGAGACGGCCCAGCCGGGGCGATTGCTCGACTACCTGCGTCCCGTCTGGGCCACGCCGGAACAGGACCGTCTGTTTTCGGACGCGCGCGCCGAGCGGCTGAAGTTCTTCGACCGGCTGGTCTTCGCCGCCGACCCCGATCACGCCGCCAGCGTCTCCGCCTATGAAAAGGCGCTGCGAGAGCGGCTGCGCCTATTGAACGACGCCCAGGACGGGCGTGAGGCCGACCCCGTCTGGCTGGACGCCCTGGAGGTTCGGTTGGGCGAGGCCGGCGCCCGCGCCGCCCTCGCCCGCGTCGCCGCCCTGCACGCGCTTCAGGCCGCCATCGACGCCCGCAGCGATCGTCCCTTCCCCCAGGCCGACCTGGGTCTGGACGGCGCCGCCGAACAGATGGCCGAAGCGGGCGCCGAGGAAGACGAGATCGCCGCCGCCATCCGCGACGGCCTGGCCAAGGCGCGCGCCCGAGACGGCGCCGCCGGCCGCTCCCTGTTCGGGCCGCACCGCACCGATCTGACCGCGCTTCACCGCGAGAAACAGCGCCCTGCGGCCGAGGGCTCTTCGGGCGAGCAGAAAGCCCTGGTCCTGAACCTGATCTTGGCCCAGATCGCGCGGCTTTCCGATCATGCTGCGCGCCCGATCCTGCTGCTGGACGAAGCCCCCGCCCACCTCGACGAGGCGCGCCGCACCGCCCTGTTCGACGAGATCACGGCGCTGGATCTTCAGGCCTTCATGACCGGCACCGAACGCGACCTGTTCGCCGGTCTGGAAGGCCGCGCCCAGTTCGTCCGCGTGGCCGGCGGCGCGCTGGAAACCGACTAGGCTCCAATCGCGGAATTCCTCGCTTTTTCGCCGGAATTTCCTATATGTTGCGGGCTTCGGCGCGGTGCGATCCCGCCGTCGATTCGAGCGCCGGGTCCGGCGTTCCATCCCCGTCCCGGTCGGGACTTCAGAGCCAATGACTTCATGACCGATCCGATTGCCGACCTGCCCGAATACGGCGCCGATTCCATCAAGGTTCTCAAAGGCCTGGACGCCGTGCGCAAGCGCCCCGGCATGTATATCGGCGACACCGACGACGGCTCGGGCCTGCACCACATGGTCTATGAGGTGGTCGACAACGCCATCGACGAGGCCCTGGCCGGCCACGCCGACCTGGTCCAGGTCATCCTGAACAGCGACGGCTCGGTCACCGTGACCGACAACGGGCGCGGCATTCCCACCGATATTCACGCCGAGGAAGGCGTATCCGCCGCCGAGGTCATCATGACCCAGCTGCACGCGGGCGGTAAGTTCGACCAGAACTCCTACAAGGTGTCCGGCGGTCTGCACGGCGTGGGCGTGTCGGTGGTCAACGCCCTGTCCGACTGGCTGCAGCTCAAGATCTATCGCGACGGCAAGCAGCACGAGATGCGCTTCGAGCGCGGCGACACGGTCAAGTCGCTGGAAGTCACGGGCGTCGCGCCGATCCGTGAGGACACCGGCAAGCCGCTGAGCGGCACCGAGGTCACCTTCTTCCCGTCCGCCACGACCTTCAGCCACATCGACTTCGATCTGAAGACGCTGGAACACCGTCTACGCGAACTGGCCTTCCTGAACTCGGGCGTGGTCATCAAGCTGGCCGACCAGCGCCACGCCGAGCCGATCGAGATGATCCTGCACTACGAGGGCGGGGTCGAGGCCTTCGTGCGCCACCTCGACAAGTCCAAGACGCCGATCCTGAAGGACGTCATCGTCATTCGCGGCAAGAAGGAAGGGATCGAACTCGATCTCGCCCTGTGGTGGAACGACAGCTACCACGAGACCATGCTGTGCTTCACCAACAACATCCCTCAGCGGGATGGAGGCACCCACCTGTCGGCCTTCCGCGCCAGCCTGACCCGCGTCATGGGCGGCTATATCGAGAGCTCGGGCGCCGGCAAGAAGGAGAAGGTCTCCGTCACCGGCGAGGACGCGCGCGAGGGCCTGACCTGCGTCCTGTCGGTCAAGGTGCCGGATCCCAAGTTCAGCTCCCAGACCAAGGACAAGCTGGTCTCTTCCGAAGTGCGTCCGGCCGTCGAAAGCCTGTGCTCGGAAGGCCTGTCGACCTGGTTCGAGGAACATCCGGTCGAGGCCAAGCAGATCGTGGCCAAGATCATCGAGGCCGCCTCGGCGCGTGAGGCCGCCCGCAAGGCCCGCGACCTGACGCGGCGCAAGTCGGCGCTGGAAATCTCGAGCCTGCCGGGCAAGCTGGCCGACTGCCAGGAGCGCGACCCCGCCAAGTCCGAACTGTTCATCGTCGAGGGCGATTCCGCCGGCGGCTCGGCCAAACAGGCGCGCAACCGCGAAAACCAGGCCGTCCTGCCCCTGCGCGGCAAGATTTTGAACGTCGAGCGCGCGCGCTTTGACCGGATGCTGTCGTCGGATCTGATCGGCACGCTGATCCTGGCGCTCGGCACCGGCATCGGCCGCGACGACTTCAACGCCGACAAGCTGCGCTATCACAAGATCATTCTGATGGCGGACGCCGACGTCGACGGCGCCCACATCCGCACCCTGCTGCTGACCTTCTTCTATCGTCAGATGCCCGAGCTGATCACGCGCGGCCACGTCTATATCGCTCAGCCGCCCCTCTATAAGGTCTCCAAGGGCAAGCAGTCGCGCTACCTGAAGGATCAGGCCGAGATGGACGCCTATCTGATCGAGGAAGGCGCGTCAGAGGCGGAGCTGGACCTGTCCACGGGCGAGCGTCGCCTGGGGCTGGACCTGCAATCGCTGGTGCGCGAGGCCAAGGCCTTCAGCGCTGGCGTCGATCGCCTCAGCCAACGCGCGCCTGCCTTCGCCATCGAACAGGCGGCGCTCGCGGGCCTATTCGCCGACAACGCCGACATGGCGGCCGCCTCGTCCGCCGCCGCCGTGCGCCTGAACCTCTATGCCGAAGAGGGCGATGGGGAGTGGGCGGGCGCGCCGGGCGAACAGGGCGCCGTGGTCTTCAGCCGCACCCGTCGCGCGGTGCAGGAAACGATCGTGCTGGAGGAGACCCTGATCCGTTCGCTGGACGCCCGTCGCCTGGCCGAACGCGCCAGCGCCTTCGACGGCGTCTTCAGCGCCCCGGCCACCTACCGCCGCAAGGACAAGTCCACGACCATTCGCGGGCCGCTCGACCTGCTGACGGCCGTACTGGACGCCGGCAAGAAGGGTCTGTCGATCCAGCGCTACAAGGGCCTGGGCGAGATGAACCCCGAGCAGCTGTGGGAGACGACGCTGGACGTCAACGCCCGCACCCTGCTGCAGGTCTCGGTCGAGCACGAGGAAGACGCCAACGATCTGTTCGCCAAGCTGATGGGCGACGTGGTCGAACCGCGCCGCGAGTTCATCCAGGACAACGCCCTGGACGCCGCCGTCGACGTCTGACGGCGAAAGGGGCGCGGCCTACTGGCCGCGTCCGCCCGCGATGAAGGCCTGGATGGTCGGGAAGGCCGCCGTCTGGGGACGCATGTCCTCGCAGGCGAAGGATTTGATTGCGCCATAGATGCCGCCGGCCGGCGTCGCTCCCCACGGCGTGTCCTCGGAATAGCGATCGCTTTCCGCGCCATCCGCGCCATAGGTCACCGTCGCGCCCGAGCGCGACTGCCCATCCGAACACCGCACCATGACCTCTTCGGTCTCATGGCTGAGATTGGTCGCCTCGCCGCGCGCAGGCACCCGCGCCATCCGCGTCGTCGCCACGCCGTCCACCGGCGTCAGCGCATCGATATCCACCAGATAGACGGTGGCGTCGCTGCGTGAAAACGCAGCCCAGCTTTCGGCCGCCGATGGCGATGCGATCGCCGCCGTCGCCAGGATCGTCGCCACGCCGATTGTTCTGATCATCCTCTTCCCTCCCCAGGCAAGACGATCATTTCATACCCGCGCGCGCGAGAATTCAATCTCTCCCGAAGGCTCCGAACGCGTTTTCGATCAGGGCCGATCGCGAGACGGCAGGGCCTCGATCTCTGCGGTCGTCAGCTTCCTGGCGATGCGCACGCGGCAGGGTTGAGGCCCCGTCGCCGGGCTGAGCAGTGAGGCCTGATCGCCGGGACACAGGCGGCTGGATCCGGCGACAGGTTCCAGCGCGATCGACAGGGCGCGGGTCATGTCGCGACAGAAGGGAGTTTCGATCTGGAACACCCCGGCGTCAGCTGTTCGGACATAGAGGGTCTGGTCGTTCGGGGCGGTGAAGTTGCGCACCAGATTGGGCCGGAAACACTGGCCGGCGTCGGCGCGGCTGGCCGTCGCAACGCCCGGCGAGGGCGCACAGGCCGACACGGCGAGGAGAGCCGCCGAAGACAGAATGAGACGATGCATAGTCAACTCCTGAACAGGCCCCCGCTTCATCCTGCGCGCGTGGGTGAGGACGATGCAAGAGCGTCCGCCAGCACCGAAGACCGACGGGGTGACACGCGCGCCGCCAGATCGCGCGGCAGCGGCGAGGGCTGACCCAGGATCAGGGCGGCGATATGTTCGCCCAGCAGGGGCGCGACGCAAAACCCGCGCGACCCCAGACCGCCGAGCATATAGAGGCCGTCATCGAGAGGGCCTGCCAAGGGGAGACGATCCGGCGTCGTGGCGCGGACTGCCGCCCTATGCTGCACAGCCCCCGCCGCTGCGATGCGCTTGGCCAACGCCGGCAGGCGCGCTTCCAGGGTCGCCAGATTTCGCGCGCTGTCGTCCTGGCGCGGCGCCGTGTCGGTGTCGCCCCGATCATGGGTCGCGCCGAACAGTACGCCTTGGCCCGTCGGGACCGCATAGCCGCCCCAGGCCATGGGGTGGACGGTCACGTCCCCGTCGATCCAGTTCGCCTGCCCCCGAACGGGCGACAGGCGCGGCGTCTGGTCGAACTCGTCCAGCAGGGCGGACGATCCCCAGCCGGCGGCGAGAACCACCGCATCGACCTCGCGTAGCACCACGTCGTCTTCGCCAATCAGCCGCCAACAGCCGTCGGCGCGCTCCAGCCTTTTCACGCGCTCAGCACGCATCTCAGTGTCCGAAAGCCAGGTCGAAAGCACTGCCGCAGGGCGCAGCGCGAACGCCCCCTTCATCAGCAGACCGCCCTGCTCCGTCGCTTCGCCGGCGACGGCTGAGGCCGCCTCTTCGTCCAGCACCGCCATGTCACCGTCATTCCAGATCGGCTGACGGGCGATCTTTTCGAACCGGGCGGCATCGCGCGGCGCTTGGGGCAGTTGCAGCACGCCGTGGCCCGTTAAGGCGCCCTGGATCGCAGAATAAAGATCGCCCGCCCGCTCCAGCGCCTGGGCGTGCAAGGCGGCGATGCCGAGGTCGCCGGCGTCCAGCCGCGGCGTCACCAGGGCCGCCGGAAATCCAGAGCCGCCCGCGCCCGGGCGCTCGTCCTCGAACACCATCGCCCGGACGCCCTGCACCTTCAGAGCCCGCACCACCGATGCGCCGGCGACCCCCGCGCCAATCACGGCGACGCGGGGCGGCGGCGACGGCTCGAACGCCGAGGGCAGATGGGCCTCAAGCCGCTCGCGCTTGCGGCCGTGACCGGGGCGCTTCTCGACGACGAAACCTTGCTCGGCCAGGCCCCGCCGCACGGCTCCGGCGACGGTGAAGGTGGCCAGGCGCGCGCCCGGCGCCGAGCGTTTGGCGATCAAGGCCATTACTTCGGGCGACCACATGCCCGGGTTCAGCGCCGGCGAGAAACCGTCCAGGAACCAGGCGTCCGCCGATCCCGACCACTGCTCCAGGGCCCAGGCCGCATCGCCTAGGCCCACGTCCAGCACGGCGTCGAAGCCCGGCAGATCGACCCGGTGGAAGCCCGGCGTCGCGGACGGCCAGTTTGCGATCGAGGCCTCTGTCGCCTCCGCCAGTTCAGGCCAAGCGCCCAGCGCCCGCGCCGCCTCCGCCGCCGTCAGCGGAAACCCCTCGACAGAGAAGATGTGCAGCCGCCCGCCCTCGGGCCGGGTCCGTCGCCACAGATCCAGCAGGGCGGCGATGTTCAACCCCGTGCCGAACCCCAGCTCGGCCACCGTGAAACGATCCCGCCCCCTCCAGGCGTCCGGCAGGCCGCACCCTTCCAGAAACACCGCTCGCGTCTCGGCCAGGCCGTCGTCTCGCGAGAAATAGACGTCGCCGAACCGGCCGGAGCGGGGCTCGCCCTCTTCGGTCCAGGTCAGCAGGGGCGAGGCGTCGTCGTCAGGCGTCATCGCGCGGCTCTAGCACCTTCGTCGCCGACATGAAAAAGGCCGCTCCGGTCGGAGCGGCCTCTTCGGGCTTTGGTGTCGACCCGGCCTAGTGGGCGGCCGCCGGACCGTGCGCAGGCTCGGCCGGCGCGACAGGCGCGGGCGCTGCGGCGGAGGCGTCGGCGCCCTGCATCGTCGTGGCGGCCTGGGCGGCGGTGTCTTCCTGAATGGCCTGATTGGCCGCCGCTTCGGCGTCCTTCGCAGCCTGATCCACCGTCAGGGCGGCTTCTTCGGCGCTGCCGGCGGCCTCGACCGCATCGGTGGCCGGCGCTTCGGCCTTTTCTTCCGGGGCCTTGCTGCAGGCGGCCAGGACCAGGAGCGCAGCGGATGCGGCGACGAGGGCTTTGATACGCATGAAGATGTCTCCGAAGCTTGCGAGACCGGAACGTCTCTTGGCGCGAACGATAGGGCCGCCGCGCGCGGCAGGGCAAGTTAAGATCAGGAAAGCCGGGATCAGTCGGCGGTGATGCTGTTCAACGCCTCTTCCATCTCGCTGAACGACGGCTGCGAGGAAGAGGGAATGTCGCCACGGCCGATCTCGACCGAGATCTGGGCGGCGTTGCCGTGCAGGTGGGCGACCAGCACCGACTGGATGATCTTATAGTAGGCGGCTTCCTCGTTGATGATCGCCGTCAGGCGCGCCGCGAACGGACCGACCAGACCATAGGCCAGGAACACGCCCATGAAGGTGCCGACCAAGGCGCCGCCGATCATTCCGCCCAACACCTCGGGCGGCTCGGTGATCGAACCCATGGTCTTGATGACGCCCAGCACGGCCGCGACGATGCCCAGCGCCGGCAGGCCGTCGGCCAGGTTCTGAAGCGCGTGGGCGTTTTCCAGATGCTCGTGGTGGTGCTTTTCGAGCTGCTTTTCCATCGCATCCTCGACCTGGTGCGGATCCTCCAGGTTCATCGTCATCATCCGCAGGGTGTCGCAGATGAAGTCGACGGCGAAATGGTCCTTCAGCACCTTGGGGTACTTCTGGAAGATGGTCGATTCCTTGGGCTTTTCGATGTGGCTTTCCAGCGCCACCACGCCCTTGGACTTCATCGTCTTGGTCAACTGGAACAGCAGCGACAGCAGGTCCTTATAGTCCTGCTTCTTCCACTTCGGCCCGGCGAAAGTCTTGCCCAGCCCGCCCATGGCCCCCTTGATCACCGGCATGGAGTTGGAGATCAGGAAGGCGGCGATGCCCGCTCCGCCGATCGCCATCAGCTCGTGCGGCGCGGCGTGCAGGATCACTTCGAACTTGCCGCCCGAAATGGCGTAGCTGCCGAAGACGAGGCCGAACAGCAGCACGATGCCGATGATCTGGAACATGGAGGCGAACAATCCTGACGCGAGAGGTCGGGACTATCGCCATTAATCATTAAGACGGCGTTTCGCGAACGCCGCCTTCCCAGTCGTTACAGCCGGGTTTCGCCCTTCAGAATGGCGTTGCGTCCGGCCGCCGTCAGCTTCTGATAGCCCGTCGCCCCGCCCCGCACATAGAGGGCGGCGCCGGTCTTGGACGGATCGAACCCGTCGACCACCAGATCGGCCTTGCGGTATTTGAAGGTGCCGGTCGTCTCCGCCGATTTGATCAGCCGCACAAACACCGGTTGGGCATAGGCGGGCAGTTTGGCCTCGACATGGTCGGCGAAGGCCTGGGCGTCGAACTTGCCTTCCACAACCAGGGCCGCCATGCCGGCCTTGCCGTCCTGGGCCGGCACAGGCACGCCATAGACGATGGCTTCGGTTACGCCCGGCGCGTCCATCAGCACCTGTTCGACCTCTGAGGTCGAGACGTTCTCGCCCTTCCAGCGGAAGGTGTCGCCCATCCGGTCGACGAAGTAGAAATAGCCTTCCTTGTCCTGCTTCATCAGGTCGCCGGTGCGGAACCAGCGGTCACCCTTCTTGAACACGTCGGTCAGGATCTTCTTCTGCGAGGCGGCCTTGTCGGCATAGCCCGAGAAGTCGTGGCGGATGTCGTTGCCGATCAGGCCGATGGCCTCGCCGACCTCGCCGACGCGCGCCAGGCGACACAGGCCGTCCAAGCCGCGGATCGGCTGTTCCGTCTCCACGTCGAACTCGACCAGGCGGATATTGATCTGCGACTTCAGGAAGCTCGGCACCCGACCGATCGCGCCCTGTTTGCCGTCGAAGTTGAACAGCGAGACATTGCCTTCGGTCGAGCCATAGAACTCCAGGATGTCAGGAATCTTGAACCGGCTCTGGAAGTCGGGCCAGACATCGGCGCGCAGGCCGTTGCCGAACGCCAGACGCAGCTTGTGCTTGGTCTCGTCCTCGTGCGGCGGGCAGTTGACCAGATAGCGGCACAGCTCGCCGATATAGACGAACATGGTCGCGCCCGACGAGCGCACGTCGGGCCAGAAGGTGCTGGCCGAGAACTTCTTGCGGATCACCAGCCGCGCGCCGTTCAGCAACGCCGCGCCCACCCCGACCAGGCCGCCGGTCGAGTGATACAGCGGCAGGACGTTGAAGATCCGGTCCTCGGGCGTCGAACGCGTGGCGCCGGCGAAGGCGCGCATATAGGTGCGGGCGCGCGAATGCGGGATGCGCGCCGCCTTGGGCAGACCAGTCGTGCCGGAGGTGTAGATATAAAGGGCTGTGTCGCGGTTGGTCAGGCCTTCGCGCGCCGATTTGGACGGCCGCACCGAAGACCCGCCGCGCACGGGCTTGTCCAGGCCGCGACGGTCGCTGGTCTCCAGATCTTCGGTCAGGCCCAGAACCCAGAGCGCCAAGTTGTGATCGACCAGAGGCCGCGCCTCCTCGATCTGACGCCAGCAATCCTCATCCGCGACGACGTTGAAGGCCTTGGAGATGGCCAGACAGTGGGCCAGCCCCTGCCCGTTCAGATTGGTGTTGATCAAGGCCGTGGCGATGCCGACCTTGGAGAAGCCGATCCACGCCGCCAGATACTCGATCCGGTTGGTCATCATCAGGGCGATGGTGTCGCTGCGACGCAGGCCCCGGTTCTTGGCCCAGTGGGCGAAGCGGTTGGCCATGGCGTCCAGGTCGCGATAGGTCAGGGTGCGCTGACCGTCGTCGATGGCGATGTTGTCGGCGAACTTGTCGACCGCTTCTTCGAAGTCGTCACAGAGCAGGACGTCACTGTCCAACTCGATCGGCTTGATGCGCTTCAACAGACGGAACAGGCCGCGCGCGAACCGGACATCCCTGCGGATATTGGCTACAAAACCCATGCGCGCCGTACTCCGGTCAATGCGTGTTCCACCCGGTCCGGTGATGGACGAAGGCGGCCGGTCGGGTCAACCGTAGGGTCCGCAATCCTTCGCGAACCTGACGAATTGCCGTCCGGCCGTGATCCATTTGTTCGGTTGACGCGGCGGAAATCCAGAGCGCCGCCCTGCTTTTTATTGCCGTATTGACGGCAAATGCGGCGGACGCACGCACGGTCTTCGCCGCATTCAGGGCGGAAACGGTGTTTCTTCGGGGCTCTTGCGCCTTACGCGGAACGGCGTTGCGGGACGGCGGGTTGGTTGATCGACGGCATGGAGGACAGAAACGATGTCTATGACCTATGCCAACGCCAATACCGAAGCCCGCGCTGAGGACACGACCTTCGTTCCGCGCTACGCCCGCACGACCAAGTCCAAGAAGTCGGTGAAGACTTGGATGATCCTGGCCCCGATCGGCGCGGTGGTGCTGCTGGGTAGCGGCGTCGCCATGATGATGGGCGGCGAACAGGCCGCTCCGGCCCAGCCCGCCGAGACCGCTGCACCGGCCATGCAGACCGCGCCCGCCGCGATGGCAACCGCCCAAGCGCCGGTCACGCCCGCCCCGGCCGAAGTCGCGCCCACGGCGGCTGCGGCTCCGACGCCCGCCGCCGCGCCTGCGCCGGTCGGTCGCCGCGCCGAACCCGTGGCCCGTCGCGCTGCGCCCGCCGTCGAACGGCCGGCCGCCGCCCGTGTCGAGACGCCGGCTACGCCTGCGGGTCCGCAACCCTACACTGCGCCGGCCGCTTCGACGTCGGGCACCAGCCGGTTGAACTCTGCGCCGGCCGCCTCGACCCCGGCTCCGGTCGTGACCACGCCCGCCGCTCCGGCGATCACGGTCCAGCCGCTGAACTGATCTCAGCAGAATGATGGAAAGCCTCGGCTTCGGCCGGGGCTTTTCTATGATCGAGGTTCAGGCGCCGCTGACGCGCCAGATGACATTGCCCACGTCGTCGGCCACCAGCAGCGCGCCTTGCCGGTCGACCTGCACCCCGACGGGCCGGCCCTGAGCCTGACCCCGGGCGTTGAGGAATCCGGTCAGAACATCCTGCGGCGGCCCGGCGGGACGCCCATCGACGAACGGCACGAAGATCACCTTGTAGCCGCTGCGCACGCTGCGATTCCACGACCCATGCTGGCCGACGAAAACGCCAGAGCGGAGGGCTGGCGGCAACAGGCTCGCGCCTTGTCCGAACGTCAGCCCCAGCGACGCCGTGTGCGCGCCCAGGGCGTAATCCGGCCGGATCGCGCGCGCGACCATCGCAGGATTGGCGGGCGGACGCGTATCGACCGTCTGACCGTAATAGCTCCACGGCCAGCCGTAGAAGGCGCCCGGCGTCACCGAAGTCATATAGTCGGGCACCAGATCGTCGCCGATTTCATCACGCTCGTTGACCGCCACCCACAGCTGGCCGGTCTGCGGGTTCCAGTCCATGCCGACCGGATTGCGCAGGCCCGAGGCATAGACGTGCCGTGCGCCCGTCGCGGGATCGATCTCCAGGATGGCGGCGCGGTCGACTTCCTCATCCAGGCCGTTTTCGCCGACGTTGGAGTTGGAGCCGACCCCGACATAAAGCCGCCGGCCGTCCGGGCTGGCGACAAGGCTCTTGGTCCAGTGGTGATTGCGGCCGGCGGGCAGGTCCGCGACCTTGGTCGCCACAGCGTCGATCCGCGTCTGGCCGCTCCGATACGGAAAGGCCACCACCGCATCGGCGTTGGCGACGTAGAGCCGATCGCCGACCAGAGCCATGCCGAACGGCGAGTTCAGCCCGACCAAGAAATCGGTCCTGATCTCCGCTGCGCCGTCGCCGTCCGCATCCCGCAGCAGGACGATCTTGTTGGGGCTCGGGACGCCGGCGCCGGCCTTGGCCATGACCTTGCCCATCACCCAGCCACGCAGACCGCCTTTCTTGTCTTCGGGCTTGGGCGGCGCATTCGACTCCGCGACCAGAATGTCGCCGTTGGGCAGGCGATAGAGCCAGCGCGGGTGGTTTAGGCCTGTCGCGAACGCCTGCACGCGCAAGCCCGCCGCCGCGACCGGCGTCGCGCCTTCGGGCCAGCTCGACGCCGGGGCGATGTTGACGGTGGGCAGCAAGCCCCGACGCGGCGCCGGCAGTTGCGGGTCCGGACCAAATCCCGCCGCGACGGGTAAGGCTGTCCCACCGGCGCAGGCTCCCAAACCGATCACCGTCGCGAGCAGTGTCGAGGCAAACAAGACCGTCCGTGGCGAGCGCATTGCCTTTGATCCTTACCGCGCCGGTTGGGCCGGGAACTCCAGACGGCTGACGTCGTATCCAAGGGCCCGCGCCCGTTCGGTCAAGGCGCGCACTTGCTGCTCGCTGGGCAGGTCGCGCGTATAGATGAACAGGCGATTGAAGGTCGGATCGGCCGAGATGAACCAGCTGTAGTCATCCGCCCGGTCCAGCACCCAATAGTCCCAGGTCACGAACCCGGCCAGATATCTCACCCTGAGTTTTGCGTTCATTCCGGGATCAAGGATCTCGCCTCGCCCGCCGATGGCCTTTTCCTTGCCGTCCGGCGTGCCGACCTGACAGGTGTCGCGCACATCGACGCGCGTGCCCTCCACCGGCGTATAGATCGACGCGCCGGCGACGCAGCCGTCGGTCAGCCGATCCGGCAGGCGCGCAATCTCGTGCCAGCGCCCGGACCACAGACGCTGCACGTCCACCGGCTTGGCCGGCTGCGGCGCGCGATATTCGGACGGAGAAGGCGCGGTCACGCACCCCGCCAGCGCGATCGCGGCGGCGGCGGATGCGGCGAGGGATTTCAGGCTGGACATGGGCGTTTCCGTTTTGATGCCATAAGCCGCTTTCCGCGACCCTGGTTCCTCTACGTCACAACGCTGTTCTTGGACCTCTTGCCCGTCAGATCGGAAATCTCACAGGACGTGGCAGTATCAATCGCTTGTCTTACGTCGCACATTGGCGTTGTCACCTCCGCTCGACGGAGACCCTCGGTGGATACTGCCATTCTGACTGCGAACCCAACCCTGTCCGCGCCGCGCCTGACGCACCTTCAGCGCCTGGAGGCCGAGAGCATCCACATCCTGCGCGAGGTGGCGGCCGAAGCGGAGCACCCGGTCATGCTGTATTCGATCGGCAAGGATTCAGCCGTCATGCTGCATCTGGCGAAGAAGGCCTTCTATCCGTCCAGGCCGCCCTTCCCGCTTCTGCACGTCGACACGACGTGGAAGTTCCGCGCCATGTACGCGATGCGGGAACAGGCGGCCGCCGATCTGGGCGTCGAACTGCTGGTCCACCAGAACCCCGACGCCCTCCAACGCGGCATCAATCCCTTCGATCACGGCTCGGCCCTGCATACGGACCTGTGGAAGACCGAAGGTCTGAAACAGGCCCTGAACCATTACGGCTTCGACGCGGCCTTCGGCGGCGCCCGTCGCGACGAGGAGAAGTCGCGCGCCAAGGAGCGGATCTTCTCGTTCCGCACCGCCGAACATCGCTGGGACCCCAAGAACCAGCGACCTGAACTCTGGCGGCTCTACAACACGCGCAAAAAGCCCGGTGAGAGCATCCGCGTCTTTCCGATCTCAAACTGGACCGAGTTGGACGTCTGGCAATACATCCACCTGGAGCGGATCCCCATCGTGCCGCTGTATCTAGCCGCCGAACGGCCGGTGGTTGAGCGGGACGGCGCCCTGATCATGGTCGATGACGACCGGTTCCGGCTGCGCCCCGGCGAGACGCCCCAGATGAAGTCGGTCCGCTTCCGCACCTTGGGCTGCTACCCCCTGACAGGGGCGGTCGAGAGCACGGCCGCGACCCTGCCCGAGGTCATCCAGGAAATGCTTCTGACCACCACCTCGGAGCGGCAGGGCCGGATGATCGACCACGACCAGTCCGCCTCGATGGAGAAGAAGAAGCAGGAGGGCTATTTCTGATGGCCCACCAATCGGATCTGATCGCCCACGACATCGACGCCTATCTGAACGCCCACCAGCACAAGAGCCTGCTGCGCTTCATCACCTGCGGCAGCGTGGACGACGGCAAGTCCACCCTGATCGGGCGGCTGCTCTACGATTCCAAGATGATCTTCGAGGATCAGATGGCGGCGCTGGAGGCGGACAGTCGCCGCGTGGGCACGCAAGGGGGCGACATCGACTTCGCCCTGCTGGTCGACGGCCTGGCCGCCGAGCGGGAACAGGGCATCACCATCGACGTCGCCTATCGCTTCTTCTCGACCGACAAGCGGAAGTTCATCGTCGCCGATACGCCGGGGCACGAACAGTACACCCGCAACATGGTCACCGGCGCCTCGACCGCCGACGCCGCCGTCATCCTGATCGATGCGCGGCGCGGGGTGCTGACCCAGACGCGGCGCCACGCCTATCTGGTCAGCCTGCTGGGCATCCGCCACGTCATCCTGGCGGTTAACAAGATGGACCTGATGGGCTGGTCCCAGTCCGTGTTCGACGCCATCGTCGCCGACTTCCGCGCCTTCGCCGGCCAGATCGGGCTTCAGGCCTTCGACGCCATCCCGATGTCGGCCCTGCGCGGCGACAACATCACCGAACCCAGCGCCCATTCGCCTTGGTACGCCGGCCCGCCGCTGATGAGCCTGCTGGAAGCGCTGGAGGTCGGCGACGCTCTTCAGGCCGACCCATTCCGCCTGCCGGTGCAGCGGGTCAACCGGCCCAACCTCGACTTCCGCGGCTTCTCCGGCCAGATCGCCTCCGGGACCGTGCGGCCCGGCGATCCGGTGCGCGTCCTGCCGGCCGGCAAAACCTCGACCGTCGTCCGCATCGTCACCGCCGACGGCGACTTGAGCTTGGCCGTCGCCGGCCAGTCGATCACCCTGACCCTGGCCGACGAGATCGATGTCTCGCGCGGCGACGTCCTGGCCAGCGCCGACGCCCCGCCAGAGGCCGCCGATCAGTTCGAGGCCACGGTGGTCTGGATGGACGACGAGCCCCTGCTGCCGGGCCGCCCTTACCTGCTCAAAATCGGCGCAAAGCTGGTCGGCGCCACGATCACCGAGCCCAAGCACAAGGTGAACGTCAACACCCTGGAACAGCAGCCGGCCAAGCGCCTGGAACTGAACGAAATCGGCGTTTGCAACCTGTCGCTGGACGCCCCCGTCGCCTTCACTCCCTATGCCCAGAACAAGGATTTGGGCGGCTTCATCCTGATCGACCGGATCTCAAACCGCACGGTCGGAGCGGGTTTGCTGCACTTCGCCCTGCGCCGCGCCCACAACATCCATTGGCAGGCCCTGTCGGTCGACAAGGACGCTCGAGCAGCCATCAAGAACCAGAAAGGCCGCGTCATCTGGCTGACCGGCCTGTCAGGCGCCGGCAAATCGACCATCGCCGATCTGGTGGAAAAGCGGCTGCACGCCGACGGTCGCCACACCTATCTGCTAGACGGCGACAACGTCCGCCACGGCCTGAACCGCGACCTGGGCTTTACGGAGGAAGACCGGGTCGAAAACATCCGCCGCGTCGCCGAGGTGTCGAAACTGATGGTGGACGCGGGCCTGATCGTCCTGGTCAGCTTCATCTCGCCCTTCCGCGCCGAACGCCGCCTGGCCCGTGACCTGCTGGGCGAAGGCGAGTTTGTCGAGGTCCATGTCGATACGCCCTTGGCGGTGGCCGAAGCACGCGACGTCAAGGGCCTGTACAAGAAAGCCCGCGCGGGAGAACTCAAGAACTTCACCGGCATCGACAGCCCCTATGAAGCGCCCGAACGCCCCGAGATCGTCGTGGACACCACCACCATGTCGCCCGAGGACGCCGCCGAGCGCATCGTCGCCTGGCTGGATGGGCGTTTCTCGACCGAGGACTTCGCCATCTAGGTTCGGAACCTTGACCGTTCGCCGGACGCTCTAGGAACTGATGACCAATCCGATCCAGAAGCTGGGCCTCGACACCATCGAGCAGTCGCAGATCGCCCGCATCGCCGGGATCAATCTGACGCTGGGCGGTCTGGTCAGCGCGGGCGTCATCCTGCTGATCGCCTTCGCCGCCCATTGGCTGGTGACACGATCGCTGCGCCGCGTGCGCGAGCGCTCGGACCGCAGCCGTCAGGCGATCTATCTGCTGGAGCGTCTGGCCGGCTACGGCATCATCGTCGTGGGGGTCATGTCAGCCCTGTCGGCGGCGGGGCTGAACCTGTCGTCCCTGACGGTCTTCGCCGGCGCGCTGGGCATCGGTGTCGGCCTGGGGCTACAGGGGGTGGTCAAGGAGTTCGTCTCAGACCTGTTCCTGATCTTCGACCGGATGGTGTCGGTCGGCGACTATATCGAGATCGAAGACATCGGCATTCGCGGCGCCATCATGGAGATCGGCCCGCGCGCCACCCGCGTCCGCACCAACGACAACGTCAATGTCCTGGTGGCCAACTCGCGCTTCATCGAACAGCCCGTCACCAACTGGACGATGAAGGGCGACACCCGCCGCATCCATGTCCCCTTCACCGTCGCCTATGGTTCGGACCGGGGACAGGTGCGCGACGCGGTTCTGGCCGCCGCCCGCGCCAGCCCCTTCACCCTGCCCGAGACGGAGGCCCGCAAGAGCCAGGTCTGGCTGGTGGCCTTCGGCGATCGGGGTCTGTCGTTCGAACTGGTGGTCTGGCCGACGCGCGACGCCGTCAAACGCCCGGCGGCCATGCACGCGGCCTACACTTGGCTGATCGCCGACGCCCTGGACGCAGCAGGCGTCGAGGTGCCGGTGCCCCAGACCGATCTTCGCCTGCGCACCGCCTTCGGCTTGGACGGCGAGGAGGCTTTGAAGCGCCTCGGCTACGGCGCCGGCTCACCGCCGCGACCGACCGGGCCGCAAAGTCCCGCCCGAACCGCCAACGACGCCGCCGACGACGTCATGGCCAACGATGAAGCGGAGATGCCGGAACCGCTCGCTCCGCCCAGGGCCCGTCAGACGGACTGAGCCGCCTTGGCCTTCAACCGCCAGGCATGCAGCAACGGCTCGGTATAGCCGTTCGGCTGATCGACGCCTTCGAACACCAGCGCCCGCGCCGCCTGATAGGCCAGACTGTTCTCCGGGTCCGCCGCCATCGGCCGATACAGCGGATCGCCCGCATTCTGACCATCGACCTTGGCCGCCATGCGCTGGAAGGCCGCCTCGACCTGATCGGCCGTACAGACCCCGTGCAGCAGCCAGTTGGCGATATGCTGCGAACTGATCCGCAGCGTCGCCCGGTCCTCCATCAGGCCGATGTCGTGGATGTCCGGCACCTTGGAACACCCCACCCCCTGATCGATCCAGCGCACGACATAGCCCAGTATGCCCTGGGCGTTGTTGTCCAGCTCGGCCGCCACCTCCTCCTCGGACCAGTTGGCGCCGTTCGCCAGCGGCGGGGTCAGCAAGGCCTCCAGCCCCGGCGTCTCGCGCCCGGCCACCTCCTTCTGGACCGCGAACACATCGACCGCATGATAGTGCAGCGCGTGCAGGGTCGCCGCCGTCGGCGAGGGGGTCCAGGCGGTGTTCGCGCCGGTCTTCGGATGGCCGATCTTCTGCTCCAGCATGTCCGCCATCCGGTCCGGCGCCGCCCACATCCCCTTGCCGATCTGGGCCTTGCCCGACAGGCCGCATTTCAGGCCGATGGCGACGTTTCTCGCCTCATAGGCCGCGATCCAGGCGCTGGACTTGATGTCGGCCTTTCGCACCACCGGCCCGGCCTGCATGGCCGTGTGAATCTCGTCGCCTGTGCGGTCCAGGAAGCCGGTGTTGATGAAGACGATCCGGTCCTTCACCGCCTGGATGCAGGCCGCCAGATTGGCTGAGGTCCGCCGCTCCTCGTCCATCACACCGACCTTGATCGCATGGCGCGGCAGGGCCAGCAGATCCTCGACCGCATCGAACAGCCGGTCGGTGAAGGCGGCCTCTTCCGGCCCGTGCATCTTGGGTTTTACGATATAGACCGAGCCCGTCGCGCTGTTGCCGAACCCGCCCAGACCCTTGAGGTCATACAGGGCGATCAGGCTGGTCACGATTGCGTCCATGATTCCCTCGGGCGCCTCAGACCCGTCCGCCAGACGAATGGCCGGGGTCGTCATCAGATGCCCGACATTGCGCACGAACAGCAGGCTGCGCCCCTTCAGGATCACCGAGGACCCGTCCGGCGTGGTCCACTGGCGATCCGGCTCTAGAGCGCGGGTCAGGGTCTCGCCGCCCTTCTTGAACGTCGCCGACAGGTCGCCGCGCATCAGACCCAGCCAGTTGCGATAGGCCTCGGCCTTGTCGGCCGCATCGACGGCCGCCACGGAATCCTCCAGATCGACGATGGTCGACAGGGCCGATTCCAGCACCACGTCCGCCAGACCGGCCGCATCGCTACGCCCCACCGGATGGCTGCGGTCGATCACCAGTTCGATGTGCAGTCCATTGTTGACCAGCAGGATCGAGGCGGGCGCGCTGGCCTCGCCCGTAAAGCCGACGAACTGTCCCGCATCCTTCAGCGCAGGCGACAACGCGCCGTCGATCACCGACCAGCCGGCGACATCCGTATGCGATCCCTCCGCCAGCGGCGCCGCCTCGTCCAGAAAGGCCTTGGCCCGCGCCACAACCCGCGCGCCGCGCGCCGCGTCATAGCCGCCGCCGGCCGGCAAGTCGCCCAAAGCATCCGTGCCGTAAAGCGCGTCATAAAGGCTGCCCCACCGCGCATTGGCGGCGTTCAGCAGAAAGCGGGCGTTCAGCACCGGCACGACCAGCTGCGGCCCGGCCATGCGCGCGATCTCGGCGTCCACGCCTTCAGTCCCGATCGTGAACGGCGCCGGCTCCTCGACCAGATAGCCGATCTCTTTCAGAAACGCCTGCGACGCCGCCACATCATAGGGCTGGCCCCGCCGCGCCCGATGCCAGTCGTCGATCTGCGCCTGCAAGGCGTCGCGTCGTTCCAGCAGCGCCCGGTTCTCGGGCGCGAACCGCTCGAAGATCGCCGCCGCTCCGCTCCAGAAGGCCGTCGCATCAAGCCCCAGCCCCGGCAGCACGTCCTGCTCGATCAGGGCGATCAATTCGCCCGCGACCTTCAGCCCGGCGCGATCTTCATGGGTCGTCATGACGGCCTCTCTCCGGCGCGACGCCGGCCTGTAACAATGCGTGATCAGGTAAGCCGAGGCCGGACACCGGCGCAAGGGTCACGTCGCGTCATCGCCGTCGCTTTTTGTCCAGGGCGACAGCCGGCTGGTCACAAACGCTTAACCGCGTCCGTGAACGGGACCGCAAGCGACGGCGCCTATTGTGAGCTTACGGACGAACTGGCGTCCGGTCAGTCGAGCGTCTCGCCCATGCTGTTTCTTCTGAACGACGTCGTGTTCGACCTGGACGAGGCCTGCCCGGTCACGCCCGCCGACGCGCGCCGGTTCGAGAAGCTGGGTCTGGACTATCTGCTGGAACTGGGCTGCGAACTGTTCGCCGAGGACCCACTGCTTCACCGCAACGATCCCGAACGCGCCCGTCGCTTGGCCTGGCTGATCGCCGAGCGCAGCCCCGACGTGAACGCCGCCCTGTTCGCGGCGCCGGCCGCCGCCTGCAATCCGGACCTGGTCGAGCCGCGCTTCTGCACCCTGCCCGAACAGGTGATGCGCCAGCTTCAGGCCAAGGGCCGTCGCCTCGACGCCGTCTCTGCCGACCGCGCCGTCTGGAACCGCCTGGCCGCCTGATCGCGACCTGAAACGCCGTCAGAGGACGGCGTTGAACACCACATGGACCAGCGTCGCCACGGCTACGATGAAGCCGAAGCCGACGACCAGCCCCACCGCCGGATGCAGCGGCGCCCGCTCACGCGGCGCATGGGCGATACGGTCTTGCGGATGGATGACAGCCATCGTCCTTGTCCTTTCCCTATGATCCCGGATCGATCCGGGAGGGGAGCGTCGGACTCTGACGGCCTGATCGTCTCCTCCAGAACCGAGCATGACTCCGATAGCCCTTCATGGCGAGGGGTTATTTGCTTTAGACCTATCCGCTGGACGGCGGCGCGTGGAAGTTGCACCCTTGCGCCCAAGAGATGTTCGGGACTGATTGTATGCGTTTGAGTGTTGTAACCAGCGCCATTGCGGCGCTGGGGTCTTTCGTTTTGGCCGCAACGGCCCTGCCGGCGCGGGCGGACTGGCTGCGGGCTGAAAGCGAACGCTTCATCGTCTATAGCGACGGCGGCGAGCGCGCCCTGCGCGATTACGTTCAGAAACTCGAGATTTTCGATCGTGTCATGCAGGTCCGACACGGCGGCTCGATGTCGGATGAGCCGCAGCGCAAGATGCCGATCTATCTCGTCGGCGGTCGCCGAGGTCTGACGCGTGTGCACCCGCAGAGCGGTGAAAACACGATGGGCACCTACTTCCCGACAGAAGAGGATATCTTTGCGGTCGCCATCAGGGGCGACGGCGACGGCGGGATGTCAGGCGACGACATCCTGATGCATGAATACGCCCACCATTTCATGCTGGGCAACTTCCCTGGGTCCTACCCGGCGTGGTTCGTCGAAGGCTTTGCCGAATACTATATGACCGCGGACATCGACGTCCGAGATCGGAAAGTTCAACTCGGCCAGTTCAACCAGAACCGCGCCTACTGGATCATGGCCGAAACCTGGATCCCGCTCGATGTCCTGCTGACCAAGCGTCCGGGTGAAGTTCGATCCGAGAGTCAAAAAGCGACCTACTATCCGATCGCCTGGCTGCTGACCCACTGGTTCATCAGCGATCCTGCGCGCCTGGAGCAGTTGGAAGACTATCTGAAGCGCGTTTCGGGCGGCGAGGATTCTGTGCCTGCAATGGAGGCCGCAACCGGAATGTCGTTGCGTGACCTTCAGGTCGCGCTTCGACGCTACACCCGTGGTCGCCTGATGGGCAGGACGCTCAGCGGCCAGTTTCCAACGGCCGACATCGTCGTCACGCGACTGTCGCCCGCCGCCGACGATCTTCTGCTCATCAATCAACGGCTCAAGATCGGCGTCCCCGACGAAGATCGCCAGGCCTTGGGCCAAGAGGTCGCCAGGCTGGCTGCCCAGCATGGCGACGATCCTTTGGCCTTGCTCGCCGCCGGCCATGCCGGTCTCCATTTCGGCGATCGCCCCGCCGGCGAACGTGCGCTTCAACGCCTGCTGGACATCAATCCGGACCATGTCGAAGCGTTGCAGTTCCTGGCGCAGGAGCGGCTCAAACAAGCGCGCGAGGCCGAAGACGACGACCAGGCTCAGGCGTTGCGGGTCCAGGCGCGCAGCTATCTCTCTCGCGCCTATGCAGCCGGTCAGAACGACTACCGCACCCTGATGCTGCTGTCCGAACTTCGCCGGACCCAGCCCGGCTATCCCAACGAAAACGATCTGCTGACCCTAGGCTTGGCGCTGGATCGCGCCCCTCAACTGGCGGCGGTGCGTTTCCCCTATGCGGACGCCCTGGTGAAAACCGGCAAGCCGGAAGAGGCGATCGCGGTGCTGAAACCGGTGGCGAACAATCCCCACGGCGGCGCCGCTTCCATCTTCGCAAGCGGCATGATCGCCGCCATCGAAAAGGGCCAGGCCTTGCCGGAAATTACGCAAGACGCCGAAACGCCACAGATCAGCGAACCGGAGTCGGAGCCGGAAACCCCTCCGCAAACACCGCCGGAATCCGCCCCATCTCCCGCCAGTGAGTGACTTTCGGCGCGCGGCGGGTTAGTCGCGCGCCATGTCCTCCTTGACCCTGCCTGAAGAAGCGGCGCGCCGTCGCACCTTCGCCATCATCGCCCACCCGGATGCGGGCAAGACGACCCTGACCGAGCACATCCTGTTGGCCGGCGGCGCCATTCGTGCGGCCGGCGCCGTGCGGGCGCGGGGCGAGAACCGGCGCACCCGTTCGGACTGGATGAAGATCGAGAAGGAGCGGGGCATCTCGGTCTCGGCCTCGGTCATGACGTTCGAGCACGACGGCAAGATGTTCAACCTGCTCGATACGCCTGGGCACGAGGATTTCTCGGAAGACACCTATCGGACCCTGACCGCCGCCGACTGCGCCATCATGGTGCTGGACGCCGCCAAGGGCATCGAGCCGCAGACGCTGAAGCTGTTCGAGGTCTGCCGGCTGCGCGACATCCCGATCATCACCTTCATCAACAAGCTGGACCGCGAGGCCCAGGACCCGATGGCCCTGCTGGACGACATCGCGTCGCGCCTTCAGCTGGACCCCGCCCCAATCTGGTGGCCGGCCGAGAGCGGCAATCGCCTGCGCGGCATGGTCGAGGTCGGCACCGGCCGGTTCCAGCCCTATACCCGCAAGGCCGCCGGTTCGGCCGAGGATCCCGAACACCCCGCCGCCCTGCCGCTGGACCAGGCGGCGCAGTATTTCGAGGCGGGCGAGCAGGAGAACCTCGCCGAGGCCGTCGAACTGGTCGAGGGCGGCTATCCGGCCTTTGACCGTCAGGCCTTCCTAGAAGGTCACATGACGCCGGTGCTGTGGGGCTCGGCGCTTCGCCACTTCGGCATCGACGAACTGCTGAAGGCCATCGGCGACTGGGCCCCGGCGCCCAAGGTGATGAAGGCGAAGAAGGAATCGCCGCCCGAGACCCGCAACGCCCCCGCCCCCGTCGAGACCGAGGTCGAACCGGGATCGAACGAAGTCACCGGCTTCGTCTTCAAGGTCCAGGCGAACATGGATCCCAACCACCGCGACCGGATCGCCATGTTCCGCATGGCCTCGGGCGCCTTCAAGCGTGGCATGAAGCTGAAGGTGCAGAACACAGGCAAGTCCCTGTCGGTCAATGCGCCGATCATGTTCTTCGCCTCGGACCGCGAACTGGCCGACGACGCTTTCGCCGGCGACGTGATCGGCATTCCGAACCACGGCGTGCTGCGTGTCGGCGACAGTCTGTCGGAGAGCGGCGTGGTCCGTTTCGCGGGCCTGCCGAACTTCGCGCCGGAAATCCTGCAACGGGTTCGCGTGAAGGATCCGCTGAAGGCCAAACACCTGAAGAAGGCGCTGGAAGGCCTGGCCGAGGAAGGCGTGACCCAGCTGTTCCGTCCCGAAATCGGTTCGGACTTCATCGTCGGCGCCGTGGGTCAGCTTCAGTTCGAGGTCATGGCCGACCGTCTGGGCGAGGAGTACGGCCTGGACGTGGTCTTCGAGCCGTCCCCCTACGCCGAGGCGCGCTGGATCGCTCCGGGCTCGGACGGCTCCGACGCGGACGTGGAGGACTTCAGCGGCAAATACCGTCCCCAGATGGCCCGCGACATCGACCAGGCCCCGGTCTTCCTGGCCAAGTCGAGCTGGGAGACCGGCTATGTCGGCGAACGCTTCCCCAAGATCGCCTTCACCAAGACGAAGGAACGCGGCTAAGGCCGGCGCCGCAAACGACTTCCTTTGGTCACGCGGCTGAGCCATTCTGAAGTCATGTCGACGCTTCTCGCCCTCGCCAGCACCGTCTTTATGCTGCAGGCCGCCCCTTCCGTGGGGCTGGTTTCGTATGAGGAGGCGGTGCGCTGTGCGGGCCTGACCCAGGCCGCGTCGGAGCTAGAAGGCGGAGAGAGCGCGCAGGGGCGTCGGCTATATGACGCCGCGCTCTACTGGTCCCTGGCGGCCATGCAGGCCGCGACGGCGGCGGGCAAGGCGGCGCCGACCGCCGAGGCCGATCAGACCCGCGCGCGCATCACTGCGGTGCGTCAGCTCAACGCCGAGGCGCCCGAGGCGCGCGCCAATCTGCAACGCTGCCAGCAGAAGACGCCGAAACTCGATTAGGGCGCCGGCTTAAGGCCAAGCCGAACCGCATTCCCGGCGCTGCGTTTGCATTGGACGCCGCAGGTGACGCAGTCTGCGTCCCGAAGCGGGATAACCGAGGTCCAGCATGTTCGAATTCGGCCGTGATCTTCGAAAACTCTTCGCCCAGGCGAGAGAGAGCGAAGACCTGGGCTGGGTCGAACTGATCGGCGCGGATCTGCTGCGCGCCGAGGCGCGACGCGAGGCTACGGACGCCGGACGCGTCTCCTGCGCCCGTCCCTTCGAGACCGAGAACCGCGCCTGCGCCCTGTGGCGCGAACACGCCCGGCGCACCGGCGCCGCCGACAGTCTGGACCGGGCCGAACGCTGCGCCGACAGCCTGGTGCGTTCAGCCGTGGGCGAGGATCAGGTCGCGCGGGCCGCCATGGCCAAGGCGGCGGTTCTGATGCTGCGCTTTGATCTGTGCGGCGATCCCGCCCGTCTGGACCGCGCGGCGACGACCCTTGCGGCGGTCGGACAGCCGCGCAGCCGACGCATCGCCGTCGGCATGGCCGCGCTTCACGCCCGGCTGACGGTCCGCACGGCCAGGCTGAGCGGCGACATCGCCCGCCTTCATCAGGCGGCTGCCTTGATCGATGAGGCGGTGCGCAGGGACGACGCCGAGGACATGGATCTGCGCATGGATCGCGCGGCCCTTTCGCTGGAGATGGGCGTGGTCCAGCGCGACGTGCATCTGCTGGATCAGGCCGGCCGCGACCTGGGCGCCCTGGTCGAGGCCGCCTCCCCCGACCATCGCCCCCTGACCCGCGCCCGCGCCCTGGCCCTGTGCGGCGCCGGCCTGTCGGCCTTGGCGGCTATCGCGGGGCATGACGAGGCCCGCAGTCAGGGGCGGATCATGTTCGACGCCGCCGCCGATCAGTTCACCCCGGATCACAGCCCGCTGGACTGGGCCGCGATCCAGGTGCTGCGCGTCGGCGACGACGCTCAGCCGCTGATGCTGCTGACCCAGGCCGAAACCCTGACGCAGGGCGGCGAGCTGATCATCGGCGCCCTGGCGCGCGAGCGCCGCATCACGCGTGAGGTGGCGCTGGCCGAGGCGGTCAAGAATCTGACCGCCCTGATGACGCTGGAGACCCGCCTTCGCGCGCGCATGGCGACGGCGACGCCGCTCGACTGGGCCGCCGACCAGATCGGCATGGCCGAGATCATGTTGGCGCGGCATCGGTTGGGCGGCGTCGTCCCGACCGATCTTGGGCTGATCCTGGGCGAGGCGGCGATGACGGCGCGGGAAATGGGCGTCGACGCCCTCGCCGATCGCGCCGAGGCGCTCCTGAGAGCCTAGACTTCAGCCGCCCATGGCGACGAAGGCGCCGTTCAGGAACCGCGTCTTGCCATAGGCCATCCGCTGCCCGTCATCGGCCAGCACCCGACCGCCGGCGGACTCCAGCACCGCCTGGCCCGCTGCGGTGTCCCATTCCGAGGTCGGCCCCGTGCGCGGATAGGCGTCGAACCGCCCCTCGGCGATCAGACAGAACTTCAGCGATGAGTCCGTCCCCTGCCAGCGCGAGCAGCCGTGACGGGCGGCCAGACGCGTCGCCTCTTCGTCGGTGACGCTGTGGCTCAGCAGGGCCATGCCTTCCTGCGGCCGGTCGCGCACCCGGATCGGGCGCCAGTCCTCGCCCGAATGGGCCTCGCCGGCCTGAAGGGCGCCGAACTGACGCCGGAAGGCGCCGCCCTCGGGCTTGTCGGTGCGCCAGGTCGTCGCCGTCGCCGGCGCCGTCACCACGCCCGCGACCGGATAGCCGTCATGGATCAGGGCGATATTGACGGTGAAGGCCTCGCCGCCGCGCACGAAGCCGCGCGTGCCGTCCAGCGGATCGATCAGCCAGAACCAGTCCTCGGCCGCCTCAGGCGCGCCGTCGGCCGACACGGCTTCCTCCGCTACCGTCTGCACGCCCGGATACAGGGCCGCCAGCCGTTCCAGGATCAGGGCCTCGGCCGCCCGGTCGGCCTGGGTCACCGGGCTGTCGTCGGACTTTACCTCGACCGCCGTGCCTGCGCGCCAATAGGGCAGGATCAGCCGCGCGGCCTCCTCTGCGATCTCGGCGATGGCCAGGGACAGCGCGCCGGACGTCAGATCGCGCTCTAGAGCGGGTGTGGAGGAGGTCGTCATTGGCGGGTCGATAGACCATCCGGGCGGTTCCATGAACCGGCAAATCACTCCAACTTCGCGCGCGACACGAACTGTGACCTGAGCGCGCCAGACATCATGACCTCCCCCCACGACACAGACGCCGCTCCGCTGGACCTCCCGGTCGATGGGACGGAGCTGGCGACCTACATCGCGGCCAAGCTGTGCCATGACTTCATCAGCCCCTCGGGCGCCATCGTCTCCGGCCTGGACCTGATGCAGGACCCGACGGCCCAGGACATGCGCGACGATGCCCTGGCCCTGATCGAACAGAGCGCCAGGAAGATGGTCGCCCTGGTTCACTTCGCCCGCGTCGCCTTCGGCGCCGCCACGACCAGCGAGACGTTCACCGCCCGCGAGATCGAAGGCCTGGTGTCCGGCATGGTCCAGGGCGGCCGAGCTTCGCTGGACTGGCGCATCGCCGACGGCGAGTTCACCAAGCCCCAGGCCCGCGCCCTGACAAACCTCGCCTATCTGACCGTCGGCGCCCTGCCGATGGGCGGCGTCGCCACCATTCAGTCGCGGGTGGAAAACGGCCTGCTCTATCTGGAAGGCTTCGCCGAGGGCGCCCGCGCCCGGCTGAAGCCCGAGGCCGTCACGGGTCTCGCCGGCGAACGCCTGGTCGAGGGTCTGGCCGGCCAGTGGATCCAGCCCTACTGGCTGTGGCTGACCGTGAACGAGGCCGGCGGCGCTCTACGCGTCAAGGTTGAAGACGGAAAGGTCTCACTGGTCGCGCGAATGCCCGCCTGAAGCGTTTCCAAACGACTCATTAACTGGCGTTTGAGATAAAAACAGTCCATGCGCCACGGGCGAAAGCCGTCGTGTCATTGAGGGATCGACCTTGGACTTCCGAACCTGCCTGATCGTCGACGACAGCCGCATCATCCGCAAGGTTGCGCGTCGCATCGTCGAGGGTCTGGGCTATGAGGTCGATGAGGCGGCGGACGGCTCCGAGGCCCTGGCCTATTGCACCGGCGCCATGCCCGACGTCCTGCTGGTGGACTGGAACATGCCCGTGATGGACGGGATCACCTTCCTGCGTCGTCTGCGCGCCATGCCGGGCGGCAAGCAACCCAAGGTGCTGTTCTGCACGATCGAGACCCGCCCAGAGCGGATCGCCGAAGCCCTGGCCGCCGGCGCCGACGACTATGTGATGAAGCCGTTCGACGGCGAAATCCTGCAGTCCAAGCTGACGGAGGTCGGAGCGATCGCCGCATGACGCCTGAGGACTTCGACAAGCTGCAGTCCCTTCTCGCCACCCGCGCCGGCTATCGCCTGTCGCGGGATCGCATCCATCTGGCCGAACACCGGCTGGGTCCGATCGCGCGGCGCGAGGGCTACGCCAATGTCGAGGCCTTGCTGACGAACCTGTGGGCCAATCCGGTCGCCTCGCTGGCCTGGTCGGTGATCGAGGCCCTGCTGAACGCCGAGACCTGGTTCCGTCGCGACCGCACCCCTTTCCGCATTCTCGAAACGGAACTGCTGCCGGCTCTGTCCAAGGCGCGGCCCGACGGACGGATCAAGATATGGTCGGCCGGCTGTTCGACTGGCCAGGAGGCCTGGTCCATCGCCATGGCGGCCAGGGAGATCGGCGTCGATGTCGATCTGGTCGCCACCGACCTGTCGCAGCGCGTGATCGAGAAGGCGCGCTCGGGCCTCTACACCGGCTTCGAAATTCAGCGCGGGCTCACGGCCAAGACAATGCTGCGCTGGTTCGAACCACGGGAAGACCAGTGGATCGTCAAGGCCGAACTGGCCGACGCCGTGCGTTTCGGTCGCGCCAACCTGCTGGACGAACCGACCGATGACGCCCGTTTCGACGTGATCTTCTGCCGCAATGTCATGACAGATATGGACCCGTCGCGCCGGGCGCGTCTGCTGGACGGACTGGAGCGCCGCCTGGTCGATGACGGCTGCCTGCTTCTGGGCGTGGACGAAAGTCTGGAAGGCGAGACGGTCGCCTTCCGCGCCGTGAACGGCCGCCGGGGCCTTTATGTCAAGGCGCCGTCCGCGCTTCGCCGCGCCGCCTGAAACCGCCCTTCATGCGGGCGATCAGCCCGCGTGCAGCTCCTGCTTCACCCGTTCCGCCAGCGTCTTGATGTCCAGCGGCTTGGGCAGGAAGGACACGCCCGTCTCGTCCTGCAATAGGTCCGAGAAGTCGCTCTCGGCATAGCCCGAGATGAACATGACCGGCGCGTCGCCCAGATATTTGCGCGCCTTCTTCAGCAAGGACGGCCCATCCAGCCCCGGCATGATGACGTCCGAGATCATCATGTCGATCTGGCCGGCGTGTTCCTCGGCCAGCAGCAGAGCCTCCTCGCCGTCGGCGGCCTCGATGACCTCATAGCCGCGCTGGCGCAGCAGCCGGGCGGCGATGCCGCGCACGGCGTCCTCGTCCTCGACGAACAGGATGCGGCCGGCGCCCGACAGGTCGCGCGGCGCCTTGGCCTTGACCTCGACCGGCTGAACCTCGGCCAGTTCCGCCTCGCCGGCCGCCGGCAGGAAGATGCGGAAGGCGGCGCCTGCCCCCTCGATATTGCTCACGGTGATATGGCCGCCCGCCTGCTGCACGATGCCATAGACGGTGGCCAAGCCCATGCCGGTGCCCTCGTTCACCGCCTTGGTGGTGAAGAAGGGTTCGAAGATCTTGTCCGCCAGTTCGGGCGGCACGCCGGGTCCGGTGTCCGACACCTCGATCAGGGCCACCTCGTCCGTCGGCGCATCGACCCAGCCCAGCGCCCGCGCCTCGTCGCCCGTCAGGCGCCGCGTGGCGATGGTGACGACGCCGGCGCCCGGCTCGACCACGCCGCGCATGGCGTCGCGAGCGTTGACGGCCAGGTTCATCACCGCCGTCTCCAGCTGAGACTTGTCGGCCAGCACGACCGGCAGATCGCGGCCGTAGTCGGTCTCCAGCCGCACGTCCTCGCGCAGCAGCCGCCGCAGCAGGATGGCGAACTCGCCCACCAGTTCACCCAGGTCCAGCCGCTCGCGCCGCACCGTCGACTTGCGCGAGAAGGCCAGCAGCTTGCGCACGAGATCGGCCGCGCGAATGGCCGTCTGACGGATCTCGTTCAGCCCCTCGTACGACGGATCGCCCACAGGGTGCCGTTCCAGCAGACCCGACAGCTGAAGCTGGATCGCCGTCAGCAGATTGTTGAAGTCGTGCGCCACGCCCCCGGCCAGCTGGCCCACGGCCTGCATCTTCTGGGCCTGGTTGAGCTGCAGTTCCATCGACTTCTGGCCCGACACGTCGAACAGCCAGATGCGCCGCTTGTCGCCTTCGGGCGCCACATACAGATGCAGCATCTTGTCGGGGTAGGCCCGCGCGACCAGTTCGATCGGCCCCGACGATCCGCCCGCCAGCTTCAGCCGCGCCTCGGCGATGCCGCCCGGATCGAACAGATGCCCAAAGGCCGCATCGCGCGCCGCCCCCGGTCCGGTCAGGACCGCCAGCGCCGGATTGGCCTCTTCCGCCCGGCCGGAAAACAGGTCGTCGCCAGCGATCACCGCCGAGCCGAACGGCGCCCCGGCGGCCATGGCCCGCGCCTCGCCGGTCGCCGCAGCAGCGGGCGTGTGCACAGGCGCGGCGGCGATGGGCAGGACGGCGTCCCGCGCCGCGCGCATCAGGAACCGGCCCTCGCCCGCCTGGCCGATCACGACCTCGACCTCGCGCTGGCCGATCATGACGATGGCGCGGCCTGGCTCGCCCTTGCGCGCCTGGGCGAAGGCCATGTATAGCGCTTGCGCCGACTTGCCGCGCGGCAGGGCGCCGGTCGCGCCGTTGGCCTCGGACCAGGCGGCGTTGAAGGCCAGGATCTGCCCTGAATCCCACACTAGCGCCGCCGGTTCGGCCATGGCGTCCAGCACCTCGATGGCCGCGTCGCTGCTCGGCTTGGCGTCCGCCGCCCGGCGGAAGCCGAATAGACCGATCAGGGCGATCGCGCCGACGGTCAGGATCAGCACCAGCCCCGGCGCCGAAATCGGATTGTCCCGAAACGCCGGATAGGCCAGGGCCGCGATCGCAACGACGACCCCGAACGCCATCACGCCGGACAAGAGGTCGAACGAAGGGCGGCGGGTGGACGTCATACAGCCTCGCGAATCAGTGTTGCGATCATACGCCCAAATCCTGACGCCGCCTTACCGGCGCTTGCGGGACTGGAAGACGAAGCCGATGATCTTGGCGGCGGCGTCGAAATGTTCGCGCGGAATGACCTCGTCCACCTCGACGGTCGCGTACAGCGCGCGCGCCAGCGGCACGTTCTCGACGATCGGCACGCCGTGCTCGGTCGCCACTTCGCGGATGCGCAGGGCCAGGGCGTCGACGCCCTTGGCCACGCAGATCGGCGCCCCGTCGCCCTGATCCGGCTCATAGCGCAGGGCGACGGAATAGTGGGTCGGGTTGGTCACGATGACGGTGGCCTTGGGCACATTGGCCATCATCCGCTGGCGGCTGCGCTGCATGCGGATCTGCTTCAGCTTGGCCTTGATGTGCGGGTCGCCTTCGGACTGTTTGAAGTCTTCCTTCAGCTCTTCCTTGGTCATGCGCATCCGCTTGGCGAAGCGCATCTTCTGCCAGATGAAGTCGGCCCCGGCCGTGGCGCCCAGCAGGATAATCGAGGCCACGAACAGCGAGATGGCCATGTCGCGCGCCAGCGGCAGGATCGCCAGCGGGCTGATCGAGGCCATATTCTCGAACTCACGCAGATGCGGCTTCAACACCATCCAGCACACGGCGCAGACCGCGATGAGCTTCAGGAGGGTCTTGACGAACTGCGCCAGGCCGTCGGGGCCGAAGATGCGTTTGAACCCCTGCATCGGACTGACCGCCGACCATTTGGGCTTCAGCTTTTCGGCGGTGAAGATCAGGCCGGACTGGGCGACATTGCCCCCGACCCCGCCCAGGATCGTCGCCAGCATGACCGCCCCCAGGAAGGGCGCCACGGCCCAGGCGGCGCGCACCATGATCTGGTTGCCCGCGCCCGAGTTCAGCACGCCCAGCATCTCGTGCGGGGCGGCGATAAAGGGCACCATCTGTTCGGCGATGGACGAGGCGAACCAGCCTCCCCCCATCAGGATCACCGCCGCCGCCCCCGCCAGCGACAGCACCTGGGCGACGTCGGGCGACTTGGCCGCATCGCCCTTCTTTCGGGCGTCCTCAAGCTTTCGCGGGGTCGCCTCTTCGGTTTTCGACTCGGGATCCGCGCCTTCAGCCACCAGGGCCTCCCAGCACGAAATACTCCGCCAGACGGCGGTAGCGGTCGATGAAGAGGGTGCCGAGCGCACCCAGGCTCAGGGCGAAGATCGACAGGCCCAGGATCACGCTCAAGGGCGCGGCGGCGAAATAGACCTGGAACGACGGCATGACCCGCGCCACCAGTCCGGACGCCAGGTTGAAGATCAAGGCGAAGACCAGCACCGGCGCCGACAACTGCACGCCCAGCAGGAAGCTGTCGCCCAGGGTCCGCACCGCCATCTGGGTGAAGTCGGCCATCATCAGCGGCTGGGCCGGCGAGATCAGCCGATACGAGCCCACCATGCCGGCGATGAACAGGTGATGGGTGTCGGTGGCGAACAGCAGCGTCACCCCCAGCAGGGCCAGAAAGGCGGCGATGGTCGAACCGGGCTGGGCCTGCATCGGGTTGGCGGTCTGGGCGAAGCTCAGCGTCGTCTGCAACGACACGATCTCGCCCGCCGTCGCCAGGGCGCTCATGAACATGCGCAGCAGCAGGCCGATCATCAGGCCGACGACCACCTCGCGGATGATCCACCCGACCATCAGCCCCATGCTGTCCGGCAGGCCCGGCAGCGATGCGCGCACCACCGGCCACAGCGCCAGACTGATGACCAGGGCCAGCGACAGTCGCACGCGCGGCGGCACATAGGCCTCGCCGAAGCCGGGGATCAGCATCAGGATCGCCCCGATCCGGGCGAAGATCAGCCCGCCGGCCCAGACCTGATCGGCGGTCGCCCACGAATCCATGTCTAGAGTTTGTCCACTACATCCCCGCGATGCGGGCCGCGATCTGGCGCATGAAGCCGCCCAACAGGGCGCCCATCAGCGGCAGGAACAGGATCAGTGAAACGAAGATGGCGATGATCTTGGGCGCATAGATCAGGGTCTGTTCCTGAATCTGCGTCAGGGCCTGAAACAGGCCGATCACCACGCCGACCACCAGGCCGACCAGCAGCACCGGCAGGCACAGCTGGATCGTCAGCCAGATGGCGTCGCGCCCGACGTCCAGAACTTCCGCGCCGTTCATCGGCCCACTCCAGCAACTACTGGGCAGAAAATGCCGACAGGATGGTTAACAGGCCGCTAACCAGACGCGTCTTCGTCTAGACCTTACAGCGGAAAAATCTCGTCAGCGGCCTTGAACGGCGCCGCTTCGATGCCGACTTCCCCGCCTTCGCCTTGGGGAGCGCCAGCCATTCGATTTCAGACGAATTAGACGAACTAGACTCTCTTTTTTCGACTTCGCCGTCTGAACGCGCGTCCGCCTCGTAATGGGACGGCTGACCCTCTCCCCTTCCCTCAAGCGCTCCGCTATCTAGGCCGCCATGACCGACGCCCCCGCCTCCAAAGTCTCCCAGGCCGACGCCGAAGCCGCCGTCCGCACCCTGATCGAATGGGCCGGCGACAACCCGGACCGCGAGGGTCTGCTGGAAACCCCCGCCCGCGTCGCCAAGAGCTACCGCGAGCTTTTCCAGGGCTATGAGGTCGATCCCCTCTCCTATCTGGAGAAGACCTTCGAGGAGACGGGCGGCTACGACCAGTTGGTCGTGCTGAAGGACATCCGCTTCGTCAGCTTCTGCGAGCACCATATGCTGCCGGTCGTGGGCAAGGCGCACGTCGCCTATCTGCCGACGGACCGCGTCGTCGGCATCTCCAAACTGGCCCGGGTCGTGCGCGGGTTCGCGCGGCGCCTGCAGATCCAGGAGAAGATGACCTCCGAGATCGCCGAGGCCATCCAGACCGTCCTTCGCCCGCACGGCGTCGGCGTGGTCATCGAGGCCGAACACAGCTGCATGACCCTGCGCGGCGTCAATGCGCCCGGCGCCAGCCTGTCGACCAGCCACCTGATCGGCGTCGTCCGCGACGATCCCCGCACCCGCGAGGAGTTCATGCGTCTGGTGCTGTCGTGATGTTCGCCTGACAGGCGAACTGGCCCGACGCTTGCGGTGAAGGGATCAAAGGAGGCGCTGACGATGCCCTGGTCCCTGATTTCGACCCGCAATGAGACAGTTCAGATCGCCCGCGGCGGCTGGCTGGACGCGCTGCGTTTCATCGTGGCCTTCCTGATCATCCTGCATCACTTCCAGGCCGCCGGTCCCGAGCCGCTCGCCCATCTGATCAATCCGATCTTCGAACGCGGCGGCTTCCTGCTGACCAACTTCTTCCTGATCGACAGCGGCTATGTGCTGATGCGTGTCTACGGCGCGGCGGTGGACAAGGGTCGGATGTCGCCCGGCGACTTCTTCCTGAAGCGGTTCCTGCGCGTCGTGCCCGCCCACCTGATCATGGGTCTGTCGCTGGTCGGCTTCGTGCTTCTGGCCACCGCTGCGGGCTCGCCGCCCCGCAATCCCGAATGGTTCGAGTGGGATCAGCTGCCGGCCCAGCTGCTGCTGCTGCAATCCTATGGCGTGCACGGCGGCTTGGGCTGGAACGCCCCGACCTGGTCGATCTCGGCCCTGATCGGCTGCTATCTGGCCTTCCCCTGGATCATTCGCGGCCTGATGCGTCTGGGTCCGTGGTCGGCCCTGGCCGTCGGTGTCGGCGTCTATTTGGTCGCCAACCAGCTGTGCTGGTCGTTCCTCGGCTATCCCGTTTATCAGATGCCGATGCGCTACGGCATCATCCGCGCCCTCCCGCTGTTCTTCCTGGGCATGTGCCTGGCCTGGTTCGCCCAGAAGGTCTGGATCGCGCCGCGTCTGGCCGGCTGGGCCGGGGTGCTGGCCGCCGTCGGCTTCTTCGCGCTTCAGCTTCACGACAAGCACGCCCTCGTCGCCCTGACCCTGATCTCGGTCATCATCCTGGCCGCCGGCGCCGTGCCTGTGACCAAGCCCTCGAAGTGGGTCGAGACCGCCGCCATGGTCTCCTTCTCCATGTTCATCTCCAACGAGGTGGTCCGCATCGTCTGGTTCGGCGTGGTCAATGCGGTGGAAGCCCGCGTCGGCTTGCCCCTCTTCGTTCAATGGGGCCTGTGGGGCCTAAGCGTCATGGCGGCGGTCGCCTTCGCCTTCGCCTTCCACTTCGCGATCGACAATCCGATCCAGACCCGCATCCGCGCCTGGCTGAAGCGTCGCAGCGCCCGGCGCGGCAAGGCGCAACCCAAGCTCGGCGCGGTCATCTCCATCGACGGCTGATCGACCGACGATCCTCGACCAAAGTCGCTCTCTCCACCCGCCCCGCTCTCGGTCAATGTCGGCGTCCACGCATCCTGAAGGATGTGCAGAACGGCCGATAACGGCGACACGGGAGGAAATGGATCATGGCAACCGACGCACCCCTTGCGTCCGGAGGAGAGGAGCACACCGTCGATCGCAGCGATCGCCTGGTCATCCTCGCCTCATCGGTCGGCACCGTCATCGAGTGGTACGACTTCTATCTCTACGGCTCGCTGGCGGCGATCATCACCGTCCAGTTCTTCTCCGGCGTCAACGAAACGACCGGCTACATCTTCGCCCTGATGGCCTTCGCCGCCGGCTTTGCGGTGAGACCCTTCGGCGCCATCGTCTTCGGGCGGCTGGGCGACCTGTGGGGGCGCAAGAACACCTTCCTCGTCACCATGCTGCTGATGGGTCTGTCGACCTTCGTCGTCGGCTTGTTGCCGCCCTGTGCGGTCATCGGCATCGCCGCGCCGATCATCCTGGTGCTGATGCGCCTGATCCAGGGCCTGGCCTTGGGCGGTGAATACGGCGGCGCCGCCACCTACGTCGCCGAGCACGCCCCGCAGGGCAAGCGTGGCTTCTACACCTCCTTCATCCAGATCACGGCGACCGCCGGCCTGGTGCTGAGCCTCGTGGTGATCCTGAGCGTTCGCTACACGCTGGGCGAGGAAGCCTTCGCCGCCTGGGGCTGGCGCATTCCGTTCCTGGTCTCGATCCTGCTCCTGGGCGTCTCCCTGTGGATCCGTCTGAAGCTGGCTGAGAGCCCGTCGTTCAAGCGGATGAAGGCTGAGGGCAAAGGCTCCAAGACCCCGCTAAAGGACAGCTTCGGCAAGTGGCCCAACCTGAAGCTGGTGCTGATCGCCCTTCTGGGTCTCACCGCCGGTCAGGCCGTCATCTGGTACACGGGTCAGTTCTACGCCCTGTTCTTCCTGGAACGGGTCATGAAGGTCGACGCCACCCTGGTCTATGTGCTGCTGACCATCGCGCTTCTCGCGGCGTCGCCCTTCTTCATCTTTTGGGGCTGGCTGTCGGATAAGGTGGGGCGCAAGCCGATCATCCTGGCCGGCTGCCTGATCGCGGCCCTGACCTATTTCCCGCTGTTCAACGCCCTGACCCAGGCCGCCAATCCGAAACTGGCCGCCGCCGCCGCCTCGGCGCCCGTCACGGTCTATGCCGATCCGGCCGACTGTAATCTGCAGTTCGATCCGGTAGGCAAGACGGTGTTCAACCACTCCTGCGACGTGGCCAAATCCTATCTGGCCAAGGCGGGCGTGACCTACACCAACGTCGCGGCGCCGGCGGGCACGGTCGCCGAGGTCCGCATCGGCGATCAAGTCGTCATCCCCAGCTTCCGGGGCGACGCCATGGCCCCGGCCGATTTCGCCGCCCAGAAGAAGACCTGGGACAAGAGCCTGGGCGAGGCGCTGACCGCCGCCGGCTATCCGGCCAAGGCCGACAGCGCCCTGGTCAACAAGCCGATGGTGGTGCTGATCCTTTTCATCCTCGGCTTCTATGTGACCATGGTCTACGGACCAATCGCGGCGGCCTTGGTCGAGATGTTCCCGACCAACATCCGCTACACCTCCATGTCCCTGCCCTATCACATCGGCAACGGCTGGTTCGGCGGCTTCCTGCCGACCACCGCCTTCGCCATCGTGGCGGCGACGGGCAATATCTACTCCGGCCTCTGGTACCCGATCGTGGTGGCTTTGGGGACAGTCGTTCTGGGCTTCCTGCTGGTCAAGGAAGGCAAGGACGTCGATCTGAACGCCTGATCCTGCTTTCAGGCGCAATGGAGGGCGGGTCGTCGCAGGACGGCCCGCCTTTCGCTTGTGAAACACCCCTTGCCCGGTTCAGATGCCCCGATGTTCAGCCTGACGATCCTCGGCCTGGTCGCCGCCTATATGGCGGTGCTGTTCGCCGTCGCCTGGTCTCAGGAACGGCCGTCGGCGCGCGCGCGCGGCAAGGGCTTGGGGCCGTCGGTCTACGCCCTGTCCTTGGCCATCTACTGCACCTCATGGACCTACTACGGCGCGGTCGGCACGGCGGCGCGCGACGGGTGGGAGTATCTGCCCATCTACATCGGCCCGGTGATCGGCCTGACGCTGCTGTTCCCGCTATGGCGGCGGATCGCGGCGGCGGCCCGGCGCGAGAACGTCGGCTCCATGGCCGACTTCGTCGCCTCGCGCTACGGCAAGAGCCAGACCCTGGGCGCGGCCGTCACCATCGTCGCCATCCTGGGGTCGCTGCCCTATATCGCGCTGCAGCTGAAGTCGCTTTCGATGGCCGGCGCCCTGCTGACCGCCGGCACGCCGGTGGCGGGGTCCGAGGGTCTGACGGTTCTGGTGCTAGCGGGCGTTCTGGCCTTCTTCGCCATCCTGTTCGGCGCGCGCCGTCCCGACCTGACCGAGCACAATCGCGGCCTGATCCAGGCGATCGGGCTGGAGTCGATGGTCAAGCTGGGCGCCCTGCTGTTCGTCGCCGTCTTCGCTTTGGTCCTGCTGCTGAACGAAGGATCGCCCCCGCGCATCATAGAGGGCCTGGGCGCCCTGGCCGCACCGCCCGAGGTCACGCCGCGTTTTACCGCTATCACCCTGCTGTCGACCCTGGCCATCTTCTGCCTGCCGCGCCAGTTCCACGTCGCCTTCGTCGAAGGCGGTCAGCCGTCGGACGTGAAGCGGGCGAGGTGGATCTTTCCGCTCTATCTGCTGCTGACCAGTCTGGCGGTGCTGCCCCTGGTGGCGGCGGGCGCCCTGTTCGCGCCGTCGGTCAATCCGGACCTGCTGGTGCTGGCCCTGCCGTTCCAGCGGGGCGAGACCCTGCTGACGGCCGTGGTCTTCGTCGGCGGCTTCTCGGCCGCCACCGCCATGGTCATCGTCGAGGCCGTCGCCCTGTCGGCCATGGTGTCCAACAGCCTGATCCTGCCGTTCCTGGCGCGCGAGCGTTGGCGGGTGCGCGGCGACGCCTCGGACATGGCGGGGACCATTCTTCAGGTCCGGCGCGGCGCCATTGTCGCCGTCCTGCTGCTGGCCTGGCTCTATTATCAGGCGACGAACCAGTCGCGCGGCCTGGCGGCCATGGGGCTGGTGTCCTTCGCGGCGATGGCCCAGCTGGCGCCGGCCCTGTTCGGCGCGGTCCTGTGGCGGGGCGGCCATGCGCAAGGGGCGCTGGCGGGCATGACGGTCGGCATGGGCGTCTGGATCGTCATGCTGGCCATGCCCCAGCTGTCGCCCGGCGCGCCCTGGCACCTGCACGTCATGATGGGAGTCAAGGATCCGCTGGCGCTCGGCGTCTTCGTCAGCCTGGCGCTGAACCTGGCGGCCTATGTCGGCGTGTCGCGCTTCGCCCAGCCCCGCTTGATCGACCGGGTTCAGGCCCGCGCCTTCGTGGATCGGCTGGGACCGGACTGGATGGAGGCCCGGCCCGCGCCGTCGGGCGCCTCGGTCGGCGATCTGCGCGCCCTGGTCGCCCGCTTCATCGGCGACGAACGGGCCGAGCGCGCTTTCACCGCCTGGGGCGATGAGACCGACACAAAGCTCCGCGACGCCGATCCGGCCGATGCGGCCCTAGCCCGCGCCGCCGAGCGGATGCTGGCGGGCGCCATCGGCGCGGCCTCGGCCAGGCGGGTTATCGCCGCGGCGCTGGCCGGCGTTGGACGCGCGCCCGAGGACGTGGTGCGGATGCTGGACGAGGCGTCCCAGGCCGTCCAGTTCAACCGCGACCTGCTGCAGACCACGCTCGACAACATCGACCAGGGCGTGATCGTGGTGGACGAGGATCTGCGCGTCACCGCCTGGAACCGGCGCTACGTCGCCATGTTCGACCTGCCGGCCGGCTTCGTCCACGTCGGTCTGCCCATCGCCGTCATCTATCGCCTGAACGCCGAGCGCGGCGAAAGCCCGGACGACATCGAGGCCTGGGTCGAGCGGCGGCTGGAGGCGCTGAGCCGCCGCATCTCCCACGATCACGAACGCCAGCAGCCCGACGGCCGGGTGCTTCGCTCCTCCGGCGCGCCGATCCCCGGCGGCGGCTACGCCACCAGCTACACCGACATCACCGCCCTGCGCCAAGCCGCGCGTGAGCTGGAAGAGGCCAACGAACGGCTGGAGGCCCGCGTGGCGGACCGCACCGCCCGACTGGATGAGGCCCGGCGCGTGGCAGAGGACGCCACGGCCTCCAAGACCCGGTTCCTGGCCGCCGCCAGCCACGACCTGCTGCAACCGCTGCACGCCGCCCGGCTGTTCATCGCCGCCCTGAAGGAGGAGCCGGCGCTTGAGGATGCGACCAGCCGCACCCTGGCCGTCAACGCCGACCGCGCCATCGACAGCGCCCACCGTCTGCTGACGGCCCTGCTGAACCTGTCAAAGCTGGAGGCCGGCGGCGTGCGGACCAATGTCGCGCGGCTGTCGCTGGGCGGGCTGTTCGACGAACTGCGCCGCGAGTTCGCGCCTGTGGCCGAGGCCAAGGGTCTGGATCTGACCGTGATGCCCAGCCGCCTGTGGGTCGCGTCCGACCGCGATCTGCTGCGCTCCATGCTGCAAAATCTGGTGGCCAACGCCATCCGCTATACGGATGCCGGCCGGGTGCTGGTGGGGGCGCGTCGGCGGGGCGGGACGGTGCAGTTGTTCGTCTGCGACACAGGGCGCGGCATTCCCGACACCGACCATGAAACCGTCTTCGGCGAGTTCGTGCGTCTGCCGGGCGCCGTGGACGAGCCGGGCGCGGGCCTGGGCCTGGCCATCGTACGCCGCCTGTCCAGCCTGCTCGATCACCCGCTGGAGCTGAGCTCGCGTGTGGGGCGCGGCACGACCTTCCGGATCACCGTGCCGCGCAGCGCGGCCGACCGGCCCGCCGAGGCCGCGCCGGTGCGCGAGGCGCGCCTGCCGCTGGCGGGCCTGCGCGTGCTGTGCGTGGACAATGAGCCGGTGATCCTGGACGCGCTGAACGCCCTGCTCACCCGCTGGGGCGCGCGGCCGACGCTGGTCGCCAGCGTCGAGGCGGCCAAGGCGGCGGTCGGCCCGTTCGACGCCGCCGTGGTCGATCTGCATCTGGGCGACGGGCCCGAAGGGTTCGCCGTCATCGACTGGCTGAGGCCCCAGGGCGTGCGCCGTATCGCCCTGGTCACCGCCGACACCCGCGACGGACTGAACGAGCAGGCGACCGCGGCCGGCGCCGTCCTTCTGCCCAAGCCGATAAAGCCGGCGGCGCTAAAGGCCTTCCTGTCGAGCTAGGAGTTGGCGCGTTAAGCCGGGTCCAGCGACTTGGCCAGGATCACCGCCTGGGTCCGGTTGTGAACGCCCAGCTTTCGAAACACGCTGGTCAGATGCGCCTTGATGGTGGCTTCGGAAACACCGAGGTCGAAGGCGATCTGCTTGTTCAGCCGCCCGGCCTTCAACCCTTCCAGGATGCGCAGTTGCGACGGCGTCAGGCTGGCGACCCGGGCGGCCAGATCGTAGTCGGTCTTGGGCACATCCGGGGCCCAGCTGTCGCCGGCCAGAATGGCGGCGATCGCCTCGACCATCTGCGGCAGGGACGAAGATTTGGGAATGAAGCCAGCGGCGCCCAGACCCAGGGCGTGGCGCACCACCGGCGCGTCCTCGCTGGCCGAGACCACCGCCACCGGCACGGTCGGCTGCTCGGCCCGCACGGCGGCGAGCCCCGCCATGCCCTCGCTGTCCGACAGCTTCAGATCCAGCAGCAACAGATCGACCGGTCCGGCGACCATCGCGGCCTTAGCCTCGGCAAGGCTGGCGCATTCCACCACCTCCGCGCCCGGCGCCGCCTTGTCGACGGCCGAGCGCAGGGCGGCGCGAAACAGGGGATGGTCGTCGGCGACGACGATGCGATCCATGGGCGTCCTTCCGTGCGCGGCGTCTGACCGGCCGCGTCGTCGCCATCATGGCGCGGTTCGACTTTGGTCGAAATTAGACCAATGGCCAATGGCTCCCCGAGGCCGGAGGCGGAAAGGTCGCCAAAGGGACGCCCGCGCCAGACGGGCGCGGGAGGTTCATCATGATCAAGACAAGCCTGATGGCGGGAGCCGCCGCCGTCGCGCTGATGGCGACGCCCGGCCTGGCCTCGGCCCAGGACCAGGCCGCGCTCGAGGCGCGCATCGCTCAGCTAGAAGCCCAGTTGAACGCCCTGAAGTCCGAGATCGTCGCCGCCCGAACCCAGCAGGCGGCGCAACAGCAGGACATCATCCGCCTGGAGACCCGCCCCGCCGCGCCCGCCCCGGTCCAGCAGTCGTCGGCGCTGGCGGCGCCCGGCGAAGGGTTCCGCATCGGCGACCACACGGTCAAGTTCGGCGGCTTCGTGAAGGTGGACGCCTACGCCAGCCGCTACTCGGGCGGCGACTCGGTCAACGGCGACGCGCTGCGTGAATTCCACATTCCCGGCTCCATCCCCATCGGCGGGACCGATGAGGATACGGCGACCGACTTCAACGCCCGCCAGACCCGGTTCTGGCTGACCACCGACGGCATGGTCGGCGGCCACAAGATCGGCACGCGGATGGAGATGGACTTCCAGACCCTGCCCGGCGCCGGCGACCAGCGCACCACCAGCCCGGCCAACCCGGCCCTGCGTCGCGCCTTCATCACCATCGACAACTGGCTGATCGGCCAGGAATGGACCAACTTCCAGAACACCGCCGTCCTGCCCGAATCCGCCGACTTCATCGGCGCGGCCGAGGGCACGGTCTTCGCCCGTCAGGTCCAGGTTCGCTACACCCGCGGGCCCTTCTCGGTCTCGGTCGAGAACCCCGAGACGACGGTGACTCCGTCCGGCGGCGGCGCGCGCATCGTCGCCGACGACAGCACCCTGCCGGACTTCACCGCCCGCTATGCGGTGTCCAAGCCCTGGGGCGACGTCCAGATCGCCGGGCTGCTGCGCCAGCTGAAATACCAGAGTCCGGCCAGCAACATCGATTCCACCGCGACCGGCTGGGGCCTGTCGGCCTCGACCAAGATCAAGGTCGGCGCCAAGGACGACCTGCGCCTGATGGTGACGGGCGGCGAGGGCATCGGCCGCTATGTCGGTCTGAACTTCTCCAACGACGCGGTGCTGAACGGCGCGGGCGATCTGGATGCGATCGGCGTGGTCGCCGGCTTCGCCGCCTATCGCCACGTCTGGGCGCCCGGCTGGCGTTCCAGCCTGATCTGGTCGGCGCAGAAGGTGGACAACGACCTGGCCTTCACAGGCCTGACCGCCAACAGTTCGGCCCAGAGCTTCCACGCCAACTTGATCTGGTCGCCGGTTACGGCGTTTGATGTCGGGGCCGAGCTGATGTTCGCGGACCGCGAGATCGAAACCGGCGCCAGTGGCGACATGACCCGTCTGATCCTGTTCGCCAAATACGGATTCTGATGTGATGCCGGAGACGTCTCGCGTGCCTGATCCCGCCCTCTATCCCGCCCCCGCCGACTGGTCCGCCAAGGCCCATATGGACCGGGAGGCGTATGAGGCGGCGCGGATCGCCGCGCGCGAAACGCCCGACGCCTTCTGGGCCGAACAGGCCAGACGTCTGGACTGGATCACCCCGCCGACCCGGATCAAGGACGTCTCCTTCAACAAGGAAGATTTCCGCATCCGCTGGTTCGAGGACGGCGTCCTGAACGTCTCGGCTGAGTGCATCGACCGTCACCTGCCCCACCGCAATGACGAGACGGCGATCATCTGGGAAGGCGACGATCCCGCCGACAGCCGCCATATCACCTTCGGCGAACTGCACGCCGAGGTGTGCCGCATGGCCAATGTGCTGAAGGCGCATGGGGCCAAAAAGGGTGACCGGATCACCCTGTATCTGCCCATGATCCCCGAGGCCGCCTACGCCATGCTGGCCTGTGCGCGGATCGGCGCGGTGCATTCGGTCGTCTTCGGCGGCTTTTCGCCCGACAGCCTGTGCGGCCGGATCGAGGACTGCGGTTCCAACCTGGTCATCACCGCCGACGAAGGTCTGCGCGGCGGCAAGCACATTCCGTTGAAAGCCAATGTCGACGAGGCCCTGACGAAGGTGAAGGTCGACACCGTCCTGGTCATCCGTCGCACCGGCGCGGACGTGCCGATGATCGAGGGGCGCGACTTCGACTATGGGCTGGAGGCCGCCAAGGCCGACGCCGACTGCCCGCCCGAGCCGATGAACGCCGAGGATCCGCTGTTCATCCTCTACACCTCCGGCTCGACGGGTAAGCCCAAGGGCGTGCTGCACACCACGGGCGGCTATCTGTTCTGGGCCGCCTGGACGCACGAGATCGTCTTCGACTATCGCCCCGGCGAGGTCTTCTGGTGCACCGCCGACGTGGGCTGGGTCACCGGCCACTCCTACATGGTCTATGGGCCGCTCGCGAATGCGGCGACGACCCTGATGTTCGAGGGCGTGCCCAACTATCCCGACGCCGGCCGCTTCTGGCAGGTGGTGGACAAGCACAAGGTCGAGATCTTCTACACCGCGCCCACGGCCCTGCGCGCCCTAATGCGCGAGGGCGATGCGCCGGTGAAGGCCTCCTCGCGCGCCTCGCTGCGGCTGCTCGGCACGGTGGGAGAGCCGATCAACCCCGAGGCCTGGCGCTGGTATCACGAGGTGGTCGGCGACGGTCGTTGCCCCATCGTGGACACTTGGTGGCAGACCGAGACGGGCGGCCATCTGATCACCCCCCTTCCGGGCGCCACCGACCTGAAGCCCGGATCGGCGACCCTGCCCCTGCCCGGCGTCGAGCTTCAGATCGTGGACGCCGAGGGCCAGCCGCTGGAGGGCGCCGTCTCCGGCAACCTGTGCATCACCGACAGCTGGCCGGGCCAGATGCGCACCGTCTACGGCGACGATCAGCGTTTCTTTGACACCTATTTCTCGACTTATCCGGGCCGCTACTTCACCGGCGACGGCTGCCGCCGGGACGAGGACGGCTACTATTGGATCACCGGCCGGGTGGACGACGTCATCAACGTCTCGGGCCACCGGATGGGTACGGCCGAGGTCGAGAGCGCGCTTGTCCTGCACGACGATGTCGCCGAGGCGGCGGTCGTCGGCTATCCCCACGACATCAAGGGCCAGGGCATCTACGCCTATGTCACCCTGAACAAGGGCGCCGAGGCGACCGAGGATCTGAGAAAGGCCCTGGTCGCCCACGTCCGCCATGAGATCGGCCCCATCGCCGCCCCCGACGTGATCCAGTGGGCGCCGGGCCTGCCCAAGACCCGGTCGGGCAAGATCATGCGGCGAATCCTGCGCAAGATCGCCGAGAACGAGATCGGCGCTCTGGGCGACACCTCGACCTTGGCTGACCCGTCAGTCGTGGACGATCTGGTCAAGAACCGCGCCGGGGCCTGAAGACGCGGGTTCAATGCGCGGGCTGATGCGCCTATCAGTGCATCAGCCCGCCGCAGCCTGAGCCGTCCATGCCTCGTTTCCTGTCTCGCCTGCCGATCGACGGCTATCTGCTGGCCCTGATCGGCATGGTGATCCTGGCGGCGCTGTTCCCCGCCAGCGGACAGGCGGCGGTCGTCATGGACGGGGTGGTCAAGGCCGCCATCGCCCTGCTGTTGTTCCTGTACGGCGCGCGGATGTCGCCGGCGGCCATCGGCGCGGGGCTGCTGCACTGGCGGCTTCAGGGCACGGTCTTCCTGTCGACCTTCCTGCTGTTTCCGCTGTTGGGACTGGGCCTGGTCCTCCTGATGCGGGGGTCGCTTCAGCCCGATCTGCTGACCGGGATGCTTTATCTGTGCCTGCTGCCGTCCACGGTGCAGTCGTCCATCGCCTTCACCTCCATCGCCGGCGGCAATGTCGCGGGCGCCCTGACCAGCGCCAGCCTGTCGAACCTGCTGGGCGTGATCGTGACGCCGCTGCTGGTCGCCCTGCTGATCGGCGGCGCCAACGGCGGCATCCATCTGCAGTCCATCCTGGACATCGGTCTGCAGATCCTGGCCCCCTTCGCCGTGGGCCAGCTGTGCCGCCCCCTGCTGAAGGACTGGCTGACGCGTCACGCAAAACTGACCGGCCTGGTGGACCGCGGCTCCATCCTTCTGATCGTCTATGCCGCCTTCAGCGAGGGCGTCGTCGCCGGCGTCTGGTCCCAGGTCGCGCCGCTGGATCTGGCCAAGGTCATCGGCCTGAACATCGCCCTGCTGACCATCGTCCTGGCCCTGACCCTTTTCGCCGGCCGCGCGCTGAAGTTCGACCGGCCCGACCGGATCGTCATCCTGTTCTGCGGCTCCAAGAAAAGCATGGCCACCGGCATCCCCATGGCCGGCATCCTGTTCGCCGGTCACGCGGTCCCGCTGATCGTCCTGCCGATCATGCTGTTCCACCAGATCCAGCTGTTCGCCTGTACCATCATCGCCCAGCGCTATGCGCGTGAGAATGAAGCGCGCGCCCAGAGTCCGGTCTTACCTTGAGCGCCGGTCAGCCTTGAGATAGACCGGCCTCAGGCCATCGCGGGCATGATGTAGTGGTAGCCTGAAAGCTTCCCAAGCTTTTCGTGCGGGTTCGATTCCCGCTGCCCGCTCCAGCCTCTCGGCGAATGTCGGTTTTCAGACGAACTGATTCAAATTTCGTTCAAACCGATTCCCAGGCCGATTTGCTTCGGCGGTCCTAGCGCATAGCTACAGGTCGAATTTATCGGGATTGACTATTTGGCGACTCCGGGAGCGTCCGCTTTCCGTTGTGAGCCAAAGTTTGTTCTGGGGTATTGCAGCCTCGACCTTAGCGCGCTCGACCGATGGTCGTCGGCGGTTGGGCGGAGAGTTCCTGCCAAAATCGTAGAAGTGTCGCTTAGGTTGGTGAACGCTGCTGATTGTGGTTCACGGCCTCTGACGAAGGCCTCGCAGGCGCGCTGTCAGGTGCCAGTGAATGAGCGGGAGCCGAAGACGCATCATTCTGCATCTCGTCGCAGCACGTCATAGCCGCGTCCGCAGCCATGTCCTTGCAACAATCGCAGCCTTCGGCCGCCAGAGCCGCGCCCGCGCTCAGGGTCAGGATCGCGCCGGCGGCGGCCAGCAGGTTGGAAACCCTGATCGTAGTTCTCCTAGTGAACCATGAAGCTGACGGAGCCGGACATCTTGTGGCCGTCCGGGCCTTCGGCGGTCCAGGCGGCCGTGTAGTTGCCCGGCGCGAGGCGCGGAAGAACCACGCCGACGGTGGCGGCGGCCGGCGCGGCGGGCACAGTGACGTCGACCGGAGCCTGCCCCTCGGCGGAGAGGGCGACGGTCTTGAGGACCATGGCGTGGGGGAAGGTGACGCTGAACCGCTCGGGCGAACCCTGGGTCATCGCGCCATTCGCAGGAACGGTCGTGATGCCGGATTGGGGCGCTGCGGCCTGGGCCGGCATAGCGTGACCCGCATGCGGGTCCTGGGCGGCGGCGGTGCCGGCGAACGCGAGGGCGGCGGTGACAACGAGAGTGCGGATCATCATGGGGTGGTCTCCTTCGGTTAGAACCAGGCCTTGAGGCCGACGACGAAGCGGGTGTCGTCGGTCTCGCCGCTTCGGGCCTCGATGTAATCGGCGGTATCGCCGAACGCGCGGCTCCACTCGATGCCGACATAGGGGGCGAACTCCTTGCGGAATTCGTAGCGCAGTCGCAGGCCCGCCTCGATCGAGGACAGGCCCGAACCGATCTCCAGTTCCGGAATGTCGCTGGCTGAAGCGTCGATTTCGAGGCGGGGCTGAAGGATCAGGCGCTGGGTGATGCGCTGGTCGTATTCGGCCTCGACGCGGGCGGTCAGGTCGCCGTCTGTCGACAGGAAGGCGGCGGCGTCGACTTCCCACCAATGGGGCGCCAGGCCCTGCAGGCCGAGGACCAGATGCGTGGTGTCCTCGCCGTCGGGCCGGAAGTCCTGACGCACGCCGGCCTGAACGTCCCAGAAGGGCGTGACCGCGCGGCTGTAGAGCGCCTGGACTTCAGCCTCCTCGAGCTCGCCGCCGAAGTCGCCTTCGCCCTCGGACTTCCACCAGAAGCGATTGATGTCGCCGCCCGTCCAGCCCTGGACGTCCCAGAGGTAGGTCTCGCCGTCGTCGCCGAAGCCGGCTTCGAGGCGATCGAGAATGACGGCCGTGGTGCGGACGTCGCCGTTTTCGTGAATCAGGGTCCGGCGAGAGGCGGCCATGGCCTCGGCGCCGAAGACGAGATCGGCGGCGTGGGCAGGGCCGGCCAGGGCGGCGGCCGGGAGCGGGTCCTCCGGAGGACGGCCGGGATTGTCGGAGCTGGTCGCCACATCGGGCGGCCCCATGCTCATGGTCGACATGTCATGCCCGGCGTGAGGGTCGGTCTGCGCGGGCGACATGGCCGACATGTCGTGGCCCGCGTGCGGATCGGCCTGGCCGGGCGCCGCCGCCGGCATCTGGTGTCCCGCGTGCGGGTCTACGGGCGCGGGCTGCGCCGGCATCTGGTGGCCTGCATGCGGATCCGCGGCGGGCGGCGTCTGCGCGGGCGGCATGACGTGACCGGCGTGCGGATCCTGCGCCGGTTGGGCCGGCGCCTGTGGCGTGGGCCGCGGTGCTGGCGCGGGGCGCGTCGGCGCCGCGGTCGCCGGCATCGTGTGGCCCGCGTGAGGGTCCTGGGCCTGGGCGCTGAAGGCGCTGGCGGCGAGCACCAGCGGGGCGAGGGCGACGGCGAGGCGGTTCATGACGCAGCTCCGTCCATGGGCCGCACCGTCACAACATTGAACATTCCCGCATGCATGTGCATCAGCATGTGGCAGTGGAAGGCCCAGTCGCCGGGCGCGTCTGCCGTCAGATCGAAGGTCACCTTGCCGCCGGCCGCGACGTTAACGGTATGCTTCAGCGGCTGATGTCCGACCGGGCCGCCCGTCACCAGTTCGAAGAAATGGCCGTGCAGGTGGATCGGGTGAGCCATCATGGTGTCGTTGACCAGGGTCACCCGCACCCGCTCGTTGCGCTCGAAGCGGATCGGCTCGACGAGTTCGCTGAACTTGCGGCCGTCAAAGCCCCACATGAACCGCTCCATATTGCCGGTCAGGTGGATTTCCATCGTCCGCGACGGCGGGCGCTGGTCCTTGTTGGGCTGTAGCGACACCAGGTCGGTATAGACGAGGACGCGGTGATCGACGTCCGTGAGACCGATAGGACGCTCGCCGAGCCGGTTGGCGGGGTCCATGGCGATCGCATCGACCCCGACGCCAACCGCCATGTCCGGCGGGGCGTTCTCGGGGTCGCGCATGTTCATGCCGGCCATAGACATGCCGGCCATTTCCCCCGCCGGGGCCGCGTCCTGGCCCGGGGCTCCATGATCCATGCCGGCCATCGACCCATGATCCATCCCGGACATATCGCCCATAGAGCCGTGGTCCATTCCGCCCATGCCCATGTCGCGCATGGTCAGGTTCGGAACCTCGCGGAGCGGCGGGACCTCGGCGGTCATGCCCAGGCGGGGCGCCAGAGTGGCCCGTCCCATGCCGGAGCGGTCGATAGCTTCGGAGACGATGGTATAGGCGCGATCCTCGGTCGGCTGGACGATCACGTCGTAGGTCTCGGCCACCGAAATCTGGAACTCGTCGGTCTCGACGGGGCGCACGTTCTCGCCGTCGGCCTGGACCACGGTCATCGGCAGGCCGGGAATGCGGACATTAAAGATGGACATGGCCGAGGCGTTGATGATGCGCAGGCGCACCCGCTCACCCGGCCGGAACAAGCCGGTCCAGTTTTCCTCTGGTCCATGGCCGTTGATCAGATAGGTGTAGGTCGAGCCGTTGACGTCGAGGATATCGCGCGGGTCCATCCGCATCTGGCCCCACATGCGCCGCTCCTCCAGGCTCATGCGGTCGCTACCATCCATGAGGCCCGCCAGGGTGGTGCGCTGCTGGTTGAAGTAGCCAGGGCTCTTCTTCAGCTTGGCGAGGATTTCGTGCGGATGCATGAAGCTCCAGTCCGACAGGACCAGCACATGCTCGCGGTCGTAGGCGACCGGATCGACGCCCGCCGGGTCGATCACGATCGGCCCGTAGTGGCCCATCGCCTCCTGCAGGCCAGAGTGACTGTGATACCAGAAGGTGCCCGACTGCTTGATCGGGAACTCATACACGAAGGTCTCGCGGGCCTTAATCCCGGGGAAGCTGATGCCAGGCACACCGTCCATCTGGAACGGCAACAGCAGGCCGTGCCAATGAATCGAGGTGTCCTCGTTGAGGCCATTGGTCACGGCCAGGCGGACGTTCTGGCCTTCCCGCAGGCGCAAAAGCGGGGCCGGCAGAACGCCGTTGATGGTCACCGCATGGCCGGTGCGACCCCCCACCGTGAAGGGTGAGTGGCCCACGGTTAGGTCGATGTTCGGTCCCGTCAGGGTCGGCAGGTCAGCCCGCAGCCCCGCCGAACCCGTCTGCGCCCAGGCCGGAAGCAAGCCTTGCAGTCCCAGCAATCCACCGCCGATGGCGGCGCCCCGGAGAAGCGTTCGGCGATCAAGGCGAGCGGTCGACATCAGAGAAGTTTTCCTTGGTCGGCAAGTGAGCCGTTCGTTCAGATACGCATCTGAGCGGCGCATCCCTTGCGTCAGGTCGCCACAGTCTTCGAGATAACGCTCTTGCGCGCGCGCTCGGCACCGCGACGCCGAACCGGCGCTCAAGCCAAGGCGTCGACCAGCTTTTTTCGCGCGCGGGCGATCCGCGTTTCCACGGCCTTCGGCGTGATGCCCAATATGGATGCGACCTCCGCATGAGAGCGCCCTTCAAGCGTGGCCAACAGGAGTGGGGCCTTCAGGGCGTCGGGAAGCTCAGACAGCGCGTGTTGCAGGTCCTGGGCCCTGCGCTGATCGTCCAGCCTAGCTTCAGGCATGGGTACGTCTTCCCCCACCGCCGTCGCCTCGGGAGCATCGAGCCCCATCACGCCGCGCACGACACGGCGAACGGAGCGCCGCCGGCTCCAGTCCCGACACTTGTTCAAGGCGATGGAACGCAGCCAGACATCGAAAGGCCGCGCCGGATCATATCGCCGCATGGCGAGCCACGCTGAGGCATAGGTTTCCTGAAGCACGTCATGCGCTTCAGCCTCGTCGCCGACGTAGCGGCGAATGAACCGGTAGAGGTCGGCCTTGGTGGCGGTCATCAAGGCAGTGAAAGCGGCCCGGTCTCCACCCGCCGCTCGGACCTCGATGCTGGCTTCAACCCCCACGCGCCGCGCTTAGCCGGCTTCGTAGCGTACGGCGTCGACGACGGCCGCGTCGAACACCTCGGCCTGTGCCGGGGTCAGAACGGATCGCATCTCGAACACATGGGTAATCGTCGCCTTCTGCAGATCGCCCATGGCGGTATGGAAGTGATCGACAGCCGCCTGGACCTGCGGCGTATCCCCGTCGCTTGCGGCGATGGCGGCCGCGAGTTCGCGATTGGCGGCACGAACCTCTGCCTCCAGTGCCGGGCGACGCACGGCGAAGCGGGCTTCAATGACGTCTAGACGGCGGTCCTGCTCCTCGCTGAGGTCGAGTTTTTCATGGACGACGCTGTGCAGGCTCGGCGGCTGGCGCTCGCGCATGATCCAGGTCGCGCTCGCCCAGGTCGCTGCCCCGCTGGCGAGCGCCGCCAAGATCGCCGTGGCGACGATCGACTTCCACGTCGCCCTCATCCCCAAACATCCAGGCTGGCCATAGGTGACAGGCCGGCTGACACCGTGAAGATACGCAGCTCTGAAGGCTCTGGCCGTGGGGTCATGAGCATCAGACCGCCGTTCGCACCGCCGACGACAAGGGCGATCGCCACGGCGGCGATCCGCACCTGACCCATTCGGGCGCGATCCCGGCGCTCGCCAATCCGGGACCAGACGGCGTCCTCCACGCCCGCAAGCCGTGAAGCGTCGCCGGGCGCAGCCGCTCCGATCAGTCTTTCGATGTCGTCAGTCATTGCGCACCTGCCTCACGCCCCCCCCTCCATACGCGCCGGTTTGAGCTTCCCCTCATGAGGGGAAAGGTCCGGCCCCGCGTAGATACCAGAGAACGACCGGAATAGCCGTGTCGTCCAGGGGGATCGATGTGAGCGACAGGTCCCCCGCCCGGGCTCCCTTCCCGGACGTGCTCGATCCCCTCACCAGCGTGAGGTTTTTCCTCGCGCTCGGCGTCGTGCTCTTCCATTTCCAGCTTTACTGGACCTTGCCTGCGGAGAGCGCGGGCCTGCTGAACCGCGCCCGGCTCGGCGTGGATGTCTTCTTCATCCTGTCGGGCTTCATCCTCACGCACGTCTATCTGCAAGGGAACGGCGCGCCCGACTACAAGCGGTTTCTGGCAGCTCGGTTCGCCCGAATCTATCCGGCTCACCTGTTCATCCTCCTGGCCATGCTCGGGCTTGTATTGATCGCCCCGATGGTCGGCGTCGGTCTGGAGCCAGGCCGATTCAATCCCGCCGATTTCGCGGGCACTCTGCTGCTCGTTCAGGCCTGGTTTCCGCGCGAAACCGTGGCGCTCTGGAACGGACCAGCCTGGTCGCTGTCTGCCGAATGGTTCGCCTATCTGGTCTTCCCGGCCTACGCTGCTGTCGCCCTCCGCCTGCGGTCGAGGCCGTGGGCTCTGATCGCACTCTCCGCGCTGCTGTTCGTCGCGCTTGACGCCTTTTACCGGACGCAGTTCGGGCGGGTCCTGCCACGGGCGGAGGACAGCCTGGGCATCCTGCGCATCATTCCCGAATTCCTCTACGGCATTGGCCTCTACTATCTCGGTCAGCGCTGGACGCCTTCGCCGCGAATGTCCCTCATGGGCGCCCTGGTCGCCACAACCCTGCTGCTGACCCTCATGCAGATCGGCGCTGACGACCGGGTCATCGTGGCGGCGGCCGGTCTCTTCATCCTGTCGCTCGCCCTGTTGGCCAAGGCTCCGGTCCGGACCTTCCTGTCTCACCCCGTCCTTCTGTTCGCCGGCGAAGCGTCGTTCGCCCTCTATCTCGTCCACATCCCCATCCTGATGGTGTGGCGCAATGCGGCGCAGGCGTTCTCCGGCTGGGGTGCGGACTATCGAATGGGCCTGGTCGAACTGGCCGCCATGCTTGTGTTGACGCTCGCCGCCGCGGCCGCCATCCATGTCTTCGTCGAGCAGCCTGGCCGACGGTGGTTGCGGGCGCGGCTGGCGCCGCAGCGCGCCGACCCTGTCGAGGCGCAGCGATCCGTCCACAGCGATCAGGGAGAACCCTTTTGAATCCCGCCAATCTGAACCGTCGTCTACTCATGGGCGCGGCCGTCTTCATCGGCATGGGCGGGTCCGCCTGCGCCAAGACCCGTCCGTCCAGAAACCTCACGGTCTTCAAGACGCCCACCTGCGCCTGCTGCGACGCCTGGATCGCGCACATGCGCCAGGCGGGCTTCACCACCACCATCACCATCCTTCCAAGCCTTCAATCGGTCCGGAGCAGCCGGGGCATGCCGGACGCGCTCGCCTCCTGTCATACCGGTCTGATCGATGGCTATCTGGTCGAGGGTCATGTGCCGGCCCCGGACGTCATTCGACTGCTGACCGAGCGACCGGCGGCGGTGGGCGTCGCGGTCCCGGGCATGCCGCTCGGTTCGCCCGGCATGGAGACGCCGCAGGGGCGCAAGGAGCCCTACGACACCCTGCTGGTGCTTCGCTCGGGCGCGACCCGCGTGTTCGCCCGCCACAACCCGCCGGCCTGACGCAGATCGCGCTCAGCCCGTTCAGATCACCCACAATCCGGAGTTCGCCATGTCCCGCACCTCTCTCGCCCTCGTCCTGTCGCTCGCCGTGCTTTCGGCGACACCCGCCTTCGCCCAGGACCACGCCCACGGGCATGCCCAAGCCGCCGGCTCGGTCGCCGCGGAAGCTGCGGACGCGGCGGCGGCCGTCGACGCCTTTCACGTCGCCCTGAAGGCCGGCGACACGAACGTCGCCCTGGCAATTATGGCGCCGGATGTGATGATCTTCGAGGAGGGTGGCGCGGAGCGATCGCGCGACGAGTATGCGTCCCATCACCTGGGCTCGGACGCCGCCTTCGCCGCCGCCTCTGAAGCGACGGTGACGCGCAGATCGGGATCGGCCGACGGGGACATCGCCTGGATCACCAGCGAAGGCCGCACCACGGGCCAATTCAAGGGCCGCGCCGTAGACCGCCTGACGACCGAAACCATGGTCCTCAAACGCCATGCCGACGGCTGGCGCATCCACCACATTCACTGGTCGTCGCGCGCGCCCGGCTGACGCTCAGGCCCGCGCCAGCGGGTCGCCGGCCCTGCGACGTCGGTGAGGAACATCGGGAAGACGCCCGCCCTCGCGGGCGGGCGTCTTCCCGATAATACGATCAGCAGCAGGTGCAGGCTTCCGCGCAGGCTGCGATAGCGTCGCAGCAAGCGCATACGGCCTGCGCCACGGCGTCCGGCGCGGCCGCGAAGGCGGCTGAACCGGAAGCCAGCAGCACCAGGGCTGCGAGGGTGAGAGTGCGTTTCATGGTTTTGATCTCTGTTTGATTGAATGAGTCCGGTCATCTTCAACAGGATCAGCGTCGTGGGGGCGGGTCGTCCGCCTCCACGGTGAAATCGGCATGCCGCGCATCAAGGGATGGATAAAGGACAGACGCATAGACCCGTGCGGGGGTGGATTCACCGCCTTGGGGGACAAGGCCCTGGCAGATGGCCAGACACGCCTTATGGCACGAGATCCTGACGGTCTTCGGCTCGCACGGGACGCCGTCGCCGCTCATCGACATGGACGCCATATCCTGATCGACCGGAGCTTCGCAGGCGATCGAAGCGGTGGACACGAACAGCACGGCAAACGCCGCGAGCAGCGCGGTCGTCAGTCGGAGGAGGTCATGACGCAGGAACGGCATTGTCTGATCATACTTCAACGGTCGGCGGAGCGACGATCTCATTTTGATCATCGCAATCGAGCCTACAGAGACGCCGGGGGCGGCAGGGTTCCCATGACCGCCACGACGCCAATCAGGGCGAGTCCCAGACCCGTTTCGATCAACAGGCTGCGCCGGAGCGCGCTCATGGCGGCGACGGAGGGTTGGCCCGTCTCCAGCGCATAGCCCAGTGTCGGCGTCAGCCGGAACCGGTTGCTCGCCGCCAGCGCAAGCATCAAACCGAAGAGGACGAGCTTGGCGACCAGAAGCTGGCCGTAGAGGTTGCCCGCGATCGACGCCACGCGCTCGGGACCGATCAGGAACCAGCTGTTCACGAGACCGGTCAGCACCAGCAACAGGACCGCGAGCGTTCCAAGGCCGGCGAAGCCATGCAGGGCGCGATGGATTGCAAAGTCGTCCGGACCGGCTCGGCGCAGAAGCAGGGCCGTCAACGCCGCCAGGGCGCCCAGCCACAAGGCCGCTGCCACCGCGTGAATGATGTTGGCGACAAGATGGATGGGCCCGCCCGGACCCTCGGTGGCCGCGCCGTGACCCGTCCATGCGAAGCTGGCGGCCACGATCAGACCCAAGGCGGCCGTCACGCTCCAGAGCCCGCGACCGGGTTTCAGGGCGACCAAGGCGACAAGCCCAAGCAAGGCGGCGGCGGCCCGCACGACCATCGCCATGCCCAGGGCTGTGCCGGTGACCATAAAGGACAGAGACGCGGGTTTCACGGCTTCGCTCAGCGACCCCGCCAAGACGGCAGTCTGGGCCACCAGGGCGGCGAGCGAGCCGAGCGCGACGATGATCGCCGCGAGGCGCAATGTCGGTCGCGACCATTCCAGGTTCGGCGCGTCGGCGTATTTAAAGCTGTAGAGAAGGAACAGCGGCGCGCCGAGAAGGACGACGCCGCCGCCGTATTGAAGCCAACGAAGCGCGATGACCGCGACTTCCAGCACGGCGTCAGCGCACCGTGAAGGTGTAGGATCCCGTCATGCGGTGGCCGTCGCTCGAGGCGATACGCCAGTCGACACGGTAGGCGCCGGCGGCCAGCGGGCGAGCCAGCGCGCCCGTGAGGGTCCTGCCGTCCTCGGCGACCGAGGTGCGGATCGCGATCTTCTCCTCCGCCGCATTGACGACGTCGAAGCCGGAAAAGGCGGGAACGCTGCGTTCGCTGAAGGTCAGGGTCAGCGTCCGGGTCGCGGCCACGGTGGAGTCGGGCGCCGGGGTGGCGCTGACCAGGCGAGCGTGGGCCGCCGCCGGTCCGGCGGCGAAGGCCACGACCGCCGCGACGGCGATGAAGGGTGCGGGGTTGAAGTAACGCATACTCAGTCTCCAGACGTTTGGCCGGTCCCGGCCTTCTGCTTCTCTACGCGCCACACGACCGCGTCCCTCATGAAGAGGAAGCGGGGGGCGGCTGAGGCCTTCCCCCGCACGCCGGGGTCAGCGGCGACGCTTCTCGAGGAGCGCCTGCATCTGGGCGATCTCCTCCTGTTGACCACGCACGATGCCGTCGCACAGGGCGATGATCTCCGGATCGGTCAGGGAGGCTTGCTCGCACATCAACACAGCCCCGGAATGGTGCGGGATCATCGATCGCAGGAATTCGTCGTCGCCAACGAACGCCTGGGTGCGCATGCCGACGAAGCTGCCGACGAAGATCACGACGGCGACCGCTCCAATGACCAGGTTCGTTTTGCGCGACGGGTACATGGACCGCATGAAGACGAGCATGAGGACCGCCATCGGCGCGACCATCATCAGGGTCATGTAGACGTTGTTCAAATTGAGATAGAAGTGACCGAGCGTGACGATCATCGTGTACATGACCAGGTACATAATGACGAAATCGAGCGCCAACTCGAGGTACAGGCTCCGATAAGGGCCGAGTCCACGAACGTTGCCTTGCCCGCCGTGGTCCATCTGTTGATGAGACATCGTCCGTATCCTCTTCAGAAATTTCAGTTCGTCTTCGCCTGCCGCTGCGAAAGCCTGGAGACTGCGGTCAGCGTCTGAATCAATCCGGCCCGTCACAGCCGGTTCCTCCCTTGGGTGGGTGGGCGGACTGTTGATTGCCTATCCTGAATAAAGCCTCACCGCGCGCAGTCTCAGCGCATTGCCGATGACGCTGACCGAGGAGAGCGCCATTGCGAGCGCCGCAAGGGCAGGCGAGAGAAGCCAGCCGAAGACGGGATAAAGCAGGCCAGCCGCCACGGGGATGCCAAGGGCGTTGTAGCCGAAGGCGAAAACGAGGTTTTGGCGGATGTTGCCCATCACCGCGCGGGACAGACGCCGTGCGCGCACGATGCCTTGCAGATCTCCGCCCAGCAGGGTGACGCCGGCGCTTTCGATGGCGACGTCCGAACCCGCCCCCATGGCGACGCCGACATCGGCTGCGGCGAGGGCAGGGGCATCGTTGACGCCATCCCCCGCCATGGCGACGATCCGACCCTGCGAACGAAGCTGTTGAACCACAGACGCCTTATCCTGCGGCAAAACCTCCGCCTGGACTTCGTCGATGCCGAGGCGCCGCGCGACCGCTTCGGCCGTCGTCCGGTTGTCCCCGGTCATCATCACCAGCCGCAGACCGGCCGCTTTCAGCGCGAGGATCGCAGCCGGCGTGGTGGCCTTGATGGGATCGGCGATGCCGATGACCCCGGCCGCCTTTCCGTCGATCGCCACGAATATGGCGGTGGCGCCGTCGTGGCGAAGGGCCTCCGCCTTCGGCTCCAGCGCGGAGACGTCGATCGAAAGCTCGCCGAGAAAACGGGTGTTGCCCAGGGCGACCTGGCGGCCCTCAATCGTCCCGCGAACGCCGCGACCGACCGGGCTGTCGAAGTCCGCGGCCTCGGTAAGGGGGATGTCCCGGTCCTTGGCTGCCCGGACGATTGCGTCGGCCAAGGGATGTTCGCTGCCCCGCTCGAGGCTGGCCGAAAGACGCAGGATGTCCGTTTCCACGAAGCCGAGGGCGGGCAGGATCGCCGTCACCGACGGACGGCCCTCCGTCAGGGTGCCGGTCTTGTCCAGAACGAGAGTGTCGACCTTCTCGAAGCGTTCGAGCGCCTCGGCGTTCTTGATCAGGACGCCGGCGTGGGCGCCACGTCCCACCCCGACCATGATCGAGATCGGCGTCGCCAGACCCAACGCACAGGGACAGGCGATGATGAGCACCGAAACGGCGGCGACCAGGGCGTAGGACAAACGGGGCTCGGGACCGACCAGGCCCCAGACGACGGCGGCGAGCAGGGCGATCGCGATCACCGTGGGAACGAACCATCCGGAGACCGTATCGGCCAGCCGCTGGATCGGGGCGCGACTGCGCTGGGCCTGGGCCACCATCTGGACGATCTGCGCCAGCAGGGTGTCGGCGCCCACCTTGTCGGCGCGCATGATGAAGGATCCGGTCTTGTTGAGCGCGCCGGCCACGACGCGGTCGCCGACATCCTTGGTCACCGGCATGGACTCGCCGGTCACCATGGATTCGTCGACAGCGACCCGACCCTCCAGGAGTTCGCCATCGACCGGGATCTTCTCTCCGGGCCTTACCCGCAGGCGGTCGCTGACGGCGATCTGGTCAAGCGAGACATCTTCATCGATGCCGTCCGCCCGGATTCGGCGCGCGGTCTTGGGCGTGAGGTCCAGCAGGGCGCGGATCGCGCCCGACGTCTGTTCGCGGGCGCGCAGTTCCAGAATCTGCCCGACGAGGACCAGCACGGTGATGACCGCCGCCGCCTCGAAATACACCGGCGCACTGCCGTCGGCCTTCAGGAAGGCGGGCGGAAACAGGGTTGGCGCGACGACGGCCACGACGCTGTAAAGCCATGCCACGCCGACCCCCATGGCGATCAGGGTGAACATATTCAGCCGCCGGGTGCGCAGCGATGTCCAGCCGCGCTCGAAGAAGGGCCAGCCGCACCAGAGAACCACGGGGGTCGCCAAAGCGAACTGGATCCAGTTCGACATCTGGCCCGGGATGAACATGTGGAGATTGGCCAGGTGTCCGCCCATTTCCAGGGCGAAGACCGGCAGGGTCAGGACCAGACCGACCCAGAAGCGTCTGGTGAAGTCGATCAGCTCGTGGTTGGGCGGGGCCTCCGCCGTGACCGTCTCCGGCTCAAGCGCCATGCCGCAGATCGGGCAGGAGCCTGGGCCTTCCTGCCGGATCTCGGGGTGCATCGGGCAGGTGTAGATGGCGCCGGGAACGGCCGGCTCGGCCTCCACGGGAGGGTTCAGGTAACGCATCGGATCGCCGATGAATTTGGTCCGGCACCCCGCCGAGCAGAAGAAATAGTTTTGACCGTCATGACTGGCTCGGTGAGCGGTGGCCGTCGGATCGACCGACATGCCGCAGACGGGATCCTTGACCGTTGCCGCGCCATCCGAGGCCTTCGCCCCACAGCAGGCGTGACCCGAGGCATGATTGTGAGGATGCGTGGACATGTCGCTCTCTCCGGCTGACCGAAGAGCTAACATATACCCATGCGGGGTATAGCGCAAGATACCCGTCTGGGGTATATGGGGGTGCTCAGGAGAACAGGCCCCATGCAAACCGACACGAAACCCAAAGTCCTCAACAGGCTCAGCCGGATCGAAGGCCAGGTGCGGGGAATCTCCCGCATGGTTGAAGATGACCGGTATTGCGTCGACTTGCTGACCCAACTTCAGGCCGTTCGAGCCGCGCTCCATCGCGTGGAGACCGAAGTGCTACGGGATCACCTCGACCACTGCGTCATGGGCGCTATGACCGGCGACGATCCCGAGGATCGCAAGGCAAAGGCCGGCGAGCTGATCGAGCTCTTGGCGCGGACCGGACGGTAGAGTTGGCGGAACGAATGGGCCCTCCTGGTCGCTAACGTCGGGATCCCAAGGAGCCGTCATGAAACGCATCAGCCTCGTCCTCTCCGCCTGCGCCTTGGCTACGGCCTGTTCCCCGCAAGCCGAAGAGCCCGCCGTAGCCGCGCCTGAGGCCCCCGCAGCGGCGGACGCCCATGGCGGAATGGAGGGCGGCATGGCTGCGCCTGCGCCCGGCGACTCCGTCGCCACCCAAGGCTACAAGGCCTCGATGAACACGATGATGGAGGCGATGCCCGCCTTCACCGGGGACGCGGACATCGACTTCATGAAGCAGATGCGAGGTCACCACGTCGCCGCCGTCTCGATGGCCCGTGTGGAGCTCGCGCAAGGCAAGGACGCCCAAGCGCGGAACCTGGCCCAGGAGGTGATCACGGCGCAGGAGCGCGAAATCACCCTGATCGACGCCTGGCTCGCCCAGAAGGGAGCGTCGGCGGCTCCCGCCGCCTGATCGCGAGATCAGCGCACCGCGTCCGGACCGACAGACGTGCGAAATCGGCCAACTGTCGACCTCGTGGCCAAAGTCCATGGTCTCGACGGAGAGTATAGCCCAGCGACCCTTAAACTCGGCTGTCGCTACTCTGCGATCTTTTAGGCGGCAGTCGTCAAAGATCAGGTCGTCACCGATGCTTGAAATGCCGCACCCGCAGACGAGCGGCTTGAACATTTCCATATTTCGACTAATTTGGAAATATGGAAACCGAAGTTTCGATTCTCGCTCTCGCCGCCTTGGCGCAATCGACGCGGCTGGAGGCGTTTCGCCTCCTCGTGCGTCACGAACCCGACGGTCTGCCTGCCGGTGACATCTCCAACCATCTGGCGATTCCGGCCAACACCCTGTCGTCCCATCTCGGCGTGCTGACCCGGGCGGGACTGATCAAGTCGGAGCGCCGCAGCCGGTCGATCATCTACCGGGCCGACCTGGACCGGCTTCGCGACCTGGTCCTCTTCCTGCTCAAGGACTGCTGCGGGGGCAGGGCGGACCTCTGCGAGCCCTTGCTGGCCGAACTCGCGCCCTGTTGCCCCTGAGGATCCCGTGGACATCGTCATCTATCACAACCCCGCCTGTGGGACGTCGCGCAACGCGCTCGACCTCATCCGCCACGTCGGCATCGAGCCGCATGTCGTCGAGTATCTGAAGACGCCGCCGTCGCGGACCATGGTCGCTTGGCTGGCCGAACGGGCCGGCAAGCCGCTGCGCGACCTGCTGCGCGAGAAGGGCACGCCCTTCGCCGAACTAGGCCTCGCGGACCCGGGCCTGACGGACGATCAGTTGCTCGATGCGATCGAGGCCCATCCGATCTTGCTCAATCGCCCGATCGTCGTCAGTCCGCTTGGCGTCGGTCTGTGCCGACCGTCCGAGGCCGTTCTGGACCTCCTGCCCGCCGACGACCTCAAGCCTTTCACCAAGGAGGACGGCGAGGTCGTCATCGACGCCGCCGGCCAGCGGGTGAGGCGATGATCGACACCCCCGTGGCGGGCGCTGCGCCGCGTCGCCTGTCCTTTCTCGACCGCTGGCTGACGCTGTGGATCTTCGTGGCCATGGGCCTGGGCGTGGCTCTGGGGATGCTGGCGCCGGGCCTGCCGACTTGGGTCGACAGCCTCTCGATCGGCACGACCAACATCCCGATCGCCATCGGTCTGATCCTGATGATGTACCCGCCGCTGGCCAAGGTCCGGTATGAGGAGCTGCCGCGCGTCTTCGCCGACAAGCGGGTGCTGGCCCTGTCCCTGTTCCAGAACTGGGTGCTGGGCCCGGTGCTGATGTTCGCGCTGGCGGTGATCTTCCTGCGCGATCAGCCGGAATACATGACCGGCGTCATCCTGATCGGCCTGGCGCGCTGCATCGCCATGGTGCTGGTGTGGAACCAGCTGGCGCGGGGCGACAACCAGTATGTCGCCGGCCTCGTCGCCTTCAACTCGATCTTCCAGATCCTCTTCTTCAGCCTCTATGGCTGGATCTTCCTCACCGTCCTGCCGCCCCTGTTCGGCCTGCAGGGCAGCGTGGTGGACGTCAGCGTCTGGACCATCGCAGGCGCGGTGCTCGTCTACCTTGGCCTGCCGTTCTTGGCCGGCTTCCTGACCCGTCGCAGCCTGATCGCGCGCCGTGGCGCCGACTGGTACGAGCGGCGCTTTCTGCCGCGCATCGGACCGATCACCCTGATCGCCCTGCTGTTCACCATCGTGGTGATGTTCAGCCTCAAGGGCGGCGAGGTTGTGGCCCTGCCGCTGGACGCCCTGCGCATCGCCATTCCCCTGACGATCTACTTCCTCGTCATGTTCGTGGTCAGCTTCCTCATGGGCAAGCTGATCGAGGCCGACTATCCGCGCACCACCGCCCTGGCCTTCACCGCGGCCTCCAACAATTTCGAGCTGGCCATCGCGGTGGCCATTGCGGCGTTCGGCCTGACGTCGCCCGTCGCCTTCGCGGCGGTCATCGGCCCGCTGGTCGAGGTGCCGGTGCTGATCCTGCTGGTGTCCGTCGCGCTGTGGATGGGCCGACGCTGGTTCCCGGATACGGCTCCGCCGGCGGACGCCGTCTGATGGTCGTCCTGCATTTCCTGGACGCGGATGACGCCGGCCTGATCGCGACCCTGCGCGGCGCGGGTCTGCCCGAGCCCGGCGCCGGTCGCTATTTCAGCGCCGATCACTACGGCGCGGTCATCGGCTACGTCGGGCTGGAAGGGGAGGGGCGCGACCTGCTGCTGCGCTCCCTGGTCGTACTTGCCGACCAGAAGGCCCGCGGCCTGGGAAGTCGGGTGCTGGCCGCCGCCGAGACCGCCGCCGGCGACCTGGGCGCTGCACGTCTGCATCTGCTCACCACGACGGCCGAGCGCTTCTTCACCCGGCGCGGCTTCGTCGTCGCTGATCGGGCGTCTGCACCGGCCGCGATCCGGCGAACCCGCGAGTTCGCGGATGTCTGCCCGGCGTCGGCCGCCTATCTGACCAAGGACCTCTGATGACCTTCGCCCGCCTGCGTTCGCTGCCGGATCCGGATCACCTGCCGGCTCTGGACGCGGCGTATCTGTCCGCCGAACCCGCCCGGGGACTGGGCCCGACCGACCCGGCGCCGCGGATCCTTCTCTTGTATGGATCGCTGCGCGAGCGGTCCAATTCGCGGCTCTGCGTCGAGGAAGCTGCGCGCCTGCTGCAACGGATGGGATGCGAGACCCGCATCTTCGACCCCTCCGACCTGCCTCTGCCGGGCTCGCCCGGCGACGAGGACCACCCGGCGGTGCGCGAGTTGCGCGAGCACGCCTTCTGGTCGGAGGGCATGGTCTGGTGCAGTCCGGAGCGGCATGGCCAGGTCTCCGGGCTGATGAAGCTGCAGATCGATCACCTGCCATTGAGCCAGGGCGGCATGCGCCCGACGCAGGGCCGGACCCTCGCCGTCATGCAGGTGTCGGGCGGGTCGCAGAGCTTCAACGCCGTCAACACCCTGCGCCTTCTGGGCCGCTGGATGCGGATGATCACCATCCCCAACCAGTCGAGCGTGGCCAAGGCCTTCCAGGAGTTCGACGGGGCCGGCCGGATGAAGCCCTCGGCCTACTATGAGCGGATCGTCGACGTGATGGAGGAGCTGGTGCGCTTCACCATTCTGGTCCGGCCCCACGCCGTCCAGCTCGTCGATCGGTATTCCGAACGAAAGGCGGAGGGCGTTCCGGTCGACGCCGCGTCCGATTTGTCATCCATCGCCATCGCGGCACAATCAGGTGCCGGGATCGGCGCAGTTAAGCTCGGTCATCGAACCCAAGCTCATGTCTGGTTCTCGCAACTTCGCCAATGACCGCTGTTGGCGCTTCAAAGACATTGTGAGGTGCAGCTGTTCGTGACTGTGAGCGAAAATTGTCAACGTCAGCTTTCGAGCTGGCACTCGGAAAGGCTTCCGCATTCACTGATAACGCTCGATATCCGTGTCCGAGGTCCCACAAACACTGGAAGCGGCGGAGCTCAGGCGCGCAGCTATGAAGAGCGTGCGTTCCGACCTAAGTTCGATTTACGGTAGCGCTTACGATCGCGCGCAAGACTGTCAGGGAGGCAGGTTTGGCCAACATCAACAACTGGTGTGACGTCGCCTCGAGCAAAGTCGGCACCCACGACCTGCATCAGATCACCGTAAAGGCGGGCCGGCTCGCCGAGGGGGTGGAAGAAGTGGCCGCGACCATTCCTGACCACTACGTCGCCGCTCACCAGCTCGCTCGGGTCCTTCGCCGACGGGGGAAGCCCCAAGCTGCAGCCCTGATTGAAGCCCGCTTACCGACCAGCAAGCAAATCCGATCCGGCGATCTCGGCGAGATACTGGGTACCGCCTACGTCAACGAGTTCACCGTGTACGACATCGGTGTCTATCGTCTGCAATGGAAAGACCATCGCAACATGGCGATGCGCGGCGATGATCTCATCGGCATCGCGGAAGCCGATGACGGTCGACCACTTTTCCTGAAAGGCGAAGCCAAGAGCGGGGCCGCGATGGGAACAGCCGTCATTACAAACGCGCGCGAAGCGCTCGCCTCGGCGGATGAGCGCCCAACCCCCCATGCTCTTCTGTTCATGTCGGAAAAATACCTGGCGGCTGGCGACGAGCACACCTGTGACCTGATCGAAGACGCAACGCTGGAAGGCGGCATCGCTCTCAACCAGGTGCAGCATCTGCTCTTCACCTTCACTGGAAACGCCGCCGCCAATTTCCTCACTACCGACCTGGAGAACTACGCGGGCGGTGTGAGCCAAATGGCCGTGAACTTCCGTATCCCGGCGCACCAAGAGTTCATCCGCAACGTTTTCGACACGGTCATCGCGAATGCCGTCTAATATCGATGCGATCACCGCCGCAGTAAGACGCGCTACCGAACAGGGCTTCCGCGATCAATTGCTCGCAAAGGGTCAGGCCCGCTCCATGGTCTGGCGTAATGGCCGGGTTCCCGCAGGCGGTCCCCGCTTCGCGCGCGGTCTGAGCTACGACCTGCTGGCCTATGGCTACAGTCTGCTGATCCAGTGATCCTCCCTCGGTTTGGTGGA
>NZ_JZRG01000021.1:0-89909 GCF_000964075.1 Brevundimonas sp. KM4 | reverse complement strand
TCCACTTTTACGGGGGAAGATCACTGGCTTTACTTTCGCTTCAGCCTGAGCCTTCGCGACGTTGAAGAGCTTCTCGCGGCACGGGGCGTGGATGTCAGCTACGAGACCATCCGCTGCTGGACGATCAAGTTCGGACCGCTGATCGCTCGACGGCTGAAGAGGCGCCGGCCGACGCCGTCGCCACGCTGGCATCTTGACGAAATGGTCTGCTGGATCGGTGGCCGACGGATGTATCTGTGGCGCGCCGTCGATGACGAAGGCGAAGTTCTCGACCTCGTCGTTCAGCGACGAAGGAATACGGAAGCGGCGTTGGCACTGCTGGGGCGCCTGCTGCGCAACCAGCCCATTGAGCCGGAAAAGATCACGACCGATGGCCTGCTGTCCTACGGCGCGGCGCTTCGAGAGCTTGGTCTCGCTCAGATCCACCGACCGGGCTGCCTCAGAGAAAACAATCGGATCGAGAACTCACATCTGCCGATCCGACGACGAGAACGGCAACAACAGGGCTTCAAATCTCAAGCTTCAGCCCAGCGATTCCTCACCATCCACGCCGCGATCTACAATACCTTCAACGTCCAGCGTCATCTGATCAGCCGCCCGACCCTTCGCCGCTTCCGCGCCGAGGCGGACGCCGCTTGGGCGAGGGCGGTCGCTTAGATCGGCCAGAGTTAGGCGAACTTCATCCGCACCCGGTTAACCTGACAGCACCGTCTGACAATCTCGCGCAGGAAGACGCCCGACTTGGTGCAGGGATCCAAGAACGTGACGCGGCTGTTTGCCCAGATGTTCGCACCGTCGTGGGCGCTGGCCCAGCCCTTGGCCAGGGTATCGAGCATCTGTTGCGCGAACTCTGGCGGGGTGAACACCTCGTCGTTCGACAGGTTAGCAATGCAGGTCAGGACATCGGGATTGCGCTTCAGAAGGGCGAAGGGCGCGGTATCAGTCATGCGGCGGCGCCCTCCGGCGTTTGATCACGAACCGACAGCTCACGCATGGTCATCGGCGGCCAAGTCTTCACGGGCTGGAACACCTCATGCTTTCCGAGGTGCTGGAACAGGGAGCCCTCCTCACGTAGGCCAGCCGCTTTGGTGAGGGTATCGAGACGAAAATCCCGGCGCTGAAACTTGCCCGCACCGATATAAGCCCATTCGACAAAGGTGATCGGGCCGCCGTGCGCTGCTAGCATCGACAAGGCGTCGCCATGGATCAGGTTAAGCGACAGGATGTGCGAGGCAGCATGATACAGTTCTTCGTCCGGCGGCACGCCCATATAGTCGCAGAACAACGCCAGCATGTTGGCCCGGCACTCGGCGATGTTGTCGGCCAGTAACTCGATGCCATAGCAGGAGGCCACGGCGACCAGTCCGTATATACGCTTCTCGAACTTGGACCGGCCATACTTTACCTCGACCGTATCCAGCTTGCGCGCAAGGATACGGACCAGAAAGTTGCCGCTCCCGCAGGCGGGTTCCAGGAAACGGGAATCGATGCGCTCACTCTCGCCCTTAACCAGATCGAGCATGCGCTCGACCAGCCAGGAGGGCGTAAAGACTTCCCCATGGTCTGCGACCCGCTTCTTGGATTTGATGAGACTCATAAAAACGCCAACGATTATTGGTGATTGACCTTAGCGGGCTACGGCAGATTGTGGCAGGGCTAATCAGGTAAAACAAATCCTCGACACGCGGCAGACGATCAAAACTGACGTCCGAGGAGGACAAGGCAAGACAATGGACGAGGTGGGGTTCAAGCAAATGCTGCTGGCGCGGGGGAATGCGCCGACCGGTATCGAGACCCGGATCAGCTACCTCAAGACCATCGAGAAGCACTTGGGGGGTCTGGGCCTCCCGTTCGCCGATCTCGATGCTGCGTTCGAGGCTGACAAATTGGCGTCGGTCACCGAGGCGATGCGAGGCCTAATTGCCGACCACAAGGCAGGTGGGACGGCCTACTTGCTGCTGTTTCCTCGGTCTGAAAATCCCGGCAACCGCCTGGCGAACCTACCCACCTTTCTCAAGCACTACCGCGATTATCGATCGGGAGCCGGCATGACTGACAGCGACGCCGACCGCATTCGCCAGTTTGCACTGGAGCACTTCATTCAACCGGCTCGGGACAATGGCGTGTCCAGTGTCACAATTCGCGCTGGCGATGTGCACAATGCGCTGGAATTGAGCAACGCCCACGCCAACGTATGCCAAGCACTGCGGGGCCGCCTGTTCCGCAACCTCGCGGGCGTGGGGGAGCCGGTTGTCACCGGGCCAGAGAACAGCTCTACCACCAACTTCGTCTTCGCGCTGTCGTCAGCAGTGGCGACGGCAGCTCCCCAAGCCAAGCTTTCGCAGGGAGCCATGACGATGGCGACCCGTTCCACCAATCTCATTCTCTACGGTCCCCCAGGCACTGGAAAGACCTTCGCCACCGCGCGGGAGGCGGTGAAGCTATGTTCACCTGACGTGAACTGCGATGACCGAACCGCCGTCGAACGTGAATACCGGCGGCTGGTCGACGCGCGGCAGGTGGAGTTCGTGACCTTCCACCAGTCCTACAGCTACGAGGACTTCGTCGAAGGCCTGCGCCCGCCCGTTTCCAGTAGCGATGGGGACGGCGATGATGAGAAATCTGGCTTCCGCCTAGAGATCAGCCCCGGCGTTTTCCATCGCATCGCCACGCGCGCCGCCGCCAGCAAGGGCTCCGCCGGCAAGAGCTTCGACCTGACTGGCCGGCGCGTATTCAAAATGTCGATCGGAGAGGCCTCGAATCCAGATGACGCCTACTTGTTCGAAGAGGCCCTGGCGAAGGGTTACACGCTGTTGGGCTATGGCGATTTGGACTGGAGCGACGCAAGGTTTTCGGATCGTCAGGCGATTATGGATGCTTGGCGCCAATCGCCGCCGCCCGGTGTCGTCCCGACGGCGCATAGCGGCTGGGTGCAGTTCCACGACAAGTTCCGTAATTCGATGAGGCGTGGCGACCTGGTCGTCATCTCGAAAGGAAATGGAACGTTTCGTGCCATCGGCGAGGTCAGCGGGGACTATGAGTTCGCTCCCCGTTCAGACGGCGACTACGCACACCGGAGAGCAGTCAACTGGCTCTGGTCCGACGCGGCCGGCCTGCCGGTTCAGGAACTGCTCAACAATAAGCGGTTCATGATGAAAAGCATTTATGAGCTAAGCCGCGCTGATCTCAACCTCGCCGCTCTGGAGCGCCTGATTTCCACGAGTGAGGGATCTGGCGGCCCGGCGGAAGCGTTCGTCTTGATCATCGACGAGATCAACCGGGCCAACATCTCGAAGGTGTTTGGCGAACTGATCACTCTGCTGGAGCCAGACAAGCGGATTACGCCAGACGGCGGAGGCTTGAGGGTGCGTCTGCCGTACTCCAAGGAGGCCTTCGGCGTGCCTGCCAACCTGCACGTCATTGGCACGATGAACACCGCCGATCGCTCAATTGCTCTCCTCGACACGGCGCTTCGTCGTCGCTTCGACTTCCGTGAGTTAATGCCGGACCCGGACTTGCCCGCACTGAAAACAGCCAGCGCAAATTGCGGGGTCGATCTCGGCAAGCTGCTTCGGACGCTGAATGATAGGATCGAGTATCTGTTCGATCGCGAACATCAGATCGGTCACGCGTATCTCATCAAGTGCGCCTCTCGGAAGGACCTGGACGCCGTGATGCGCCATAAGATCATCCCGCTGCTGGCGGAGTATTTTTACGAGGACTGGAGCAAGGTCGCTCTAGTGCTCGGCGACGCGGACACGAGGAGGCCGGGCCGGTTCCTGGCGCGCACGGAGTTAAGGCCGCCCACTGGTTCTGACTTCGAGGGCGGCGAGACGCGCTGGCGGTGGACGGTGCGGGGACACTTCGCGGCCGACGCCTATGTGGACTTCGCTTGATCCGCCGCACCGTCCTGGAATGGGGTTCTCTGCCTTACGGCGATGGCGCTGACGCCATCTGTGAGGACGCCGCCGATCGCCTAGTGGCGGTCGCGCGAACATCCCCACTGGGCGGCAAGGACGGCGGCAGCATCTTGACGCATGGCCGTTGCGCTTTGGGCGCGCGGCAGGTGGTCGGCGTGCTGGCCGCCGATGGCGTCACGCTGGAGATTCTGCCCAAGATCGATGTGCCCGAGGCGAAGGGGACCACGACTCACGGCCAGATTCGTCACCGTCTGGTCCACATGCTGTCAGTTGCTCTCGACCTCAACATTGCCTCCGGCGCCATGACGGAAATGAATTGGCAGAAGGAAACCCTGCTCGAAATCTTGATCGGCCTGTTCGCTCGCAAATTAGCCGATCAAGTCCGCAAAGGCATGCCGCGCCGTTATCTGGCGCACGAAGACGATCTAACGGCCTTGCGCGGTCAGTTTGACGTCACGCGTCAGTTCACCACTTTGATTGCTCGCCCCAACCGCCTGGCCTGCCGTTACGATGACTTGTCGCCCGACATCCTGCTGAATCAGATCATGAAGGCGACGGTAGAGCGACTGATCCGCGTCTCCGCGTCGGCTGAGAACCAGCGCCGCCTGCGCGAACTCGCCTTCTTCTATGCCGACATTTGTAACTTACGGCCCAGCGCGTTGGGGTGGGACAGCCTGATCCTAGACCGCACAAACAACCGTTGGCGGGAGCTGGTAGAGCTGGCCCGGCTACTCCTGGGCGACCGCTTCCAGACCACATCTAGCGGCCCACAGAATGGGTTCTCCCTCACATTCGATATGAGCCGCCTCTTCGAAGCCTATGTGGCCCGAAGCCTCAAGCGAGCGTTCAGCGGAACTGGACTGACAATCCACGCCCAAGGGGGCCGCCTCTACTGTCTCGAAGACATGGAGACGGGAACGAGCCGCTTCATGACCAAGCCGGACATCCTCGTGAAACGGAAGGGCGGGGTTGAGCTGATCATCGACACGAAATGGAAGCGCATCAGCCGGGCGGTCGAGGACCCCAGGCAAGGCGTGAGCCAAGCAGACGTTTATCAGATGATGGCCTACAGCCAGCTCTATCAGTGCCCGGAACTTTTGCTGCTCTATCCCCATCATCACGGGCTTGGTGCAAAAGCCGGAGTGATGTCCGTCCACTCGATTCGCAATACGGCCAGTTTGTTGCGAACAGCGACGGTCAATTTGAGTGGTGACTCACAACAAAACTGGGACGAAGCGGTGGGGTTCGACCGCTTTGGGGGCTACGCGGACCTGGGATCCCGATCAATCTGAGTTTGGCTTTTCAGCCCACGGCAAATATCCGCTGTTGGTGCATTTGCCCCTGCCAAAACCGTTCTTGATAGCGGACGCTTCCAACGGCGCGGTCGGGATTGGTTCTTCAAATGGTACCGCAGATGGTACCACTTCTTGATCCCCAGCCGGCTTAGTCTACCGTGATAAATCAACACCTTAACGCAAGTGTGGCCATGGGCATCTTTTTCCCACCCTCTCCGCCACCGGCCTGACAAAGGCCTAGGCCAAGTTCCAACATCATCGAAACGAGGCTTCGGCCTTTGTCGTCGGGTGTCTACGCCTGCATCTCGATCTCGCAGGCATTGCGCATTGAATGATCATGATACCGGTGTCATGGTCGCTCTCGTTGGATGGCAGATGGGCGACGACCGATGATCACGCGACGTAAGGCGCTGCTGAGCAGCATGGCGATCGCAGGTCTGCTTTCGGCGCCCTCCGGCGTTCTTGCGGCGACTGCGCCAGATCGCGTGATGACAACCGCAGGACCGGTGATCGGTCTGCGACGGGAGGGAGTCAGCGTCTTCAGAGGCGTGCGATATGGAGCGCCGACGCGGCGGTTCCAACCACCAGAAAAGCCGACGCCTTGGCGCGACCCGGTTCGTGCAACACGTTACGGCGCGGCTAGTCCGCAGCGCGGCGATGAGCCGAATCAAAGTGAAGACTGTCTGTTCCTGAACGTCTGGACGCCGGGGACCGACGCGGGTCGGCGACCGGTGATGGTCTATATCCACGGCGGCGCCTATTCGAGCGGATCGGGATCGGACCCGCTGTATGACGGCACGCGTCTGGCGGCGCGCGGCGATGTCGTGGTGGTGACGCTGAACCACCGGCTGAATGTCTTCGGCTATGCCTATCTGGCGCGATTGGCGCAGGGGTTCGAAGATTCGGGCAACGTCGGCCAGTTGGATCTGATTCTGGCGCTTCAGTGGGTACGCGACAATATCGCAGCGTTCGGCGGCGATCCGTCCAGGGTGATGCTGTTCGGTCAGTCCGGCGGGGGCGCGAAGATCGCCACCCTGATGGCGACGCCGGCGGCGCAAGGTCTGTTCCACCGCGCCGCGACCATGAGTGGTCAGCAGGTGACCGCCTCCGGGCCGATCAACGCCACGATGCGAGCCACGACATGGCTGAAGGCTCTGGGCCTGACGCCGGATCGGGTGGCCGAGGCGGCGACGATGCCGGTCGAGCGGCTGCTCGAAGCGCAGAGCGCCGAGGATCCGATCCTGGGCTTTGGCGGCCTGTATTTCGGGCCGGTGCTGGATTTCCGCACCCTGCCCCGCCACCCCTTCTATCCCGATGCGGCGCCGCTGGGCCGATCAATCCCCATGATCATCGGCAATACGCGCGAAGAAACCCTAGGATTTATGGGCAACGATCCGAAAAACGTCGGCCTGACGTGGGACACCTTGGCGGCGCGGCTGTCGCCCGGCGTCATGCGGATCGACATCACGCCCGAAGCCGTGATCGCCGGCTATCGCGCCATGCATCCCGAATGGTCGCCCGACCAGGTGCTGATCGCCGCGACGACGGCCGGGCGGTCCTGGCGCGGCGCGGTGATCGAGGCCGAAGAGCGGGCCAAGGCCGGCGCACCCGCCTGGGTCTATCAACTCGACTTCCCTGGCGAACTGGCCTCGGGCCGCCGGGGCGCCTTCCATACCGCCGACATTCCGTTGGTGTTCGACAATGTCGAGGCGCCCGGCTCGCGGACGCGCGGGCCGGGCGCGCAAACGCTGGCGGATCGCATAAGCGACGCCTTCATCGCCCTGGGCCGCGACGGCGATCCGAACCATGCCGGACTGCCGCGCTGGGACCGCTATGAGCTGCCCCGTCGCCAGACGATGTTGATGGATGTCCAGCCGCGCATGGCCGATGATCCGCGCGGCGACGAGCGGGCCTTCTTCTCGGCCATTCCCTATATCCAGCCGGGAACCTAGAGCGGAAAATCCAGCCGGGCGGCCCAGGCGCGAACCAGATCGGGCCAGACCTGGGCGGGCTTGCCCTGGATCAGGCGGACGCCGAAACCGTGGCCGCCTTCCTGGAACAGATGCGCCTCGGTCGGGACAGCGGCGGCTTTGAGCGCGGCCAGCAGTTGCAGGCTGTTCTCCACCGGCACGGACGCGTCGTCCATGGCGTGCAGCAGGAAGACGGGCGCTGCATTGCGCCACTCCATCTGCTCCAGAGAATAGGCTGCGATCCGCTCGGCCGACGGCCTATCGCCCAGCAGATGCGTCCGCGATCCGGCGTGGACGTACGGGTCCGCCATGGTCGCGACCGGATACATCAGAACGGTCAGATCGGGTCGCAATGAAACCGTGTCGGCCGCGTCGATCGGTTCGTAGGTCGCGTCCGTCCGGGCGCTGGCCAGCCCCGCCAGATGGCCGCCAGCCGAGGCGCCCAGCACGGCGATCTTCTGCGGATCGACGCCATAGTCAGCGGCGCGGCTGCGGATCACACGGACCGCACGCTGTGCGTCCTGAAGGGGTGCGTCGGCCCCGGCCGCCCAGCCGTCAGCCGGCAGGCGATAGCGCAGGACGAAACAGGTCGTGCCGCTGGCGGCGAAGACGCGCGCGACGTCATACCCTTCCTTGTCCAGCACAGCCCAGCGATAGCCGCCGCCGGGGATAAGAAGCATCGCCGAACCGTTCGGCCGCTCGGGGCGAAAGACGGTCAGGATCGGATCGGTGGTGTACTGGGCGTAGCGGTCGTGAAAGGCGGGATCGGTCGACCGCTCTGGCACGACGGGGGTGACGGTCACACCCTGCCCGCCCGGCGCGCCGGCGGGCCATAGGCGGATGATCTCGGTTGGGTCGGCCGGACCGGCGCGGCCGCCGTCCGCCACTGTCTGCGCCCGCGCCCCGGATGCGCCAACCACGGCCCCCATCGCCAGACCTAAAAGCGTCCTGCGTTCCACATCCATCACGGTTCTCTCTTCCTGCAAAGACGACGGCCGGACGATCGCTCGCCCGGCCGCAATCCTTGATGACGTCGCGGCGCTGAGCCACGCAGCCTTTCGTCAGACCTTGGCCAGTTCGTATTTCGGCGTGATCAGGTGAATGACCAGAAGCGCGATCAGATAGGCCGAGGCCGCCACGATGAAGATGGGCGTATAGGTGCCGATCTTCTCCAGGACGTAGCCGGCGTATTTGGCCATGGCCATGCCGCCGATGGCGCCCAGCATTCCGCCGATGCCGACGACCGAGCCCACCGCCGAGCGGGGGAAGACATCGCCCGGCAGCGCATAGAGATTGGCCGAAAAGCCCTGGTGCGCGGCCGTCGCCAATCCGATGATGCCGACCGCGAGCCAAAGGTTTGACGCCTCAGCCGCGAAGGCCACCGGCACGGCGCACAGGGCGCAGATCAACATGGTGATCTTGCGAGCCTTGTTGATGCTCATGCCCCTATGCATGAAGCGCGACGACAGCCAGCCCCCACCAACCGAGCCGATGTCGGACAGGAGATAGATGGCGACCAGCGGCGGGCCGAAGGTCTTCAGATCCAGCCCATAGGTCTTGCCCAGGAAGTCCGGCAGCCAGAACAGGAACATCCACCAGATCGGATCGATCAGGAACTTTCCCAGGGCGTAGGCCCAGGTTTCCTTGACCGTCAGCAGTTTGGTCCATTTGACCTTTTCGACAACGTCGGCCGGGTCCTGCTCGATATAGGCCAGCTCAGCCGCGGACAGCTTCTTCTGCTCGCGCGGCTTGCGATAGACCAAGAGCCAGATCGGCAGCCAGATCAGGCCCAAGGCCCCGGTGATGACGAAGGCCATCTGCCAGCCGAAGGCCAGCACGAGGCCCGGAACGATCAGAGGGGTGACAATGGCGCCGATGTTGGTGCCGGCGTTGAACAGGCCCGTGGCGAAGGCGCGTTCCTTTTTGGGAAACCACTCTGCGACCGCCTTGATCCCGCCAGGGAAACCGCCGGCCTCACCGACGCCAAGGACCATCCGCGCCATCATGAAGTGTGACAGGTCTCGCGCTGCACCGTGCATGATATGACCGATCTGCCAGATGCCGAAGGCGATCCCCAGCCCCCAACGCGCGCCGATCCGGTCCATGATCCGGCCCCACAACAGGTAGGCGACGGCGTAGGACGCCTGGAACCAGAAGACGATGTCGGCATAGTCCGTCTCGGACCAGCCGAATTCAGCTGACAGCGTCGGCTTGAGGAATCCGATCATCTGGCGGTCGACGTAGTTGATGACCATGGCCGCGAACAGCAGCCACATGATCAGCCACCGGTACTTGCCCGGTGACGGCGCCTTGATCTGGAGAGGCGGCCTGACGGAAGCGTCTGACATGGTTATGAAAACCCGTTCCTGAATATTCCTCGACGCGTCCCTGCTCTTTTCCGTCCCTGAACGGCGGCGGGGTAGGCGTCCGATGATGTTACTGAGCTTCGGCCCTGACGACCGAACAGTGAAGTTCTGCGATACCCTTGAAGATGCACACGGCCTCGTCGCCCGCGTGAACACGGTGGACGCCGGTGACAGCGCCGGTCGAAACCAGCGTGCCCGCCTTCAGCGGGCGGCCCCAGCGCGCGCAATGTTCCAGCAGAAACCGCACGGATTCCATCGCGCCGCCCGCTAGGGATTGCGACCCGCCCGTGCCGACGCTGGCGCCATTGATCACCGTCTCGACCTCGATGCCGTCCAGACGCTCTCGCCAGTTCTCGACCTCGGGACCGATCATCAGTCCGCCATTGTTGCCGAAATCGGAGGCGACGACGGCGGAGCCCAGGTCGTTGATCGTCGAAAGCGGACTGCCGGCCAGCTCGACGCCGATGAAGACCTTGTCCACGACGCCCATGGCGTCTTCGATGGTCCAGTCGGTCTTGGCTGGATCGGCGTCGGCGCCGATCCGAGCAATGAACTCAGCCTCCACCGCCGCGAACCCGCCCTCGATTTCGGGCAAAGGCACGACCGTATCGCCGGGCGCCGGCCAGACGTTGCGCGCGAAAATGGCGCCGGCCAGACGATGGATCCCCAGCTTCGGCTGCTGCTCGGGCGGGACACCGCCCACCTTCCAGCCCACGACCTCATCGGGAAACAGACCGATGGCGACGTCCTGGATGGCGTAGGATTCGGCCATGCTTTGAGGGATCACGCCCGGATAGTCGGGCGTGCTGCGCGCCGCCAGACGCGCGGCGACGAACTGCTGTGCGATCGCCGCCGGGTCGGCCGACAGCGCGTCGTCCTGGCTCGCAAGAGAGGGGGTCGAAGTCAAAGGTGTCGCCTCGTGAATAGGCTCCGATAAGAGCGACGAAGGAAACCGGTGTCAATGCGCTTTAACGGAGCCCCATGGCGTCGGCCGCGAGTCGCGGCTATGCCTTCAAGCTGCACATAGGGAAGGAGCCGAACCTTGGCTCAAGACGATCCGCGATCCGGCAAGCCGGGCAAGCGGGCAACTATAAACGATGTCGCCCGTGAGGCGCAGGTCTCCAAGAAGACCGTCTCGCGGGTCATCAATCAGTCGCCGTTCGTCAAGGAAGACACGCGCGAAAAGGTCAACGCCGTCATCAAGGCTCTGGGATTCACGCCTGATCCACAGGCGCGCGGCCTGGCCTTTCGACGCTCGTTCCTGGTCGGTCTGATCTACGACAACCCCAGCCCGACCTACGTCGTGAACATGCAGCAGGGCGTGCTGGATGCGCTGAAAGGGTCCGGCCTGGAACTGGTCGTTCATCCTTGCAATCGCAACTCCCCTACCCTGCTGGAAGACATCAGGGGCTTCGTCGAGCGCCAACGTCTGTATGGCGTCATCATGCCGCCGTCGGTGTCCGAGGACGAACAGGTCATCGACCTGCTGCGCGATCTCGACTGCCCCTATGTCCGCATCGCTTCGGTGGCGTTGGATGAACCTCAGGCGATGGTGGTCACCAATGACTGGATCGGCGCGGCTGAGGCGGCGGGGCATCTGGCCGACCTGGGACACAAGCGAATCGGTCTGGTGCGCGGGCCGGACCTGTTCCGTTCGTCGGCCGTGCGGGGCAAGGGGTTCCTGGACGCTCTGGCCGAACGCGGGATCCCGCTGGACCCGGCTTACGATTTCAAAGGCGCCTATACGTTCGAATCAGGTGTGGAGGCGGGCCACGCCCTCTTGGCGCTGGAAACGCCGCCGACCGCGATCTTCACCCTCAACGACGACATGGCCATCGGGGTTATGCAGGCGGCGCGAGATCGCGGCCTTGAGCTGCCGCGCGACCTGTCCGTCGTCGGCTTCGATGATCTGCCGATGGCGGCGCGGGTTTGGCCCAACCTGACTTCGGTGCGCCTGCCGATCCGCGACATGGGACGGATGGCGGCTGAAAAGCTGCTGGCGCCGATGCGGGGCGTCGATCCAGCCAAGATGCAGCAGCCGGAAGTTCGACCGGCCCTGGTGGTGCGCAAGTCGGCAATCCCGTCAGTCTGAGTTGGGGCGGCGCGCGTGATCGCGCGCCGCCCTCTCTGCCTCAGGCCGTTTCGAGCGCAGGCTTGGCGGCGAGAACGCCCTTCAGATAGTCGCGAATGCCTTCGTCGGTGGCGTTGGCGAAGAAATAGTCCTGGAACTTCTCGCCGGCGATGGCGGCCTTCAGCAGGTCCTGGTCCATCGTCTTCAGAACCGTCAGCATGTCGTGGCAGGTCACCGACTTCAGGTCGCTGAGCACGCCACGATTCTTGCGCATGATCTCGGCGCGTTCCTTGGGATAGCCCAGGCCCCGCTCGCCCTCGAACAGCTTGCGATACACGTCCTGCAGATTCAGTTCAGCAGCCCAGCCGAAGCCCTTGGCATAGGGCATCGAGATGGCGTTGCCGTCGTTGATCTGGCCGAACAGGAAGGCGTCGGTCGGGTCGATCACCAAACCGCAGAAGACGCCCGGCATGCTGTTGCAGGCCAGCATCGAGCCCATGCCGGTTCCGCAGCCGGTGACGACGAAATCGGCTGCGCCGGAGTTCAACAGAATGCCGGTCAGCACGCCGTTCATGACGTAGGTCAGCGAGGCCTTATCGTCGGCCGCGTACATTCCATAGTGGAAAACTTCATGGCCCAGCGGTTCGGCGACAGCGGTTAGAGCGGAATGCACCGTCTCGCTTTTGGCGGCCTGGCTGTTTTCGATGATGAGAGCGATCTTCATGGGGAATCCTCAAGACGGTGGCGAAGCGATGCCGGCATATGTGAGCGGCATTGGTCTAATCGATTGCATCATTATATGACACCGGTTACCTAGTCCACAGAAGGACGGGCGCAAGATCCGTTTCGGTGGCTCGCGCTGCGAGTTCGCAGGGAGACCGGCATGTACGACCCCATGTACGACAAAGTCTATCAGGCCACCCATCCCGACATGATGGACGGGGCCTCGAACCAGCAGCTGCGCGATCGCTATCTGATCCAGGGCCTGTTCGTTCCGGGCAAGGTCGGCCTGAACTACTCCCACCACGAGCGCCTGATCATCGGCGGCGCGACCCCGGCTGAGACCGCACTGAACCTGCCCACGCAGTCGGAGCCGCCCTCCTTGGCCGGCGCGCCCTTCCTGCAGGCCCGTGAACTGGGCGTGGTCAATATCGGCGGCCCCGGTTCGATCACAGTGGATGGTGAGACTATCGAACTGGGCTTCCGTGACGGCCTGTATGTGCCGATGGGATCGAGCGAAGTCAGCTTCGCCTCGAACAACGCCGCCGAGCCGGCGAAATTCTATCTGGTCGCCACACCCGCCCACGCCCGCTACGACCTGACAAAGATATCGATCGACGAGGCCGTGCCGCTGGACATGGGCGCGTTGGAGACGTCGAACGAACGGACCATCTACCAGTATGTCGTGCCGGCGAAGGTGAAGTCCTGCCAGTTACTGCTGGGCTTGACGGTGCTGAAGCTAGGCTCGGTGTGGAACACCATGCCGCCTCACATTCATGACCGCCGCTCGGAAGCCTATCTGTATTTCGGTCTGGGCGGAGACGATCGGGTCTTTCACTTCATGGGCGAACCGGACAAGTCGCGCCACATCGTCATTGCCGACGGGGAGGCCGTAATCTGCCCGCCGTGGTCGATCCATACCGGCGCAGGCACTACGAACTACACCTTCATCTGGGGCATGGGCGGCGAGAACCTCGACTACACCGACATGTACAAACTCGACATCTGCCAGCTGAAGTAATCAGGACAAGAGGAAGAAAAGCATGAGCAATCCATTCGACCTGACCGGCAAGGTCGCGCTGGTGACCGGCGGCAATGTCGGCCTGGGCCAAGGCATCGCCCTGGCTTTGGCTGAGGCGGGCGCCGACATCGTCTCGGTCGCCCTGTCGGAGTCTGACGACACGGTCGCCAAGGTACAGGCGATGGGCCGTCGCGCCCACGCTATCAGCGCCGACCTGACCTCGATCGAGCCGGTCGAACGCGTCGTGCAGGAAACTCTGGCCGCCATGGGCCGGATCGACATCCTGGTGAACAACGCCGGCCTGATTCGCCGCGCCGACGCCGTCGACTTCACCGAGGCGGACTGGGACCTGGTGATGAATATCAACCTGAAGACCGTCTTCTTCATGAGCCAGGCGGTCGCTCGTCTGTTCATCAAACAGGGCGACGGCGGCAAGATCATCAACATCGCCTCCATGCTGTCCTTCCAGGGCGGAATCCGCGTGCCGTCCTATACGGCGTCCAAATCGGGCGTCGCCGGCCTGACCAAGCTGATGGCCAACGAATGGGCGCCGCACCGCATCACCGCCAACGCCATCGCCCCCGGCTATTTCGCCACCGCCAACACCCAGGCTCTGCGCGAGGACCCGGTCCGTTCGGCCGAGATCCTGGGCCGTATCCCGGCCGGGCGCTGGGGCGAGCCGTCGGACCTGGGCGGCGCGGCCGTCTTCCTGGCCAGCCGGGCCTCCGACTACGTTCAGGGCGCCATCCTGCCGGTCGACGGCGGCTGGCAGGCGCGTTGATCCGGGGCTAGCGTTGCGATCATGACCCAGGCTGCATCTTCCCGCCGCATCCTCTGCTTCGGCGAGATGCTGCTGCGGTTTTCGCCCAACGCCAATGAACTGCTGATGCAGTCGCCTGCCCTGACCGTGCGTCCGGCCGGGGCCGAGGCGAACGTCGCCGTGTCGCTGGCCCGCTTCGGCGCGCCGACCGGCATGGCGACGGTCCTGGCCGACAATGCGCTGGGCCGCGGCGTGCGTGACGAGGTGCGCAAGCACGGAGTCGACACCTCTCAGATCGTCTTCAAACCCGGCCGTATGGGTCTGTATTTCCTGACGCCCGGCGCTGTGCGTCGTCCGTCGGAAGTTCTCTATGATCGCGCCGGATCGGCCTTCGTCGAACATGTCGATACGGCCTTCGACTGGGACCAACTTCTGGACGGCGTAGAGTGGCTGCACGCCTCGGGCGTGACCCCGGCGACGGGGCCGAATGGCTCGGCCGCCGCTGTCGCCCTCATCGAGGCCGCCGTCAAGAAGGGCGTGAAGGTCAGCTATGACGGCAACTTCCGCGGCAAGCTGTGGGAACAATGGGATGGCGATCCGCCGGCCACGCTCGGCAAGATGCTGGCCGGCGCCACGGTCGCCTTCGCGGACGACCGCGACTTCGCCCTGGTGCTAAAGACGACATTCGTCAGCCCCGATCCGGCTGTGCGGCGTCGTGAAGCCGCCAAGGCCGCCTTCGCCGCCTTCCCTCGCCTGCAACGCATCGCCTGCACCCTGCGCGTTCAAGACAGCGTCGCCGACCAGGCCCTGTCGGCCGTCATGCTGACGCGCAATGGCGACGACGTGATCGAGACCAACGCCGAGGCCATTCACATGGCCGGCGTCGTGGACCGGGTGGGCGGCGGCGACGCCTTCGCCTCCGGCGTGCTGTTTGGCCTATGGAGCGGGTGGTCGGATCAGGAGGCGCTGGACTTCGGCCTCGCCGCCGCCGGCCTGAAGCACTCCGTGCCCGGCGACTTCAACCTGTTCACCGCCGACGAGGTTCGCGCCGCCATGGGCGACGGCGGGTTCGATATCCGGCGCTGAGGCTGCGAATTTTGAGATCTGGTGGAGGCCGCATGGAGAAGTCCATGCGGCCTCTTTCAATCGCGTTGTGGGGCTAGGAAACCGGTGTCAATCATGCTTCAGTGACGGTTCGAAACGGTCGTTAGAAACCGTGCGAGAGAGGTCACACCAGGAGCTTCCATGTCCGTCATGTCCATGAACCGCCGCACCCTTTTGGCCGCGGGCGCCGCCGCCACCTTCTTCGCCGCCTCAGGGCCCGTCCTGGCCCAGGCGTCGCCAGAGCGCGCCGCCATTTTGGACACCATGAAGCGCGCCGCCCGGTTCATGAGCGAAGAGGCCGCCGTCGAAGGCGGCTATGTCTGGCAATATCTGCCCGACTTCTCGCGCCGTTGGGGCGAGCTTGAGGCCAACCCGACGATGATCTGGGTCCAGCCGCCGGGCACCGCGACCGTGGGCCATCTGTTCCTGGACGCCTATCACGCCACCGGCGACGAATTTTACTATGAAGCGGCCAAGAAGGCTGCGGACGCCTTGGTCAAGGGTCAGCACCCGCTGGGCGGCTGGAACTATGTGATCGATACCGCCGGCGAGGAGTCGCTGAAGCAGTGGTACGGTACAGTCGCCGCCAACGCCTGGCGGTTGGAGGAATTCCACCACTACTACGGCAACGCGACGTTCGACGACGCGGGCACAGCCGAGGCGTCGCAACTGTTGCTGCGGATCTACCTTGAGAAGAAGGATCGCAAATATCTGGCGCCGCTGAACAAGGCGATCAGCTTCGTGCTGGAAAGCCAGTACGAGAACGGCGGCTGGCCCCAACGCTATCCGTTTGTCGAAAACGGAGGCCTGCACGGCCATGCGGACTATACGCCGTACATCACCTTCAACGACGACGTGGCCGGCGAGAACCTGGAGTTCCTGATCTACGCCTATCACGGCTTGGCGCGGAACGGGCGGGGCGATGCGAGGATTCTGGACGCCATCAATCGCGGCATGGACATCTTCGTGAGGACCCAGCAGCCGCAGCCGCAGCCCGCCTGGGGCCTGCAGCACTTCCCCGACACGCTGAAGCCGGCGGGCGCCCGGACCATCGAGCCCCAAGCCTTCGTCACCCACACCACCGGCACCAACATCAAGTCGATGATAGGCTTCTATCGCCTGACGGGCGACCGCAAATATCTGGCCCGCCTACCCGAGGCGATGGACTGGCTGGATCAGGTCGCGGCCAAGCCGCCGCTGAACACGCCGGGCCGCACGCACCCGACCTTTATCCTGGAAGGCGCCAACACCCCGGTCTACATCCACCGGCGCGGGTCCAACATCGCCAACGGTCAGTATTACGCCGACGACAACCCCACCAATCTGATCGTGCACTATGGCTCGTTCCGTAACGTGGACACCCCGGCCCTGCGCGCCGAATACGCGCGTTTGTCGGCCATGCCGATCGATGAGGCCACGCGCGGTTCGCCGCTGAAGGCGCGCCCGGGCTCGCTGAACCTGCCCAAGTATTTCACGCTTCAGGACGTCGATGTCTGGGACATGTCCAGCGACGCTCGTCGCCCGACCGCGCCTCACGCCGGTCGCGCGGCCGAAGTCATGGCCGGGCTGAATGCGCGCGGCTATTGGCCCACGCCGCTGACCACGACGTCAAACCCGTACAAGGGTCCCTCTCCCATTGCCGTGACCGGCGGCGAATACCAGATGACCCGCGTCGGCGACCTGTGGGACACCTCGCCTTACAATACCGACTTCCCGGTAGAGGGCGTCTCCACCTCGGTCTTCATCCGCAACATGGGCGACCTGATCGAGGCATTGGGGGCTTAGGACTTGCGAAGATGTGCGCTGTCCCCGCTTTCACGGCGGGGATGAGCACTGATCCTGCGTCAGATCGCCAGCATTTCGCGGGTCATGCCCGCGATCGACTTGGCGCCGGTCAGGGTCATGGCGACGCGCATTTCCTTTTCGAAGAGGTCCAGCAGGTTTTCGACGCCGGCCTGACCGTTCGCCGCCAGGGCGTAGATGAAGGCCCGGCCCAGCAGGACCGCGTCGGCGCCCAACGCGATGGCGCGAACCACGTCCAGGCCGTTGCGAATGCCGGAATCCACCAGAATCTTCAGCTCGCCCTTCACCGCGTCGGCGATGGCGGGCAAGGCGCGGGCCGAGGACAGCACCCCGTCCAACTGACGCCCGCCGTGGTTCGACACCACGATGCCGTCTGCGCCGAAGCTGACGGCGTCGCGGGCGTCCTGCGGATCCAGGATGCCCTTGATGATCATCGCCCCGTCCCAGAAATCGCGGATCCATTGCAGGTCTTTCCACGAAATCGAGGGATCGAAATTATTGGCCAGCCAACCGATGTAGTCGGCCAAGCCCGTCGGCTTGCCCAGATAGGCCGAGACATTGCCCAGATCGTGCGGCGTGCCGCGCACTCCGACATCCCAGGCCCAGGCCGGATGGGTCATGGCCTGGACCATGCGGCGGATTTCGGCATTGGGGCCGCTCATGCCCGAATGGGCGTCGCGATAGCGAGCGCCCGGCGTCGGCATATCGACGGTGAAGACCAAGGTCTTCACCCCCGCCGCCTTCGCCCGTTCCAGCGCATTCCTCATGAAACCGCGATCGCGCAGCACATAGAGCTGAAACCACATGGGCCGGTCGATAGCCGGCGCGACCTCCTCGATCGGGCAGACAGACACGGTCGACATCGTGAACGGCACGCCGCGAGAGGCGGCCGCCCTGGCCGCCTGCACCTCTCCCCTGCGCGCATACATGCCGGTCAGCCCCACGGGCGCCAGGATGATCGGCAGGCGCAGGGTCTCATCGAACAGCTCGGTCTCAAGGCTGAAGCTGGTCATGTCCTGCAGCACGCGCTGGCGAAGCGCGATCGCCTGCCAGTCCTCGACGTTGCGGCGCAGGGTCTGCTCGGCATAGGCGCCGCCGTCGATGTATTGGAAGAGGAAGGGCGGCAGCTTGCGCCGCGCGGCTTCCCGATAATCGCTCGGCGACGAAATGATCACGCGCTCATCCTACTGGAAGTTGGCGAAGGCGCCGCCGTCCACCAGCAGCGCCGCGCCGGACATATAGCCCGCCATGTCCGAGGCCAGGAAGGCGACGACCGAGGCGATGTCCTCGGGCCGGCCCAGACGCCCAAGCGGAATGCGGCCTTCCATATATTCGCGCTTTTGCGGATCGGCGAGGTCGTCCTTGTTGATGTCGGTGGCGATGGTGCCCGGCAGGACCGAGTTGCAGCGGATGCCGTGACGCCCCAGGGCGACGGCACAGGACTGCATCAGACTGTGCACGCCCGCCTTGGTCGGGGTATAATGGGTCTGCATCTCGCCGCCGACCAGGGCCGAGATCGAGCTGATGGCGACGATGGCGCCACCCTCCCCCTGCTTGACCATCTGATTGGCCGCCGCCTGCACCATGTAATAAGCGCCGTGCAGATTGACCTCCATCGTCCGGCGCAGGGTCTCGACCGGCATGTCGAGAAAGGCATGGAACGGACAGATGCCGGCGTTGGAGACGAAGACGTCCACCCGGCCCAGCGCCTGGACGGCGGCGGCGATGAAGGCTGCGGCGCTCTCGGGCTGGGCCACGTCGCCGTCGACGGCGATGGCCCGGCGGCCCAGCGCCTCGATCTCGGCGACCACCTGGGCGGCGGCTGCCTCGTCTCGAAAGGTGTTCAGGGCGACATCCGCCCCCTGACGCGCGGCTTCGATCGCCGTCGCCCGCCCGATGCCCCGCGATGCGCCCGTGATCAGGACGACCTTGTTTTCAAGCAGCATGCGGGCTCCGGCGGTGGTTCGGTTTCAGGGTTTGGGCGACCAGCCCAGGTCGGCGCTGATCGCGTTGGCGGCGTCAGTGACGGTCTTCGTCAGCTCGGCCATCCGCGCATCCGACATATATTGCGCGGCGGAAGAAACGCTCAGGGCAGCGACGATCTGTCCGTTCACCGACCGGATCGGAGCGGCGACGCAGCGGATCTGATCCTCGTTCTCTTCCAGATCGAAAGCGTAGCCCTTCTGGGCGTAGCCATGCATCCGCTCAAGCCAGACCGCGCGGGCCGACGAGTCGAAGGCGGCGCCCGGCTCGGCGTAGAAGTCGATCCATTCCGGCTCGGTCTTGTCCAGAATCAGCGCCTTGCCCAGGCCTGTCGAGGCGATGGGGTGCCGCTCGCCCAGACGCGAGCCGATGTTGATGCGACGCCGGCCGGCGACCTTGTCCAGATAGAGCGCATGGCGGCCGTCCAGCACGCCGAGGTGCACCGTGTCGTCCGTCTGGGCCGACAGTTGCTCCAGCCAGGGCCGGGCCACGCGCGGCAGATGCATCTGCTGGCTGGCGGCGTGGCCCAGTTCCAACAGTTTGGGACCGAGGGAATAGCCCTCGCGCGGGCGGAACGACAGCAAGCGACGCTCGACCAGCGCCGAGGCAAGACGGTGCGTCGTGCTGCGCGTCAGCTCCAGCTTTTCGGAGAGTTCCGCCAAGGGCAGAGAGCCTTCGATGAGGGCGTCGATGACGTCCAGACCACGCAGCAGGGTCTGGCTGCCGGACGCCTTCGCTCCCGCATCTTCTTCCCCATCGACCTGCACGGTCTTGATTGACGCCGATCGTCCCATTTCGTAATCCTCATTCTCAGAATGTAGCAAAACGCGCAAGTCGTCTGAGGCTACACGGGTGACATTGACGTGACGCACGGAGGAAAGCCAGTGAAATCCCGCATTATGGGAGCGGATCGCCAGTTTTTGGTGGTCATGCCATGAGCCGCCTGCCTCGCATCAAGCACGTCCGCGCCTTCGTTGTGAAAAACGACGGAACCGGAGGCGGCGCCGACTATCACGATCAGGGCGACGGCCACTGGATCGACGACCACATCGCCACGCCGATGGCGAGATATCCCGAGTATCGCCAGAGCCGCCGCAGCTTTGGCATCAATGTCTTAGGCACCCTGGTGGTCGAGATCGAAGCCGAGAACGGCGTGGTCGGGTTTGCGGTCACGACCGGCGGCGAACCGGCGGCCTATATCGTCGAGAAACACCTGGCCCGCTTTCTCGAAGGGCGCGATCCGGCCGAGGTCGAGAAGATCTGGGACCAGATGTATTTCTCGACCCAATACTACGGCCGCAAAGGTCTGGTGGTGAACGCTATCTCCGGCGTCGATCTGGCGCTGTGGGATCTGCTGGGCCGCCTGCGCCAGGAGCCGGTCTTCGCCATGCTGGGCGGGGCGGTGCGAGACGAGCTGACCTTCTACGCCACCGGCGCGCGGCCCGACAAAGCCAAGGAACTGGGCTTCATCGGCGGCAAGATGCCGCTGCACCACGGCCCGGCCGAGGGAGAAGAAGGCCTGCACAAGACCATCGCTGAACTTGAAGCCATGCGGAACGCCTGCGGCGACGACTTCTGGCTGATGTTCGACTGCTGGATGGCGCTGGACCTCAACTACGCCACGCGGCTGGCCCACGAAGCCCACAAACTGGGTCTGAAATGGATCGAGGAGGCGCTCAGCCCCGACGATTACTGGGGCTATCAGGCGCTGAAGAAGAACGCCCCCAAGGGGATGCTGGTCACGACCGGCGAGCATGAGGCCACCCGCTGGGGCTTCCGCATGCTGCTGGAAATGGAATGCTGCGACATCATCCAGCCGGACGTGGGCTGGTGCGGCGGCGTCACCGAACTGCAGAAGATTTCGGCCTTGGCGGACGCCAAGGGCGTGCTGATGATCCCTCACGGCTCGTCGGTCTATTCCTACCACTTCGTGGTGACGCGCCATAACAGCCCGTTCGCCGAATTCCTGATGATGGCCCCCGACGCCGACGAGGTCGTGCCGATGTTCCATCCGCAGCTGATCGGCGAACCCGTCCCCGTAAACGGCCGCCTGAAGGTTCCCGACACTCCCGGCTTCGGCGTCGAGCTGAACCGCGACATCGCCCTGCATCGCCCCTACGCGCGTTAAGACGAAAGCCTCTCCGCCACCATGAAACTGCTGCGTTACGGCCCCAAGGGCCAGGAAAAGCCGGGCACGCTGGACGCCGAGGGGCGCATCCGCGATCTGTCGGGCGTTATCGCCGACATCACGCCGGACCAACTGCATGGCCCGGCGCTCGACGCGCTGAAGGCCGTCGACTCGACCACCCTCCCTTTGGTCGAGGGCCAGCCCCGCTACGGAGTGCCGGTCAAGGGCAGCCGCAAGTTCATCGCCATCGGCCTGAACTTCGCCGACCACGCGGCCGAATCCAACCTGCCGATCCCCGAGGAACCGGTTGTCTTCACCAAGGCGATCACCTGTCTGAACGGACCGAACGACGACGTGGTCATTCCGCGCGGGTCCGAGAAGACAGACTGGGAGGTCGAGCTGGGCATCGTGATCGGCAAGCCCGCCACCTACGTCACCCAGGCCGAGGCTCTGGACCACGTCGCCGGCTACGTCTTGATCAACGACGTGTCCGAGCGCGCCTATCAGACCGAGCGCGGCGGCACCTGGGACAAGGGCAAGGGCTGCGACACCTTCGGCCCCGTGGGCCCCTGGATCGTCACCACCGACGAGGTCGGCGACGTCCAGAACCTGGACATGTGGCTGGACCTCAACGGCCAGCGGATGCAAACCGGCAATACGAAGACCATGATCTTCGGCGTCGCCGAAATCGTCTCCTATCTGTCGGAGTTCATGACGCTGGAGCCCGGCGATCTGATCACCACCGGCACCCCGCCCGGCGTGGGTCTGGGCCAGACGCCGCCCCTCTATCTCAAACCGGGCGACACGGTCCGTCTGGGCATCCAGAAGCTGGGCGAACAGGGTCAGACCTTCGTGGAGTGGACGCAATGAGCGCCTATCAGGGCCGCTTTTCGGGCCGTACCGCCGTCGTCACCGGCGGCGCATCTGGCCTGGGGAAGGCCGCCGCCGCCCGCATCGTCGCCGAGGGCGGCAAGGTCGTCCTGTGGGACCTCAACGCTGAAGCGCTCACGGCCGCCGCCGACGAGGTCGGGGCCGTCCATGTGATCGCCCTGGACGTCGCCGACCCCGACGCCGTCGCCGCTGCGGCCAAAGCTTCAGCCCAGGCGCTGGACGGCCGCATCGACATCCTGATCGCCTCGGCCGGCATCACCGGCGCCACCGTCCCGGTTCATGAGTTTCCGATCGACAGCTGGAGGCGCGTCGTCGATATCAATCTGAACGGCGTCTTCTACTGCTCGCGCGCCATCGTGCCCTTCATGCTGGCCAACGGTTACGGCCGGATCGTCAATGTGGCCTCGGTCGCGGGCAAGGAGGGCAATCCCAATGCCTCAGCCTATTCCGCCTCAAAGGCCGGCGTGATCGGCTTCACCAAATCGCTGGGCAAGGAACTGGCCGGCAGGGGCGTCATCGCCAACGCCCTGACCCCCGCCACCTTCGACAGCCCGATCCTGGAGCAACTGCCCCAGAGCCAGGTCGACTACATGCGCTCCAAGATCCCAATGGGACGCCTCGGCGAGGTCGAGGAAAGCGCCGCCATGGTTTGTTTCATGGCCTCCGAAGAATGCAGCTTCACCACCGCCTCGACGTTCGACACGTCTGGCGGCAGAACGACCTATTAGGACGCGCGCGTGGCTTCGGACCTTCGCATTGTCGACAGCCACGTCCACCTGTGGGACCTGTCGCGTGCGCGCTATGGCTGGCTTCAGGACGATCCCCTGCCGAACAATCCGGCGGGTGACATGTCGCCCATCGCCAACGCAAACTATCTGCTAGACGACTACCTGGCCGATACGGCCGGTTGGCGTCTGGACAAGATCGTTCACGTCGAGGCGGGCCAGCCGATGGGTCAGCAGCTGGCCGAGACAGATTGGCTTCAATCGATCGCCGATGACACCGGTTATCCGCACGCCATCGTCGCCGGCGCGGATATGCTGGACCCCGACCTGGACGCCCTGCTGGAAGCCCACGCCGCCCGGCCGAACGTACGCGGCGTGCGCCAGATCGTCTGCTGGCATGAAGACCCGCTGAAAACCTACACGACCCGCGATCTGTTGCGTGATCCGAAATGGGTCGAGAGCTTCGCCAAGCTGGCGCGATACGGCCTGTCGTTCGACCTCCAGCTCTATCCGGCACAGATGGCCAACGTTGCCATCATCGCCGCACGCCACCCCGACATTCCCATGATCGTCAACCACGCCGGCCTGCCGACCGACCGGGACGCGGCAGGGATGGAGCGCTGGCGCACAGGTCTGCGCTTGCTGGCCGCCCAGCCTCAGGTCTCGATCAAGATCTCGGGCTTGGGCATCACTGACCGCGTCTGGACACCCGACAGCATACGCCCCGTCGTCTGGAGTGCATCGACGCCTTCGGAACCGAGCGCGCCATGTTCGCCTCCGACTTCCCGGTGGAGAGCGTCCACGGAACCTTCGACGCCTTCTATTCCGCCTTCGATGCGATCACGACCGACTTCTCGGTCGACGAACGCGACCGCCTGTTCGCCGCCAACGCCGAGGCGATCTACCGTATCTGACCCATCCGCCTAAGTCGCATCAAGACGGCGAGGCCCGAGGAACACCAGGAGAATACCCCATGGTCATCGAGACCGACGCCGCCCACACTCCCGGAGGCTTGGCGAAGCCCGCCGGGTCGTTGAAGGGCCCGCTGGCCTTCGCCATCGCCTGCTTCCTGATCTGGGGCCTGGCCTACGGCCTGCTGGACGTGCTGAACAAGCATTTCCAGGAGACGCTGAGCATCAGCCAGGCCGACAGCGCCTGGCTGCAGATCGCGTATTTCGGGGCCTACCTGCTGCTTTCGATCCCGGCGGGCATGCTGCTGCACGCGCGGGGCTACAAGTTCGGGATCGTGTCGGGTCTGGCGGTGACTGCCATCGGCGCCCTGTTGTTCATCCCGGCGGCGGGCGCGGGCGCCTTCCTGCCCTTCGTCGGCTCGATGTTCGTCCTCGCCGCCGGCCTGTGCATCCTGGAGACCAGCGCCGACACCTACGTCAATGTCCTGGGCGATCCGGCCAAGGCCTCACAGCGGCTGAACCTGGCCCAGTCGTTCAATGCGCTTGGCGTCTTCTTCGGTCCCCTGATCGGCGGCGCGGTCTTTTTCAGCCCTACGACGACCGAAGCCCTGGGCGGCGCGACCCGTTCGATCCAGATCGTGTACGGGCTGATCGCCGTCGGCGTGGTCCTGTTCGCGCTCGCGGTCTGGCGCGCCCGCCTGCCGGAGACCGGCCTGTCCGACCACGGCGGTGCTGTCGAAGGCGACGCCCCTGTCCTGCCCCTGTCCAAACAGCCGCACTTCATCGCCGGCGTGATCACCCAGGCGCTCTACATCGGCGCCCAGGTCGGCATCGGCGCCTATTTCATCAATCTGGTGACCCACAACTGGCAGGGCCTGACCAGCCAGCAGGGCGCCTTCATGCTGTCGCTGGCGGCCATCGGCTATCTGGTGGGCCGTTTCTTCGCCACCGCCCTGCTGTTGAAGATCGAGCCGCGCGTGCTTCTGACGGCCTACGGAGTCATCAATGTCGTGCTGACGCTGATTGTCGCCGCCGGCATCGACAAGGTCTCCCCCATCGCCCTGCTGGCCGTCTTCTTCTTCATGTCCACCATGTTCGCGACCATCTTCGCCCTGGGCACCGCCGGCCTGGGCGCCGGCACCAAGAAGGCCTCGTCCCTGATGGTCATGGCCATTGGCGGCGGCGTTCTGCTGCCCTGGCCGATGGGCCGGATCGCCGATCTATACGGCGCCAATGTCGCCTTCCTGCTGCCCGCCGCCTGCTTCGCCGTCGTCGCCTGGTACGGCTGGAAGGGCGCGGCGCTGGGGCTGAAGGCGGAGGCGAAGTGATGCGTCTTCGCACCGCCCTCCTCGCCTTTACGCTGTTGGCCGGTTCTACGGCCGCCTGCGCCCAAACGGTCGCGCCCACCGCCGTCGTGGCGGCCGCTGCGCCGATCGACCGCCACGCCTTGGTCACGCGCCACAACGTGACCCTGACCGCCATCGATCGCCATGCCCCGATCATGCTGGGCAACGGCGACCTAGGCTTCACCGCCGACATTACCGGGCTTCAAACCTTCCCGGAACAGTATTCGGAACTGTCGCCTCTGTTGACCATGGCCCAATGGGCCTGGCACAGCTTTCCTAACCCGCATGGCTATACGGAACAGGACGGCCTGATCGATGTGCCCGTTCCGGGCCGGGGCGAACAGCCCTACGCTTGGATGAAGTCGTGGTCCGTGGCCGAGACGCAACCCGCCTACACCTGGCTGCGGGCCAATCCGCATCGGTTCTCGCTGAGTCGCATCGGCCTGACCTTCGGCGACGGCACAGCGCTGGACTTTGCAAAGATTGCAGACACGCGCCAGACGCTAGACTTGTGGTCCGGCGCCCTGACCAGCCGCTTCACCTACGATGGCCAATCGGTCGAGATCGTGACCCGCGTCCACCCGACCTTGGACATGGTCATGGTCGAGATCGCCTCGCCTCTGGTGGCCGCCAACGGCCTGGGCCTTCAGGTTCGCTATCCGGGCGTGAACCCCGCCATCAATCCCGACCCGACGACGTTCGAGCGCGATAGCGACCAGAGTTTGAACATCGTCGCCTCCGACACAGGCGACGTCCACATTCGCCGCACCCTGGACGATACCACCTATTATTCCGGCATCACCGCATCCGGTAAGATCGAACAATGCGGCCCCGACGCCTTCCGCGTGGGCGCTGCTGGTCGCGACCGGCTGACCGTCATGGTCCGCTTCGATCATCAGGAGCCCGTTGAGAAGACGCCTGCTTACTCCGCCAGCGTCCAGGCAACGACTGCACGCTGGAACAGTTTCTGGACCCAGGGCGGCGCCGTTGATTTCACGGGCTCTACCGATCCGCGAGCGGCAGAACTGGAACGTCGCGTCGTCCTGTCGCAGTACCTGTCGGCGGTGAACGGCGCCGGCGAACTGCCGCCGCAAGAAGAAGGCCTGTTCTCCAATAGCTGGTACGGCAAGTTCCACCTCGAAATGCACCCCTGGCACGCTGGCTGGCAGGCCATGTGGGGCCACCCCGACATGCTTGAACGCAGCCTGCCTTGGTACGTCGGCAATCTAGACAACGCGCGCGCCGAGGCCGCCCGTCACCAGGTCAAGGGCGCTTGGTGGCCCAAGATGGGGGGGCCAGAGGGTCGCAATAGTCCCAGCCTGGTCTCGCCCTTCATCATGTGGCAGCAGCCGCATCCAATCCTTTTGGCCGAACTGGTCTGGCGGGCCGACAAGGATCCGGCCGTGCTGGATCGATACGGCGAGGTGGTCGAAGCCACGGCCGATCTTTTGGCCACCTGGCCTATCGAACGCGACGGCCGGCTGAACCTGGGCACGCCGATGATCCCGGCGCAGGAGAACTATGATCCCCTGACCACTGTGAACCCGACGTTCGAAGTCGAGTATTTCCGCTGGGCTCTCGAAACCGCGCAGCAATGGCGCGAACGCAGGGGTCAGGCCCGCCGCGCCGACTGGGATCAGGCCCTAGCCAAGATCGCGCCGCCGCCGATGAAGGACGGCCTGTATCTGCCCGTCGAGAGCGTGCCGGACTTCTGGGAGACGGCCATGTCCGACGCCTGTCGCCGACACGCAGCGGCGGCTCAGTGCAAGAACCGCGACCATCCCTCCTTCCTGATGGCCTATGGCTTCATTTCGGGCGCGCGGATCGATCCAGCCGCCATGCGCCGCACGTTTGAAGCGGTGGAGCAGAACTGGGACGTCCGTCAGACCTGGGGCTGGGACTTCCCGATGATGGCGATGACGGCGGCTCGCCTTGGCGCACCGGACAAGGCGGTGAACTGGCTGTTCGCCGACCTGAAGAACAATCAATGGGGCGTGACCGGCATGACGCCTCGCGTTCACCTGGATGAACACGCCGACGAACTGGTCCCCGTCTCGGCCGGCGCCGGCGGCGTGACGATGGCGGTCAATCCGGATGGTCCGGGCTATCGCCGCGCAGCCGAGACCTATTTCCCGTCCAACGGGTCGCTGCTGATGGCCGTCGGTCTGATGGCGGCGGGTTGGGACGGGTCCAGCGGCCACGCGCCCGGTTTCCCAAAGGAAGGCTGGACCGTCCGCGTCGAAGGCCTGACCCCCGCGCCGTAATCCATAAAAAACCCGAGAGGACCGCCCCGATGACGACCTCGAGACGCACCGCCCTGAAGGCCCTGCTCAGCGCCCCAGCCGTCGGCGCCTTCGCCACGACGACCGTTCACGGGCAGGCCACACCGGCCGTCCTACCGGCGCCGGGACAGACCCCCGCCTGGCCCGCGCCCAACACCGCCCCGCCCTCGACTCAAGAGACGCCGGTCGAGCGGCCGCGCTGGGACGGCCCCGTGCCGACCGAGTGGGTCGATCCCAAGACCGGCCATCGCATCCGCCGCGTCTCGCCCGATGGCGGGGGCGGAAAGCCCTATTTCTACAAGAACATGTTCTTGCCCAAGAAGGTCGGGGCGCCCGACCTGATGGTCATCTCGACGCCTCAGGGCATCTCGACCGTCGATCTGGCGACCTGGGCCGTCGACGTTCTGGTCCCCGACCATGACGCCGACCTGATGTTCACGGGCCGCAAGGGGCGCAACGTCTATTATTCGGTGACCGCGCCTGGCGAAGGCCAGTTGATGGACCGCGCCAAGACCCTGTTCGTCATCGACGTCGACACCAAGCAGCGTCGCGAGATCGGCCGGATACCGAACGGTCAGATCAATTCGGTCAATGCCGATGAGAGCCTGCTCCTGGGCTTCGTGGCCTATGACAGCCAACCGCTCCAGCCGACCGTGCCCGATCCGCGCAACCGCCGCTTCGATCAGGCCGAATACGAAGCTGATGGGCCGGACGGAAAGCCGCTGAACTTCGCCCGCGCCAAGGGCGTGCGGATGCTTCAACGCTGGGCCGCGCGCTATCCGATGGAAATCTTCGTCATCGACCTGACGACGGGCGAGCGACGCGTGATCCACAAGACCAACGAATGGATCGGCCACACGCAGTTCTCGCCCACCGACCCCCAGCAGATCATCTTTTGCCATGAAGGGCCTTGGCACCGCGTGGATCGAATGTGGGCTATCCGCGCAGATGGCACGGGCCTGAGAAAGACCCATCAGCGGACGATGAACTTCGAGATCTTCGGCCACGAATGGTTCAGCCCGGACGGCAAACAGGTGCTCTATGACCTGCAAACCCCGCGCGGCCAGGTCTTCTGGGTCGCCTCGGTCGATCTGGAGACGGGCCGCCGGGTCTATCGTCGGGTCGAGCAGAATGACTGGTCGGTCCATTACAACGTCTCGCCGGACGGCCGTCTGTTCGCTGGCGACGGCGGCGACGGCGACATGGTCGCTCATGCGCCCGACGGTAAATGGCTCGTCCTGCTGCGCCCCGAACCGATCGTCGATGAAGATCCGTCCAGCGACAAGGACAACCAGATCTTCGTCGAATATCTGCGCTCCGAGCGGCTCGTGGATCTGTCCAACCACGACTACCGGCTTGAGCCGAATCTGACTTTCACGCCGGACGCAAAATGGATCGTCTTCGTGTCGAACATGCATGGCGCCAACCACGTCTATGCTGTTGAGATCGACCGTGGCGCTTAGAAACACCGCCAATCGCTCGGACCCTAAAGCCTGAGATGTCGAGGACTTATCGACGTACTCAGCGGAATCTCTCGTCCCAACATCACCTTGTTGCAAAATGCGGGAAGCTGTTGCAATAAGCGACACGTCGCCAATCCGAATATACGCGACAGCATGCCACAAAATGACACCGGTGCCAGATGGACGCCGGGATGGGGAGAGAACGAATGCGACGGATCAACACCCGGACTCTGTGCGCGGTTGGCGTATCCTTGGCGGCCCTGATGGGTGCGTCGGCGGCTGCGGCTCAAGCGGTTCCTGCCTCAGAACCCGTCACGCAAGACGCCGCCCAAGATGCAACCGTGGTCGATGAAATCGTCGTCACCGGCTTCCGGTCCAGTCTGCAACAGGCGCTGAACATCAAGCGCCGCGAAGCCGGAGCGGTGGACGCCATCCTGGCTGAAGACATGGCCGACTTCCCCGATCAGAACCTGGCCGAAGCGATCCAGCGCCTGCCCGGCGTGACCATCGACCGCGTCAACGGCCAGGGCACCACCATCTCGGTGCGTGGTTTGGGTTCCGACTTCACCCGCACCCGGATCAACGGCCTGGAAGCCCAGGCTGCGTCTGGCGGCAACCGCAACCGCAGCTTCGACTTCTCGATGTTCGCGTCCGAATTGTTCAACAGCATCAAGGTTCGCAAGACGCAATCGGCCGAGATCGAGGAGGGCTCGCTGGGCGCCACGGTCGATCTGCAGACGGGTCGCCCGCTGGACTTCGGCGGCAGCGGCCTAAACTCCGCCCTGTCTGTTTAGGGCTCGTACAATGATCTGTCTGAGAAGACGGTGCCGCGGCTCCCGGGTCTGCTCAGCTGGTCGAACGAGAACCGAACTTTCGGCGCCCTGGTGTCAATCGCCTATTCCGAGCGGTCGCCAATCCTGGGCAGCTTCAACACGACGCGTTGGCAAAAGGGCGACCCGTCAAACGTCAACGCCGCCGGCAATCCCTATGGGCGCGGCCAGAACTTCGGCGGCTGCATTCCCTGCACCACGACGGCGCAACGTGACGCCGTCCTGAACGCCTTCTATCCCCGCATCCCGCGCTACACCTTGGGCAATACTCAGGAAGACCGCCTGGGCATGACGGGCGCGCTGCAATGGCGGCCGAGCGACCGCACCGAGGCGGTGCTGGACGTCCTGTGGTCGCGCTTTAACTCGGAACTGGAAAGCCCAAACATCGAAGCCTGGTCGTTCAGTCGCGCCAACGTCAACAGCGTCGTCGTGCGCGATTATGCGATCGACGCCGACAAGAACAACCTGTCCTACGGCGTCTTCGACAACATGCTGGTTCGCGCCGAAAACGGCTTCACCCGCAACGAAAGCAACTTCTACCAAGCCTCTCTGAACGTCCGCCACGATTTCAGCGACCGCTTGCATGGCAATCTGAAGGTCGGCGCCAACCGATCCGAAGCCCGCACGCCGCTCAATGTCGCCTATGCTTTCGAGGCCGCGGGCGTAAACGGCTATACCTTCGACTTCCGTGAGGATGATCGACGGCCGCGCATCAACTACGGTTTTGACGTCACTTCGGGTCAACGCTTCACATTGGTCAATGCGACGCGCAGCAACGCCGGCGGCAACTTTGACAATAAGGTCGGCGCCGGCTCCTTGGCCTACGACTGGTCCGACTCCCTGACCTTCAAGATCGGCGGCGAGTATCGCACCTATGGGTTCGAAACCTTCGGCCTGACGCGGACCAAGACGTCTCCGACCGGCGCCGATCGGCTTACCGGGGTCGACAGCATCGGACGCGTCGTCAGCATCGGGGACGGTGTAAGCGCCGGCGCAGGTTCGGACCTCAGCTTCATCGTTCCGGACATTTCCAAGATTGCTGACTTCCTCAGCTTCTATGACGATCCCCTTGTCCCTAATCGCAGCGAGCGTGAAGTCGACGAAACGGATAAGGGCGTCTTCTTCCAGGCCGACTTCAATACGACTGTTGGAGGTATGGTCCTGCGCGGCAATGCGGGCATCCGCTATGCCCAGACTGAGGTCACGGCCAAAGGCTGGCAAACCATCGCCGTGGGGACGCCGCCGGTCACGACCTATGACTATGTCACGACCGATAACGACTACGAGGACGTCTTGCCATCCTTCAATCTGGCGCTGGAGCCGCGTGACGACGTCGTGATTCGCCTGGGCGCCGCCAAGGTGATGTCGCGTCCGACCCTCGGCGATCTGACCCCGGGCGGCAGCGTCTCACCGACAACCCGCACCGTCTCCTACGGAAACCCGCTTCTCGACCCGTTCCGCGCCACCAACTACGATTTCTCGGTCGAGTGGTATTTCCAGAATGAGGGTCTTTTGGCCGCCGCCGTCTTCTACAAGGACATCGACAGCTTCATCACATCGGAAACCGTCGGCACCCCCTACAACCAGCTGGGCCTGCCCAACGAACTGCTTCAGGGGGCTGCAAGCCCGACCGACATCTTCCAGGTCACGCGCCGCCTGAACGGCGAAGGCGGCGCGCTGAAGGGAATCGAAATCCAATATCAGCAACCCTTCTTCTTCCTGCCTGGCCTTTGGTCCAACTTCGGCTTCACCGGCAACGTCACCTGGGTTGATTCGGAAGTCAGCTACGGCACGGCCGGCAAGAACCGCCTGACGGGCCAGTCGAAGAACACCGCCAACGCGACCCTGTATTATGAGGATGGCCCGTTCCAGGCCCGCGTCTCGGTCGCACACCGCAGCCAGTATCTGCTGTCCTTCCCCGGCGCGAACGGCAACTCCGAAGAAGGCGTCAACGACACCACCAATGTCGATGCCTCCATGTCCTACGAGTTCACGCCGAACCTGACCTTCTCGCTTGAAGGCATCAATCTGACGGACGCCTATACCGACCGTTATGTCGACGTGACCAACCGCGTGTCCGACTACCGTCACACCGGCCGAGAGATCGCCGTGGGATTGCGCTGGAAGTATTGAGCTTCCCTCCCTGACGCCTCCAGCGTGACAAACTAAAGGCCCGGAGCGAACGGCTCCGGGCCTTCTTTTTACTCAGGCAAAAAGCGACGATTGAGGTTTTCGGATCCCTCGCCGCCTCTACAAATACGCTCCCACCTGCCAGGGCACGAACTCGTTGTCGCCGATGCCGAGGGCCTCGGATTTGGACGGCTCGCCTGACGCGACATCGAGCATTTTGCGGAAGATGACCTCGCCGACCTCGGCCAAGCTGGTCCCGGTCAGGACGGGCGAGGCGTCGATGTCCATGTCCTCATCCATCCAGTTCGCCAGCCTGGCGTTGGAGGCGACCTTGATCGACGGGGCGGGCTTGGCGCCGAAGACCGAGCCCCGGCCGGTGGTGAAGACGATCAGATTGGCGCCCGAGGCGATCTGGCCCGTGGCCGAGCACGGGTCGTAACCGGGGCTGTCCATGAAGCTGAGGCCCTTGGCCTGGATCGGTTCGGCGTATCCGATCACGTCGTTCAGCGGGCTCGAACCGGACTTGGCCACCGCACCTAGCGATTTCTCAAGAATGGTCGTCAGGCCGCCCTTCAGATTGCCGGGCGACGGATTGTTGTTCAGCTCCATCTGATGGCGGTCCGCATAGTCGCGCCACCATTCCAGGCGCGCGTTCAGCTTATCCGCCACATCCTGAGACGCCGCACGCCGCAGCAGCAGATGTTCCGCGCCCCAGATTTCAGGCGTTTCCGACAGCATGGCCGAGCCGCCGTGCGCGACCAGCACATCGACAGCCGCCCCAAGCGCCGGATTGGCGGTCACGCCGGACCAGCCGTCCGAACCCCCGCATTGCAGACCGACAGTCAGGTGAGATGCGGAAGCAGGTTGGCGCTGGACCTGCGCCGCCTCGGCGAGCAGATCGCGAACGATCTCGATCCCGGCGTCGATCGCACGAGCCGTGCCTCCGGCCTCCTGGATCGTCAGGGCGCGCAGTCGCGGGCCGGATTGAAGGCCTTCATTGGCGAGCCAGGCGGGAATCTGATTGGCTTCGCAACCCAGACCCACGATCAGGATGGAGTGGAAGTTCGGATGCTTTGCATAGCCCGCTAAAGTCCGCTGCAGCAGCGTCACGTCGCTGCTCAGCGACGAGCCGCCGCAACCTCCCTGATGGGTGAATGCGACCACGCCATCGACGCCCGCAGGCAGGCTGGAGTCCGGGAAGGCGTCGGCGATGCGGCGCGCCACGGTGGCTGAACAGTTCACGCTGGTCAGGACGCCGATATAGTTGCGTGTGCCGACGCGGCCGTCCGGGCGAACGATGCCGTTGAACGTCGCGCCAGACAACGGCGCCGGCGGACGCAAGTCGGCCCCGACCTCGGCTTCACGCCCATCCTCGGCCATGGCCAGATTATGAACGTGGACGTGATCGCCGGCCGCGATGGCGACCTTCGCGCGCCCAATCACCTGACCGTAGCGCCGGATTAGACCGCCCTTATCCACCGCATGACGGGCGATCTTGTGGCCGGTGGGGATGTCGGCGCACGCCGGCGCGTTCAGACCATCGGGCGTATCGCCGCTGGCGATGTCGTCCAAGGCGATGGCGACGTCGTCGGCGGGGTTCAGGATCAGGACGCGAGACATGGATTCACTCCGCGACCAGACGCGCGGCCTCGACGGCGCCGTTCCGGCTGAGCGACAGATAGGCTGACGTGACCGCTGCGGCGAACCGGTCGTCAGCGGCCAACGCGGGCGGGAAGACGGCCGACAGGCTCAGCAAGGCCGAAACGCGCGACTGATCAGTGTCGGCGCCGGCCAACAGTTCGGAGGTCTTGGCCGCCAGAGGATCGTCGACGACGACCTGCTCACCTGTTTCGGTTACGCCCGACTGCCACTTCATCCAGGCGGCGACGCCCAAGGCCATGGCCGGAATGTCCTGCCCGGCCGCCAAACGTTCGGCGGCGCCTGCCAGCAGGCGCTGAGGCAGTTTCTGCGAGCCGTCCATGGCGATCTGGCGCGTGCGGTGCATCAGGGCCGCATTGGAGAATCGGGCCATCAGCGCCTCGCGATAGGCGGGGATGTCCAGACCCGGCGGCGGATTCAGCGTGGTTTCGGCCTCGTCCCACAGAGCCTCGACATAGGCGCGGAAGCCGGGAACGGCCACGACTTCGTGGACATGCTCATAACCCGACAAAGCGCCCAGATAGGCGATGGCCGAGTGTGCGCCGTTCAGCAGGCGCAGCTTGGCGTCCTCCCACGGTTCGACCGCGTCGGTCAGTTGCACGCCGAGGGCGGCGAAGTCTGGCCGCTCGCCGGCGAACCAGTCCTCGATCACCCACTGGGTGAAGGGTTCGGCCTTGACCATGCCCCGGTCCTCGACTCCGAGACGCGCGGTCAGGCGGACGATGTCGTCGGAGGTGGTCGCCGGGACAATTCGATCGATCATCGTCTGGGGGAAGGCACCCTCGGCCTCGATCCAGTCCGCCAGCGACGGATCGATCCGGCGCGCCATGGCGATGACCCCGGCAAGGATACGCTTGCCGTTGTGGGGAAGGTTGTCGCAACTGATGACGGTGAAGGGCTTCCGCCCCGCCGCCCTTCGCGCCTGCAACGCCGCGACGATGAATCCAGGCGCGGTACGGGGCGCGGCGATATCAACCAGATCGGCCGCGACATCAGCGTCGCTCAAAAGCAGGTCGCCGGTCGCCGGATCGAGGCGATAGCCCTTTTCCGTCACGGTCAGGGTGACGATATGGACATCGGCGTCGGCCATGGCGGCGACCAGAGCGGCGGGATCATCCGGCCCGACCATCACGCCGGCGCAGGCGCCGATCACCCGCAGATGCTCGTCCGATCCGTCACGCACGACCAGGGTGTACAACCCGTCCTGCGGGTTCAGCTGATCGCGCACGCCGGGCGATCGCAGCGAGGCGCCCAGCACGCCCCAGCGCGGATCGCCTCGCCTGATCGCATCGTCGAACACGACCGCCTGGTGGGCGCGGTGGAAGGCGCCGATGCCCAGATGGACGACACCGGTCTTCACTTCGTCGCGGTCGTAGCCGGGGACGGCGACGTCGGCGGGCAGTCCCTTCAGGGCGGCTGGATTCAGTCTGCTCACAGCTTGTACGCCGCCTTGACCAGGCCATAGGTCAGGGCGTGGGCCAATTCGTGCGCCTCGTCCTCCTCCATCCGGTGCTCGACCACCAGCTTGGCCAGGAAGCCGCAATCCATGCGCCGCGCCACGTCGTGACGCGCGGGAATGGACAGGAAGGCGCGGGTGTCGTCGTTGAAGCCGACCGTATTGTAGAAGCCGGCCGTTTCGGTGACCTGTTCGCGGAAGCGACGCATCCCCTCGGGGCTGTCGTGGAACCACCAGCTGGGCCCCAACTTCAGCGCCGGATAGTGGCCGGCGAGCGGCGCAAGTTCGCGGCTATATGTGGTCTCGTCCAAGGTGAACAGGATCAAAGACAGACGGCTGTCCGAGCCGAACCGATCCAGCAACGGCTTCAGCGCCCGGACGTAATCGGTCGGGGTCGGGATATCGCAGCCCTTGTCACGGCCGAAGCGGTTGAAGACGGTGGCGGAATGGTTGCGGAAGCTGCCGGGGTGAAGCTGCATCACCAGACCATCCTCGACCGACATGGCGGCCATTTCGGTCAGCATCTGGCCGCGGAACAGTTCGGCGTCGGCGGCGCTGGCGGCGGCGGTCGAGACACGCCGGAACAGGGCCTCGGCTTCGGCCTTGGGCAGATCGGCGGTGAAGGCGGTCGGATGGCCGTGATCGGTCGAGGTGGCGCCCATTTCGATGAAGAAGGCCCGGCGATCGCGCAGGGCCTGCAGGTATCCGTCCCAGTTCAGCGTATCGCGGCCGGTCTGCTCGGCCAGGATTTTCAGATTGTCGCGGAAGCCCTCATAGCCGGGATCCAGAACCGGATCCGGGCGATAGGCGGTCAGCACCCTTCCCTTCCAGCCCGAGGCCGCAATGGTCCTGTGATGCTCCAGCGTGTCCAGCGGGCTCTCGGTCGTGGTCAGGACTTCGATATTGTAGCGGTCGAACAGGGCGCGCGGCCTGAAGGCGTCGGTCTTCAGGGCCGCATCGATCACGTCGTAATAGTGATCCGCCGTCTCGGCCGACAGCCGCACGTCGATGCCGAAGGCCTCGGCATAGACCCAGTCGTGCCACATCCGCGAAGGCGTCCCTCGGAACAGGTGATAGTTCTCGGCGAAGCGCCGCCAGATCTTGCGCGGATCGGTCTCGACCGGCCCGCCATCGGCGCGCGGCACGCCCAGATCCTCCATCGCCATGCCCTGCGAGTGCAGCATGCGGAAGACGTAGTGGTCGGGCGTGATCAGAAGTTCGGCCGGATTGGCGAAGGGTTCATTCAACGCAAACCAGCTCGGGTCCGTATGACCATGCGGGCTGATGATCGGCAGCCCCTTGATCTCACCATACAGACGACGCGCGATCGCCCGGGTGTCGGCTTCCGCCGGAAACAGGCGATCGAGGTTCAGTTTGAGCGGATGAACCATAGCGTTCCTCATGGCCTCGTGGCGGAGGCTTGGTTCGCCTCTCGATCTTGATCCAACAAACCTACAACATGCGCCGCAAAAAGACACCGATTACCTTCATCGAGCCTCAGCTTGTTATTGGGCGTCGTACGTCGGATTTTTCGCAAGCCTGCGCTGGCGCCTTGCGTCCGGGCGCGAGGCTGGACATAAGGGCCGCTCACCGCCCGTGCGGGCCGGCTTAGCTCAGTTGGTAGAGCGCCAGTTTTGTAAACTGGATGTCGCGGGTTCGATTCCTGCAGCCGGCACCACGCCTTTCGACCATCGGGGACATGGCCGACACCACCAACAAGCTGGGCCACAAGATCGGTGCGCGAGGCGGCAGAACCCGCCAGGCGATCCTCGACGCAACCCAACGCCTGTTGAACGAGCGGCATTACGGGGAAATCCGCGTCGCCGATCTGGCCTTGGCCGCCGGTGTATCGCCTTCCAACTTCTACACCTATTTCAAGACGGTCGAAGAACCTGTTCTGGCGTTGTGCAAGGTCGCCGCGACGGATTTCCAGGGGCTGGCGGCGCATTTCCAGGCCGACTGGCCGGGCGACAAGGCCTTCGTCATCGCGCGCGCCTTCATTCTGGACGTGATGGCCATCTGGCGCAGCCACGGTCAGGTGCTGCGTGTCGAACATATGCTGGCCGACAATGGCGACGCCGCCTTCGTCGAAAGCCGGGTGCGCCGTTTGCGGCGGTTGCACCTGTCGATCGAACGGCGCGTGGCCCAGGCCCACGCCAGCGGCCTGCATCCCAAGGATTACAATCCGCGTCTGGCGTCCTACCAGATCGCCTCCATCGCCGAATCGACGGCGGCCAGTTTCGATCTGTTGCGGCGGGCCGATACGCCAGAGGCCATTCTGGACACGGCGGCCATCATTATCGTGAAGCTGACGACCGGACGTTAGAGGCCCAACGGTCCATAAAGCCACGTCAACCAGATCCCGACGGCCAGGAAGACGCCGAAGGGCAGCTTCTCCGATCCGCTGACGCTGCGCCGGACCACCAAAATACCGAAGACGAGACTGAGCCCGACCGCGCAGGCCCACAGCAGTACGCTGGGCAGGCCCATCCAGCCGACCCAGGCCCCTGCCCCTGCGAACAGGAAGGGGTCGCCTCCCCCAAGCCCCTGGCGCTTACGGACGAGTTGGTAGAACCAGCCGACCACCCAAAGTCCGCCAAAACCGACCGCCGCGCCAATCAGATGGGAAAAGCCGAGGCCCCAATCCAGAATCAGCGCGACCGTGACGCCGGTCGAGATCAAGGGCAGCGTCAGACTATCCGGCAGCCAGAAGTGTTTACCATCGACGATGGCGATCAGCAACAGCTGCCAACCCAGAACGGCCGTGGCGGCGATCATGAATGACGAGGCGGCGCCTGTCGCGCCCCACACCCCGGCCCAGATGCCGACGCCGGCCGAAGCTAACTCGATCAGCGGATAACGCGGCGAAATCCGCGTGTGGCATCGCGCGCACCGCCCGCGCAAACCAAGCCAGCTGAAGACCGGCACAAGCTCCCAGGAACGTAGTGTCTGATCGCAGCCCCGGCATCGCGAGCGGGCGACGACGATATCCTCGTCACGCGGCAGGCGAACGCTGACGGCGGCGATGAAACTGCCGACGATCAGGCCCAGCCCGCCCATGACGGCGGCGGCGAGTACAGGATTCATCAGGACGTCCCGAAGGCGGCGAACCGGCTTGGCTTAGCCGCCTCCGAGCGCCACCGCCACATGATAGGTCACCAGCGACGCCAGATAGGCCAGACCGAACATGTAGCCGATCATGATCCAGGTCCATTTCAGCGAGTTGGTCTCGCGCCGCACGACGCCCAGGGTCGCCACGCACTGGGGCGCAAAGATGTACCAGGCCAGGAAGGACAGGGCCGTCGCCAGCGACCAGTGCGACGCCAGGGTCGAGGCCAGAAGGCCCGTCGCATTTTCGGCGTCAGCGATGGCGTAGGTCGTGCCCAGCGCCGCCACTGCGACCTCACGCGCCGCCATGCCGGGGATCAAGGCGATCACCATCTGCCAGTTGAAGCCGATGGGCGCGAAGATCGGCTCCAGAGCGCGGCCGATCATGCCCGCGAACGAATAGTCGATGGCCGGCAGAGTCGCGTTCTCCGGCGGATAGGGGAAGGTCGCCAGCACCCACAAGATGATCACCAACGGCAGGATGATGCGGCCCGCGCGGTTCAGGAAGATCTTGGCCCGGAGCCACAGATTGAAGCCGACGCTGCGCAGGTCCGGCGTCTTGTAGGCCGGAAGCTCCATCATGAAGGGCTCGACCGCCCCTCGCCAGAACACTTTGCGGATCAGCAGGGAGACGATCAGGGCGCTGACGATGCCGGCGGCGTAGAGGCCGAACATCACAAGCCCCTGCAGATTGGCGAAGCCCCAGACCGTCTCATTCGGAATGAAGGCGGCGATGATCAGCGTATAGACCGGGATGCGCGCTGAGCAGGTCATCAGCGGGGCGACCAGGATGGTGGTCAGGCGGTCGCGTCGCGAATCGATCACCCGCGCCGCCATGACGCCGGGAATGGCGCAGGCGAAACTGGACAGCAGCGGGATGAAGGCCCGGCCGTGCAGCCCCGCCCCGCCCATGATCTTGTCCATCAGGAAGGCCGCGCGGGCCATATAGCCGAAGTCTTCCAGCGCGATGATGAACAGGAACAGGATCAGAATCTGCGGCAGGAACACCAGCACGCTGCCGACGCCGGAAATGATCCCGTCAACGATCAGGCTTTGCAGCAGACCGTCAGGCAGGACGTTGGCGACCAAGCCGCCCAACCAGGCGATGCCGGCCTCAATCCCGTCCATTAAGGGCGCGGCCCAGCTGAACACGGCCTGGAACATCACGAACAGCAGGGCGAACAGGATCAGCAGCCCGCCGACCGGATGCAGCAGCACTGAGTCGATCCTGCCGGTCAGGGTGTCGGGCCGCTCGGGAGGTCGGACGCAGACCTTCATGATACGCTCGGCCTCGCGGGCGGCGGCTCGTAGCTCGGCGGCGTCCGGACTGCGCCATTGGCTTTCCGTCACGGCGGCGACGGCAGCCTGGTCCTCGATGGCGGCGACCAGATCGTCGATCCCGCGCTTGCGCGTGGCCACTGTGGTGATGATCGGCACGCCCAGTTCGGCGCGCAGTCGCTCTAGGTCGATGCGCAGGCCCTGGCGCTGGGCGATGTCGTACATGTTCAACGCCAAAACCATCGGCCGACCGACGGCCTTCAGCTCCAGAATCAGGCGCAGGACCAGGCGCAGATTGGTGGCGTCGGCGACGCAGACCACCACGTCGGGCGGCGTCTCGCCGACCAATCGCCCCAGAACGGCGTCGCGCGTGACCTCCTCATCCGGGCTGCGGGCGCGCAGGGAATAGGTGCCGGGCAGGTCCAGCACCGACATCGTGCGGCCCGAGGCGGCGCGGATCAGGCCTTCCTTACGCTCCACCGTCACGCCGGCGTAGTTGGCGACCTTCTGGTGGGCGCCGGTCAGGGCGTTGAACAGAGCCGTCTTGCCACTATTGGGATTGCCGACCAGCGCGACACGAGCCGTCTTCAGCGCAATGTCCATCAGGCGGCGCCCAGCCGGATCGACAGACTTTCCGCCTCATGACGACGCAGGGCTACGCGCATGTCGTCCACCTTCATGGCGATCGGGTCGCGTCCGAACAGACCTTCGTGCAGCAGTTCGATCTGCGCGCCTTCGACAAAGCCCAGTTCCAGCAGGCGGCGTTCCAGCTCGACCGCCTCGCTCTGATGGTGACAATGGGCGCCCACCTTAACGATGACGCCGCGATTGCCGCGTCGGGCCTGGCTCAACTTGATGGTGTCGGTCAATTCTACGCTCGCACGGGCGAGGCCGCTCCCCCACGGCTCCGCGTTTCTTTGACACTGATTATCAGGTGCGAGGGGGCTACGTCCAGCAGGACAGCTTGACCAATTGCCGCGCCGATGCGTTGCGCTATCACAAGGCAAACAGGAAGCCGCAATGACACGCCACGCCCTCGTCGCCCCCCTTCTTCTGGCCCCGCTTTTGACCCTGGCAGCCTGTGGTCAGGACGAGCCGTCCGCAACCACGCCTGCCGCGCCGGCTCATGTACTGACGGATGCGGAAAAGGCGACCCTGCTGGCATCCCTGCCCGCCCCCTACAATGCGGGCGATCTCGAGAACGGGCGTCGGGCGTTTGCGCGCTGTCGCGCCTGCCACACCATCGGCGAAGGCGGCCCCGACATGGCGGGGCCGAACTTGTACGGGGTGTTCGGCCGCAAGGCGGGCGATCGCCCGCGCTACAACTATTCAAACGCCATGCGTACGGCGACCTTCACCTGGGACGCCGAGAAGCTGGATCACTGGCTGGAAAACCCGCGCACCTTCCTGCCCGGCAACAAGATGACCTTCCCCGGTCTGCCCGACGCCACGGATCGCCGCGACGTCATCGCCTTCCTGAAGGTGGAGACGGGCTACAAGCCGGAGCCTGCGCCCGCCGCCTGATCGGTCAGGCCTCGGGCAGTTCCCTGGGGCCGCCTTCGCGCAGTTCCTGGGCTTCCCACTCCTCGATCTTGCGGGCGGTCCATTCCGGCGACTTGGTGAAGCGCGCCAAGACGCCATAGATCACCGGCACGACGAACAGGGTCAGGACGGTGGCGAAGATGGCGCCGGTGAAGATCACCACCCCGATCGTCTGACGGCTGCCGGCGCCGGCGCCTTGCCACAGCACCAGCGGCAGGGCGCCGAAGGCGGTTGCGATCGAGGTCATGATAATCGGACGTAGACGCAAGGATGACGACTCGATGATCGCCTCCCGGATCGACCGCCCCTGGTCGCGCAGCTGATTGGCGAACTCGACGATCAGAATGCCGTTCTTGGCCGCCACCCCGATCAGGATGATCAGGCCAATCTGGCTGTAGATGTTCAGGCTGGAGCCCGCCATCAGCAGGCCGAACAGACCGCCCGCCGCCGCCAGCGGCACCGTCAGCATGATGACCGCAGGCGTGATCCAGCTTTCGAACTGGGCCGCCAGAACCAGGAAGACGAGCAACAGCGCCAGACCGAACGCCGCGAACACCGCCCCGCCCGCCTCCTGCTGATCGCGCGCCGCCCCGCCCCACTGGGTGACAACGGCCCCTTGCGGCTGCTTGGCCGCCTCGGCGTTCAGGAACTGCACGGCATCGTCGATCGTGGTGCCGGGGTTGAGGTCGGCCTGAAGGGAGATCGCGCGCTGTCGATCCAGACGGCGACGGTCCGGCGTGTCGCCGCTGGTCTTGGTCGTGACCACGGCCGACAGCGGCACCAGTTGGCCGCCCCCGGTTGCAACATACAGGGCTTCCAGGTCGGCGACCTCGCGACGGTTGTCGCGCTCGGTCTGCAGGATGACATCGTATTCCTGACCGCCCTTGATGTAGGTCGTGGCGCGGCGAGAGCCGAACATGGTCTCCAGAGTGCGGCCAATGGACTGAGACGAAACGCCCAGCGCGGCGGCCTTCTGTGGATCGACATCGACCAGCAGACGCGGGGAGTTCGGCTCATAGTTCAGGCGTGGACGCGAGAAGCCGGGATTGGCTTGGGCCGCAGCCAGCATGGGCTGAAGCCAGGCGTAGATCTGCTGATAGTCGCTGCCGGTCGCGATCAGCTCGATGGAGTTGGAATTGCCGCCGCCGCGCTGGAAGGCGCCGGGGGTCGAGGCGTTGACCTGGGCGCCCGTCTGGCCGCGCAGTTTGCCGTTCAATTCCTGAGCGATCTCGGCCGCCGAGCGGTCGCGCTTGGACCAGTCGGCGAGCGTGAGGACCGCATTGCCCGAGTTGAAGCTGCCGCCGCCGAAGCCGGGCGCGGACACCAGATAGCTGTCGGCCTCGCCGCTGGTCTTGTATTCGGCCAGCAGAGGCTCCAGCCCCAGCATGATCTTGCGCGTGTAGTCAAAGCCCGCGCCTTCGGGTCCGGCGACGCGCACCGTGACCCGGCCGCGATCCTCGTCCGGCACCAGTTCGTTGGGCAGGGTCAGGAAGATGCCGCCCGCCCCCGCGGCGACCAGCAGGATCAGGGCGCCGACGCCGATCACGGCGATGCGACGGCCCAACAGCATGTCCAGCGACCGGCCATAGGACGACTTCAGCCGATCCATGCCCCAGTCGACCTTGCGCGCCACCCAGCCGCCGCCATGGGCGGGTCGCAGAATCTTGGACGCCAGCATCGGCGACAGGCTGAGCGCCAGGAAGGCGGAAAAGGCCACGGCCGCCGCGATCGCCGCGGCCAGTTCGACGAACAGACGTCCGACATAGCCCGGCAGGAACAGCAGCGGCGCAAACACTGACAGCAGGACGATGGTCGTGGCCACGACCGCGAAGAAGACCTGGCGCGCGCCACGCTCGGCGGCGACCAGCGGCGGCTCGCCGTGGTCCAGACGGCGTTGGATGTTCTCGACCACCACGATGGCGTCATCGACCACGAGGCCGATGGCCAAAACCAGTGCCAGCAAGGTCAGCAGGTTCAGCGAGAAGCCCAACGGCGCCAGGACGATGAAGGTCGCCAGCAGACAGATCGGCGCCACGATGGACGGGATCAGCGCGGCCCGCAGGCTGCCCAGGAAGATGAAGTTCACCAGGGCCACCAGCGCCATGGAGATGCCGATGGTGATCCAGACCTCGTCGATGGCGTGAGAGGTGAAGACCGAGTTGTCGGATCCGACCTCGATGGTCACGCCCGGCGGCAAGGTCGGCCGGATTTCCTCGATCATCTTGTGGACACCGTCCGAGATGGCGAGGTCGTTGGATTGCGCCTGACGGGTCACGGCCAAGCCGATCTGGTCCATGCCGTTGCCGCGGAACAGACGACGATCTTCTTCCGGCGCCTCCTCGACGCGGGCGATGTCGCCCAGGCGCGTCACATAGGTGGGCTGCCCCTGGATGATGGCCGACGATCCGCTGCCCGTTCCTGTGGCGACTGTCGCCGAGGTCGAGGCCGAGCCGCGCGTGCCGATGGGCAGTTGGCGGAAGTCCTCCGGCAGGGCGTAGGTGCGCGCCACGCGGACGGTGTAGTCCTTGTCCGTCGATTCCAGCGACCCGGCGGGCAGTTCGACGTTCTGGTTCGTCACGGCCGTCTCGACGTCGTTGACCGTCAGGCCCCGCGCCGCCATGGCGGCGGAATCCAGCCAGATGCGCATCGAGTAGCGCTGCTCGCCATAGATGTTGACCTGGGCCACGCCGGGCACCGTCGCCATCCGGTCGATCAGATAGCGGTCCGCGTAATCGGTCAGCTGAAGCCGGTTCATGCTGGTCGAGCGCAGGAAGACGATGATGATCGGCTGGCTGTCGGAATCGGCCTTGGCCACCTCGGGCGGGTCGGCTTGGTCCGGCAGGCGGCCGACCACGCGGCTGACGCGGTCGCGTACGTCGTTGGCGGCATCATCGATATTACGGTCCAGCGAGAACTCGATGTTCACGTTGGAGCGCCCGTCGCGGCTGGTCGAGTTGATGCGCTCGACGCCCTGGATGCCGGCGATCTGCTGCTCCACCGGCTCGGTGATGCGGCTCTCGATGACCTCGGCCGAGGCGCCGGCGTAGCTGGTGTTGACCGACACGATGGGCGGATCGACGTCCGGCAGTTCGCGCACGGGCAGGAAGAAGAAGGCCGCGGCGCCGATGACGCACAGCACGATGGCCGCGACGGCCGCGAAGACGGGCCGCCGGACCGAGACGTCGGACAGCATCATTTGGCGGCGCCCGACTTGCGACCCTGGCCGCCCACGCTGACTGGCGCGCCCGGCTGAATGCGGTTCAGGCCCGATCCGACGATGCGGTCGCCGGCCTCTATGCCGGACAGGATTTCAACAAAGCCGTTCTCGACGGCCCCGGTCTCGACCTCGACCCGCTGGGCGGTGGAGCCGTTCTGGCCGGGCGCGATGCGATAGACGAAGGCGCCGGCGCCTTCATATTGCACGGCCGACTCGGGCACGGCGGCGCTCTGACGCTGGCCCTGCTGGACCGCCACACGCATCAACATGCCGGGACGGATGCGACCGCCGGGGTTGGGGAACTCCGCGCGCGCGGTTGCGGCGCGGGTCGTTTCGTTGACGCGCGTGTCGATCAAGGCGATCCGGCCCGTGAACGGCTCGTCGCCATACGCGTCTGCCGTCGCCGTCAACTGTGCGCCGGGACGCAGCAGGTTCAGATAGCGCTCCGGCAGGGGGAAATCGACGCGGATCGTCGAGGTGTCGTCCAGCGTCGTGATCACCGCGCCCGGGTTGATCAGCGTGCCGGGCGTCACCGTGGTCAGACCGACACGACCGGAGAAGGGCGCACGGATCACCCGGTCGCCGCGACGCGCCTGGGCCGCCTGCAGCGACGCCTGGGCGGTTTCGAGCGCGGTCTCGGCCTGTTCCAGCATGACCTGGGGCGCGACGCCCCGGTCGGCCAAAGCCTTATAGCGATCGTATTCACGCTGGGCCTGATTGACGTTGGCGCGGGCCTCGATGATGGCCGCGTCTTCCTCGCGCGCCTGAAGCTCGACCAAAGGCGCACCGGCCGAGACATATTGGCCGTCCGCGAACAGGACGCGGGTGATCAGTTCGGTGGTCGAAGAGGTGACGTTCACCGAGCGCTCGCCGCGCGCCACGCCCAGAACGCGAATTTGGTCCGAGAACGGTCGCTGCGCCACCACGGCCTCGGACACCTGCTGCGCCCCGCGTCCGCGACCGCCGCCCGGCCCTGCCGCCTTCTTTTCATCTCCCGCGGAGACTTTGACGATGGCGGCGACGACCATCAGGACAAGCAGGACAGCGGCGGCGACGAGGAAGAAGTGACGTTTGATCACGCGGGGGTCTCTCGGTCAGGGGGACGCCGCATGCATTACCGGGTAATGAAGTGCGCGCAATGTTACGTATCAGTAACGTGCCGGATCACATTTTCCGTCGCAGAAATCTTCCCTAAAATCTCCGCCAGATCGCAAGAACGGGCCCGCGGCTGATGGGGATCTCCTGGCCTGCGACGGTTTGTCTCCATCCGGCCTGCATGCTCCACACACCGAAATCGCGCACGACCGAGGCTTCCAGCGACAGCCAACGCGCGCCGCCGTCGGCCGCGCCGCCGAACGCCTGACCCAGCACCATCCAATCTTCGCCGATCCGGGCGCCCGCCGTGGCGTCGATGCGGGTTTCATCCGGCAGGCCGTCGCGAAGACGGCGTGCGGCCTGAAGCTCGACGAATGCGCCGTCCATTCCCCAGCGCTCGCCCATGTCGCCAAGGGACCGGCCGACCGACACGCGCGCCTCCCAATCGTGATCGCCGACGCCCGGCGCTGCATAGCCGGCGTTGCGCCCCTCCCCAGCTTGGGTATAGCCGCCGTAAAGGCTGACGGCGTTCCGGTCGTCGCGCCAGACCTGCCAGGTCGCACCGATCTCGACGGGGCCGCGCCCACTGTAATCGACGAAGGCGTCCTCACTGTCCTGCCAATCCGCCTTCAGCTGAAGCGTCAGCCGATCCGACACGCCGTATTCGGCGAACAGACCCAAGGTCGCGTCGCGCCGCTGGCCAGGCAGATCACGCTCCTCGCCAGCAGCGTCGAAGCCCGTGTCGGCGCTCAGCCGCTCGTATTTGACGATGGCCTGGCCCTTGCCCTTCGGCTGGATCCAGGCGCCGGCGAGAGCTTGGGTCGGCGTCAACGCCGCGAGGACCAGCACCCCCGCGAAAACGGCACCTAGGCGTCGTAGCCCGGCGACTTGCGGTCCAGTTGGCGCAGCGCGCCCGGCCAGGCCAGCGAAGAGATGAAGCCGATGCCGCGCCCCTGCTCCTTGGTCTCGGCCTGCGCTTCGTCCGGCGCCAACAAGATGTGCTCGCGCCCGCCAGAAAGGGCCGCGACCTGCTGCGCGCAGGCCCTCTCCAGGAAGAAGATGCCGATCCATGCCTGAGCCGCCGTTTCCCCGACCGCCAGCGTGCCGTGGTTTCGCAGCAGCATTAGCGGTTTGTCCCCCAGGTCGGCGACCAGACGTTCGCGTTCGTCGTGGTTCAGGGCCAACCCCTCATACCCATGATACGCAACCTGATGCTGTAGTAAACATGCGTTCTGACTGACGGGCAGCAGCCCTTCGGCCTGAGCGGCGACGCCCACGCCGTTCACAGTATGCAGATGGATGACGAACTTGGCGTCCTCGCGCGCGGCATGGACGGCCGAGTGGATGGTGAAGCCCGCCGGATTGATGAAATAGGGCGTGTCCTGGACGATGTTCCCTTCCAGATCGACCTTCACCAGCGACGAGGCCGTGATCTCGTCGAAGTAGAAGCCGTAGGGATTGATCAGGAAATGATGCTCCGGGCCCGGCACGCGCGCCGAGATATGGGTGAAGATCATGTCATCCCAGCAATGCAGCGCGACGAGCCGATAGAGAGCCGCCAGCTCGACACGGACCTGCCATTCGGCCTCGGACACGCGCGACTTGATCGAGGGACTGGTGCCGTCCGCCATGATTTCCTCCTGCCTCTGGATGGGCTTTTGCAAACCGTCACCCCGCGAAGTCGCGTCGTCAAGCCGACAAGGGCGTCGTTGACGTGACGTCACCCCCACGGCGGTCTTGCTTAACCCGGTCTTCATGACGCAAGCATATGGGTAAGCATCGTCGCCGGTTCGGGGAGCCGCCTTGTCTGTCGTTCAACTGGAGCCGCCCCGCGACGCCTGGGACGACCGGACTGTGTCTGAGCTTCTGGCGCTGGCCAGCAGCCGTTCGGCCGACGATCGTCAGCGCCTGCTGTTGAAGGTCACTGCGCTGTGTGAATCCAATCCGCCGCCGCCCAAGGTCGCGCCGCTGCTCAGCGACATTTTCCTCGCTCTGACAGCCCAGGCCGAGCGGGATATTCGCCTAGCCCTGTCCGAACGGATCGCGGGCGTCGATTGGGCGCCGCCTGCCCTGGTCAACATGCTGGCGTTGGATGAGATCGAGATCGCCCGCCCGGTTATAACCTCCAGCCCGCTTCTTCAGAACGCCGACCTGATACGCCTGCTGATCGAGGCGACGCTGGAGCATCAGATCGCCGTCGCCCGGCGCCCGCAGCTGGCGCGGCCGGTCGTGGACACGATCGTCGATCGCGCCGAACCCGTCACCATGACAGCGCTGGCGTCCAACCGCACGGCCGACATTGGCGAAGAGGCCATGCGCAAGCTGGTCGATCACTCCCGCCGCATCGCGGGCCTGCGCGCGCCGTTGACGCGTCACCCCAGGCTGAACGAGCAATTGGCTCAGCAGCTTTATCAATGGGTCGGCCAGGCTCTGCGCCAGTCGATCGGCGAACGCTTCCGCATCGACGACGCCCAGTTGAACGCGGCGGTTCAGGACGCGGCGGCGAAGGCCGTCGGCAGCCCGGACTGGCGCGCCATGCCCGCCCGCATGACCGAGGATCGCACACGCATCGACGCGGAACGACGACTGGTTGAAAAGCTTCAAGCCGCCGGCCAGTTGCGCCCCGGCCTGCTGGTCCGCGCGCTGCGAGAACAGCGTTTCGAACTGTTCGAACAGACCTTGGCGGTCCTGGGCGGCTTTAGCGAGGCCCAGGTGCATCACGCCATCCGCGCGCCGACCGCCGAGCCGCTTTATCTGGCCTGCATCGCTGTGGGCGTAGACAAGGCCGTCTTCGCCTCCCTTCTGGTCGAGGTGCGCAAACTGTCGGGCGGAATGCCTGCCGACGGCGGCTGGAAGGCCACGCCTATGAGCGCGCACGCCGCCTCTCGCGCCTTCCATCAGATGATGCACAAGCCCGCGAACGTTTGACTCTGCGCCTAAGCTCGGGCCACGTCGCCAAGTGATTCAGTCAAGCCCCTCTCCCGTGCCGTCGTCGCCCCGATTGGCCTTCGTCGCCAGCGACCGGCCCGAAGCCCAGGCTGCACGCAAGGCCTTGATCGCCCGCTATGGCGCCGTGCCCGAAGACGAGGCCGATGTGATCGTGGCCCTGGGCGGCGACGGGCAGATGCTGGAAACCCTTCACGGTAACCTGCGCCAGCGCACGCCGGTGTACGGTATGAACCGGGGGTCGGTCGGCTTTCTGATGAACGATTACGACGACAACGGTCTGCTGGAGCGAATCGCGACGGCTGAAAGAACGGTCATCCACCCGCTTCAGATGGACGCCTGGACCGAAAGCGGCGAGGTGCACACCGGCCTGGCCATCAACGAGGTGTCGCTGTTGCGCCAGACACGCCAGTCGGCCAAGCTCCGGATCACCGTCGACGAGCGCGTGCGGCTGGAAGAGCTGTCCTGCGACGGCTGCCTCGTCGCGACGCCTGCAGGATCGACCGCCTATAACCTGTCGGCTCACGGCCCGATCATCCCATTGGACGCTCGTATCCTGGCCCTGACGCCGATCAGCGCCTTCCGGCCCCGTCGCTGGCGCGGCGCCCTGTTGTCGCACGGCGCCAAGGTGCGGTTCGAGGTCTTGGAGGCCGACAAACGCCCGGTTTCGGCGACCGCCGACAACTTCGAGGTCCGCCGCGTCGCCCGCGTCGAGGTGCGCGAGCGTCGTGACGTCACCCTGACCATGCTCTTCGATGCGGGCCGGTCGTTCGACGAACGGGTGATGGCCGAACAGTTCGCCAACTGATCGGTCACGGCTTCTTAAGCCCGCTACCGTATCTTGGCCTGAACGTCCTATGGAGCCCGCCATGAGCAATCCGGCGCAGATCACCCCTCCGACCAACTCGCTGCGGCTCAAGGTCGGCGGCGGCTTCGGCATCAACGCCGACGCCATCGCCAAGGCTGAAGAGGCGCTGAAAGCCATGTCGGCCCAGTTCGGCCAATGGCTGAACGACGAGATCGTCAAGCTGGACAAGGCCCAGGCCGAAATCCGTGAGCAGGGCTACACTCCCGCCACCGCCGAGGCCCTGTATTTCCGGGCTCATGATCTGAAGGGTTTGGGCACGACCTATGAATATCCGCTGGTGACGCGCATCGCCGGTTCGCTGTGCAAGATGCTGGACGACGCCGATCGCCGCATGACTGCGCCCATCGCCATCCTGGACGCGCACATCGACGCCATCCGCGCCGTCGTCCGCGACCAGATCAAGACCGACGAACATCCGACCGGCCGCGCTCTGGCCGAGACTCTGGAAGCCCGCGTCGCAGATCACCTCGCAGGCTGATCGTCCCTCCAGCCGTTTGCGAAAGGCCCGTCGTCTCCGGCGGGCCTTTTTTCTTAGGCCGCGTTGGCGGCGGCCAGGCTGAGCGACGGCGACTGATCCAGCCGCTCCATCAGATAGGCCAGATCATCGCGCAGGACGGCCGGACGCTGGGTCAGGAACCGCTCCAGCATCTGATCACGGAAATAGGCGCTCGACGTATCGATCCCCTCCGCCGCCAGCGCACGCCAGGTGTCGACGCCCGCACGGAAGGCCTGGAACAGGCGCGGCGGCAAACCCGCGCGATCATAGATGGCCTTCAGCCCCAACGGACCGGCGTCATGCACCATCAACCAGGCGCGGTGATGCGGCGTGTTGGCCAGTTCGGCCAGCCCATATTCGAACATCGCCATCTGACCCCGCGCCAGTCCGCGCAACAACAGAGAAGCGTTCAGGACGCGACGGGCGTTCAACTGGGCCATGAAGGCCGCCAGATCGGTGCTGACGCTGGCCTGATCGACCAGATCGACCGTCATCCGCTCACGAGAGTATTGGGCCAGACGGATAGCGGTTTCCGGCGCCACAGCGTGATGGCTGATCAGATGTTCGCGCACCGCTTCGCTGGCCAGTTGGATCAACCGTTCTGTCACATGCAGCGGCAGGACCTGGCGATAGGCCACGGCGGTCAGGACTTCGGGCGCTTCGGCGAAACGGTCGACGACGGTGGCCAGCGCGCCTTCGGACAGGTCGGCGTTGTCGTTCGCCGCTAAGGTGCGAACCGACTGCTCGCATCCTTCCGCCGCCAGCACCGTTGCGACATCGCGCGACACCCGCGCCCGTCCCGCCACGGCGACTTGGCGCACGACCGATCCGGCACGCACAATCTCGATCAGATCCTCGTCGCTGAACGCTGGCGACGAGGCGATGATCGGCAGGGCGATGCTGTCCAGATCACCGGCCAGTTTGCGCGCCACGTCATGGGGAATCAGATCGGACGCCTTCAGCGTGACGGCCATGGCGCGACGCACCAGTTCGGCCGCGTCATTAGCCAGCAGACGCAGGATTTTCTGCGCCGCCGCCCGGTCGTCCTCATTCAGTTTCGCGCGCTCCATGTTGCGGCACAGCTTGTGCGCCGCCTCGGCCCGCTCATCGTCGTCCGTCGCCTTGATCAAGCGTCGAATGTCCACTTCTGTCAGGCGGGCGCGGAAGGCGGTCATGGACGGCTCGTGATGGAATCGGACGTTGATCCCAGAATGAGACTGCCATGCTTAACGGGCGGTTTACCATCGGTTGCAATGCAACGACTCAGGTTGTTTCCTTGCCATTGGGCGAGAAAGCGCCGCCGAAGCCGCTGCTGGATGATCCATCCTGACCGAGCAGTAGCGCAAGCAGCCCTTGATCCTGCTTCAGCCGATCCAGACGCGCGGCCAGCATCTGATCCTTGTCGCTCAGATTCGGCACGGCGTATTTCGTCTCGCCGGCTCCAGCGGCGGGTGCGCCCTCGCCGGCTGTGCGCTGCAGATTGGCGTGGACCTCGGCGACCGTGGCGGCGCGTCCATTGCGATAGAAGATGCTGCGATTGGCCCGCGCGGCGTCCGGGAACAAGGCAGCGGCGCTGCCGCCCGGATTGCGATCCATCGCCTCCATCAAACCGGCGGCCCCGGCCGGCCCCAAGAAATGAGCCGCGTACAGATCACCGGCGCCCGGTTCCTTGCCGGTGCGGCCGCGCAGATAGGCGGCGTTGGACGCCGTCAACTCAGCCGCCATGGTCGAGGCCGCATGAGGATCGAACCGCAGGTCCAGCACCACATTGCGCGCCGAACCCTCGACGCGCCAACGTCCGTCCGACCCGCGATGGATCAGGTCGGCGTACTGGCCGTAGCCGTGCTGGGCCCCGTGCTGCTTGACCGTGCCTAGCCAGGTCTGCTCGATGAATTGAAACAGGCCGGCGGCCGAAGAGGTCGGGGCCTTGGCCGACGGATTCATCGCGCTCTCGCGCCGCGCGGTCTTGACCAGGAAGTCATAGTCCACGCCAACGGCGTTCGACGCGCGCCGGATGGCCGCTTCTACCCCGCCTGTCGATGGAATCGCTCCGATACCCATGTGCGAAGGGTCGGCGAACGTAGTTAATCAACTCTTAATTCTTAACAGCCGCGTTAACGCCTCGACCTTCGTCGAACGGGAAAACTTCGCCGTAAAGCCGCCACAACCTGAGCGCTCAACTTCCAGTTACGGGCGCTGCGGGGGCGGTGAACGAGGGAGTGACGTTATGATGATCCGTGCTGCCGGTGGTCCCGGCTTGATCAGCCCGATCGACTTCGGGGAACGCAAGAAGCCTATCCCGCGGTGGATGCTGGGCGCCATCGGCGTCTCGGTGGTCCTGCACGTTGCGGCGGGGGTGGCGCTGTATAATCAGCGGTTCGAGTTGAGTGCGGCGCCCATCGAAGACATCCTCGACCCGCCGGTCTCGGTGATGATGGCGCCGCCCAAACCCAAGCCCTTGCCCTCGCCTGAAACGGCGGCGCCGCCAACGCCGATTCACAAGTCGGCGATCCCCGTGCCCTCGACGGTGCAGACGATCCCGCTGACGCCGCCCGAGCCGGGCGTCGTGACCGCTCAACCCGGTCTGCCGACCATCAGCGTCGCCCCCACCGGCGTCGAAGGCGGCACGGCGACCGTCGAGACGCCGCCGCGCCCGCCGTCGGTGATCAACAACCCGACCTGGGCCAGTCGCCCATCGGCGGCGCAGATGGCGCGGGCCTATCCGACTCGCGCGGCGGAAAACGGCACGCCGGGTTCGGCGACGCTCAGTTGCGTGGTCAATGCGGACGGCGGCCTGAACGGCTGCCGGGTCGTGGGAGAGACGCCGAGCGGCCAGGGCTTCGGCCGCGCCGCGCAGAGCCTGACGCGGTCGTTCCGCATGAACCCGCGCACCGTGGACGGCCGACCTGTCGACGGCGCGACCGTCAACTTCACCGTCCGGTTCGCGATGGAGGGCTAGAACCGACCAGGGTTAAGGGCGCGGGCGTGCGGCGACGCCGTCCGCCCCTCGATCGCATCGGCGACCACGGCGCCGACCAAGGGCCCCAGCAGCCAGCCGTTTCGACGCGGCGCCAAGGCCATGAACAAACCCTCTTCACCAGGCGCCGCGCCCGCGAGCGGCAGACCATCCGCCGTCGCGCCCCGGATTCCGACGCGCCATTCGATAGACAGCGGCTCAGGCGACCGACCCAGCGCAGCCCAAGCCGCCTCGGTCAGACGTTCCGACGCCTTGGCATCCGGCGCCATATCCCGCCGCCCCGGCTCCATAGTTGCTCCGATGACCGCGCCAGACGCCATCGGCGCGACATAGGCGCCCGGCCCGCGCACGACATGATCGACAAGATGTCCGGCGGCGACGCCGATCTGTCCCCGGATCGGCTCGATATCTGCGATCAAACGGCGCGCGGTCTCGGGCAGACCCACGACAGCGTCACCGGCGCCCATTGCCAGCACGACCGCCTCCGCATCCAGCCACTGATCGCCGACTTCGAGCCGCCAGCCGCCATCGGTGCGGGCGATCGTCGTCACCCTTCCCGCGATCACAGCCTCGCCCAGCGACTGCCTCAGCGCCTCTAGAGCCTGTGCTGGCTGGACCTGATAATCGTCATCGGTCGTGACGCCGACGCCATCGCGCCGCGCGTCGAAGCCCAGCGCGCGCAACCGCGTCTCCATCCCCTTCACATCGCCGCCTCGCCATTCGGCGGGTCGATGCGCCAGAGCGATACCGGCTGCCGTCGCGAACGCGGGCCACAAATCACGGCCTGCTTGAAACAGCCGGGCGCGATCAACCGACACGTCGTCGATTGCCGACTCCATCGCCGGGGCGATCATCCCCGCAGCCACGAGCGAGGCGTTCACCTCGCCCGGATCGACCACTAACACGGTCCGGCCGCGCCGATGCAGCTCGAACGCCGTGCAGAGGCCCAGCACGCCCGCGCCGATAATCACGATGGGAGAGGAAGACGTCACGGGCCGTCTGATCGACCCGCAACGCCCCTATTGCAAGATGGCTTTCGCCTATTCCGCCGCCATCGAGGCCGCGCCGGCGTCGTCCAGACGCGCGACCAGGGCCGCGTGCTGGTTCCACAGGGCGGTCGGCAGTCGATCGCCGAACTGGCGATAGAAGTCGGGGATCAGCGCCGCCTCTTCGACCCAGACGCCCGCATCCACGTCCAGCAGGGTCGACAATTGCGCCGGCGTCAGGTCCAGGCCTGACAGGTCCAAGGCCGTGACTGACGGCACGCGCCCGACCGCCGTATCGACCGCCTCGGCGTCGCCGTCGATCCGCTCGCTGATCCACTTCAGCACGCGCGCATTGTCGCCGAAACCGGGCCAGACGAAACGGCCGTCCTGATCCTTTCTGAACCAGTTGACGAAGAAGATGTGCGGCAGCTTCGAGGCGTCTCGCCCCTGACCCATCTTCAGCCAGTGGGCGAAATAGTCGCCCATGTTGTAGCCGCAGAACGGTAGCATGGCGAAGGGATCGCGGCGCAGTTCGCCCACCTTGTTCTCGGCCGCTGCGGTGCCTTCGGACGCCACGGTCGAGCCCATGAAGACGCCGTGTTCCCAATCGAAGGCTTCGGTCACCAGCGGCACGGCGCTGGCGCGGCGGCCGCCGAACAGGATCGCGTCGATCGGCACGCCCCTGGGATCTTCCCATTCCGGCGCGATGGCCGGGCATTGGCTGGCGGGCGCCGCGAAACGGGCGTTGGGGTGGGCGGCGGGTTCGCCGGACGCGGGATCGTGCGGACGACCCTTCCAGTCGGTCAGGCCTTCGGGCGTCTCCTTGGTCAGACCCTCCCACCATACATCGCCATCGCTGGTCAGGGCGGTGTTGGTGAAGATGGTGTTGGAGGCCAGGGTCTCCAGCGCATTGTGATTGGTGTTGCGGCTGGTGCCCGGCGCAACGCCGAAGAAGCCGGCCTCGGGGTTGACCGCATACAGCCGCCCGTCGTCGCCGAACCGCATCCAGGCGATGTCGTCGCCGATGGTCTCGGCGGTCCAGCCCGGCAGGCTGGGTTGCAGCATGGCCAGGTTCGTTTTGCCGCACGCGCTGGGGAAGGCGGCGGCGACATATTTCGCCCGGCCCTTCGGATCCGTCAGCTTCAGGATCAGCATGTGCTCAGCCAGCCACCCCTCGTCGCGAGCCATGATCGAGGCGATGCGCAGGGCGTAGCATTTCTTGCCCAACAGGGCGTTGCCGCCATAGCCCGAACCATAGGACCAGATTTCCCGCGTCTCGGGGAAATGCACGATCCACTTGTCGTCGTTGCAGGGCCAGGCCACGTCCGCCTGACCGTTGGCCAGCGGCGCGCCCAGCGTATGGACGGCCGGCACGAAGACGCCCTTATCGCCCAACTGATCCAGCGCCGGCTTACCCATGCGGGTCATCACACCCATCGACAGTGCGACATAGCCGCTGTCAGTGATCTCGACGCCCAGGGCGCTGATCTTGGACCCCAGCGGTCCCATGCAGAACGGGACGACGTACATCGTCCGCCCGGCCATGCAGCCGTCGAACAGGCCGTCAAGACGCTCACGCATCTCGATCGGATCGGCCCAGTTGTTGGTAGGGCCGGCGTCAGCTTGGTCATCCGAGCAGATGAAGGTGCGGCTCTCGACCCGCGCCACGTCGCGGGGATCAGAGGCGGCGTAGTAGCAGCCCGGCCGCTTGGTCTGATCCAGCGCCTTCAACGTACCCTTGGCCAGCAGGTCGGCGGTGATGGCCTCTTTCTCGGCTTCGGAGCCGTCGCACCAATGGACCTTGGCGGGCTTGGTCAGGGCGGCGATCTGCTCGACCCAGGCGATCAGCCCGGCATGGGCGGTGGGCGCCGGGCGCAAGCCGGGCGTGAATGGATTGGACAAGGACGTCTCCTGAGCAAAAAGAGTCTGGCGATCTGACGCCGCCATGACCCGACACATAACGATCACGCACTGTTACAAGCGGAATGCGCCGTCGTTTCCGCCACGTCAAACCGCGCACGAAAGCGCCGATGTCCACCGGTGTCGTCGGCAAAAGATCGCAGATGCGATCGCAGCGTCGGAGCGGTAGAAGGGCCTGTGCAAACACTGGATTCGCTCACTGTGCTGCCTGACGGCGCGCTCACCTCGCCTGCCGCGCGTCGAAACGCCGAGGCGATTCTTCGCGTGCTCCGCGCCCATTTGCCGGCGCGTGGATCGGTGCTTGAGATCGCGTCCGGATCGGGCGAACACGCCGCCGCCTTCGCCGCCGCCCTGCCGGATCTGGATTGGACGCCCAGCGACCCCAGCGACCAGGCCCGCGACAGCATCGCCGCCTGGAGCCGTCAGTTCGCTATGTCGAACCTGAACCCGCCGCTGGCCCTCGACACCGGCGACCCTATGACTTGGCCGACCGACACGTTCGACGCTCTCTGTTGTGCGAACATGACGCACATCAGCCCCTGGTCGGCGACCGAGGGGCTGATGGATCTGGCCGGTCGGGTCTTGAGACGCCCCGGCGGCCTGCTGGCGCTTTATGGCCCCTACCGCGAGGCCGAGGTTCCGCTGGCGGACTCGAACGCGGCCTTCGACGCCAGCCTGAGGGCGCGAAACGTAGACTGGGGTTTGCGTGATCGCGAAATGGTCGAGGCCCTTGCCCACTCGCATGGCCTTGCGGCCACGCTGCGGGTCCAGATGCCCGCGAACAACCTGATCCTGCTGTTTCGCGCCGTCTGATCAGACGATCGCGCCGACTAGCTTCGACAACTCGGCTCGCTCGTTCAGCAGGGTCACTCCCCCGTCCTTGAACACCGCGCCCTCGGCATTGGCTGACACGCCGAAGCTATCGGCCGCCAGCGCGACGCCGTCCGCGAAAGCGATAACTGTCAGGCCGTTGGCGCGCGCCAAGTCGATCAGCGACCGCACGGCCGCCAATGACGCCTCATCCATCGAACCGCCCGGCACGACCAGACCCTTCAAACGCTCCTCGGCGATGTCCTTAGCTGTCGCGGTGGCCAGCACAGTCACGCCGCCAGCGATCAGGCTGGCGTCGCCCGTCGAGATCGGGGCCAGGCCCACGCCCTCGGCCCGCAACGCGCCCTCCACGTCGCCTAACTCGCCAAACGCCATGTCACGCCGCATCACCAGCCCCATGCGCAGACGGGTAGGAACAGGACGGTTGTAGCCAGTGCGACGGGGGCCTGCGGAAGATTTGTTTTGAGCGAACAAGACGTCTCCTTGAGATGTTTAAATACTGATCCAGATCCGACAAGCGACGCTGTCGAACCACCCACGCCGATGACCAGAAAAACGAAAATCGACGGGCCCGACGCGTGTCGTCCCGCACTCTGGATCATTTGTGGAATGCCGCCAGATATAGTGGCGATCCCGTCTGGATCAACCTGCCAGTTCGAACAGACTCGCCTTTCTGATCCTGAAAACGGCGACCCGCTTGCTCGCGATCCCGCCCGGCTTTAGACACCCGCATCGACTGGACGACGGAATCGCATGGCCTTCACCCGCACCTATGACGGCGACGAACCCGTTCGCGTGAACAAATGGCTGGGCCAGACCGGCGTCTGTTCGCGGCGCGAGGCCGATACCCTAATCGCCAATGGTCTGGTCTCCATCGATGGCGATACGATCAGCGACGCCGGCCGAAAGATTCAACCCGGCGAAACCCTGACCCTGAACGACACCGCCCAAGCGGCCTTGGCGACGGGCATGACGCTGGTGCTGCACAAGCCGGTAGGTTACGTCTCGGGCCAGCCCGATCCCGGCAAGATCCCGGCCGTGCGATTGCTGAAGACGCCCAATCGTATCGGCGAGGGCGACACGCCTGCCCGCGACGCCTCTCTTCCCCCGATCGGTCGATTGGACGAAGATTCGCGCGGCCTGCTGCTGCTGTCATCGGACGGCGTCGTCGCCAAGGCGGTGATCGGCCCGGCGTCCGAGCTGGACAAGGAATATCTGGTCGTCGTCGAAGGCCAGATCACCGAAGGCAAGCTGAGCAAGCTGCGCCACGGCCTGTCGCTGAACGACAAGCCGCTGAAGCCCGCCCGCGTCACCCAGACCGGTCCGCATAGCCTGCGTTTCGTCCTGACCGAGGGCAAGTATCGCCAGATCCGCCGCATGTGCGAACTGGTCGGGCTGGAAGTCGTGGATCTCTATCGCATCCGCATCGGTCCGCTGGAGCTGGGCGATCTGCCGGAGGGCCGCTGGCGCCATCTGACCGACCAGGAACGCGCGATGCTGATCGCGGCCTCGACGACGCCGCCAGCGCCCTAAACCGAGGCCCCCTAAGCGAGCGCTCTGAACCACCGGTCCAGCAGTTGGGCCTCCGCGCGGCGCGCCTCGGTGCGTTCGGCGGCCTCGGCGTCCACGCCCCACTGCTCTTCCTGGAACAGCTCGTCGATCCGCGACAGGTCGAACGCCGTCCCGCCATCCAACGCCCCCTGCTCCACCGCCAAGGCCAATACGGCCGACCCCAGCAGAGGCACGGCCGTCGCCAGTCCGGTCAGGCGGAAGTCGTCCAACGACAGGGCAAGCGCCTTGACCCGCGCGATGGCGTTGGGCGACTGCGGCCGATGCACGATGCCTTCGACCGGCTCCAGCGCCACGCCCATCTCCCGCGCGGCCCAGTCGCGCCAAGGCCTCCACTGCCGCGCCTGCCGTTCGACCAGCGGCGTCGGATGATCAGCCAGATAGCAGACCACGTCCGATCCGGCATAGGCCGCGATTTCGTCCGCCACCGCCTCTCGCGCCTGACCGATCCGGTCGATCGCGGTCGAGGCCAAGCGCGTCGCCGGCATGGTCGATGGATCCAGAAACTGCCCTTGCGCCGCCCATTCGTCGGCGACCAACTGCGCCGCAGCCTGCGTCGGTAAGACCAACGCCGCCTTAGCCGGTGTCTTGGGCGCACGGCCGTCCAACAGCACGGCCCAGCCCCCGTCTCCATGAGGCCCGACGCCTGCCTCGGTCCAGAAGCGGGAGATGCGATCCGGCGACTGTTCGACGAAACGCGGGCGATGCGGGGCGGGTTGATCGGTCATCAGAACGTCCGTTGGAGTCAGGCCGGCACGACGTCGAACGCCAGCGTCAGACGCGACGCCTCGCCGCCGAACGGCTGGGTGCCATGCCACATATAGGAAGGAAACAGCACCAAGGTGCCGGGTTGGGGCTGCACATAGTGTTCTGCCGCCAAGCTCGGCAGGCCGGGCGGCGCGCCGAACCGCAACCAGCCCTCGCGCCCCTCGCCCTGCACCGCCGGCGGCAGTTCGATATGGCAGGCCGAGGACAGCCAGCCGTTCGAATGGATATGGTCAGCGTGAAACCCGTTCGGCCTCAACCGCACCGACCAACTGCCCTGGATGCGATAGTCGCCCGTATTGCGCGCTCTCAGCGGATCGTCACCACGGCCCAGCGCCGCAATATAGTCGCGGATCGGCTTGTCGATGGCCTGGAAGAAGGCGCGAATGGCCGGATCGTCGTTCTGGGCCAGGGACGCGCTGGTCTGCGATCCCCCGCGCAGCGACTGGCCTACCGGATGGGTCTTCAATGTGTGCAGATCGTGCAGCGCCTTCGCCAGATCGACCAGATAGGCCTCCAGCGACGCCCACCCTTTCGGCGCCTCCAGCCGAAACGGCCGCACGAAGGCGTCGTAGTCATACAGTTCACGGTATCGAGGATCGCCCAGCATCCGCCACGCCGTCGCCTGAAAGGCCAGCACATGCTGGTTCAGCGGCTCGCGCGCCCTTAACGCTTCAGTGGTAGCGAGCGCCGCCTTAGCCTGCTCCAGCGCCAGCAGACATTCGGCCTGGGTCACCATGATCGCCGGGACCTCGCCGCCGGCCAGCGCCGCTGCCCGGTTTGCGTGGTCCAGCGCCCGGCCCGGGTCCCGCGTCAGGCACGCCTGCGCCGCCGCCAATTCCCCCGGCCCATCCAGCGGCCCGGCGACCAGGGTGTGATAGGCCCGCTCGCCCTGCCCTGCATAGTCCAGCAGCTTCGCCTTGATATGTCGCAGCAAAGGCGTCGCCGGCGATACGGCGATGGCGGCGTCCAGCGGCGCGCAGGCGCCCTCCAGATCGGCATCCCTCATCCAGATCAGCTGGCTGAGATCGCGCAGCGCGTCGCCATAGCCGGGCCGCCGCAGCAGCGCCTGACGATAGGCGTCCTCGGCCTCTTCGAAGCGGCTCTGCGCCTGCAACGCCCGCGCCAGCACCAGCCAGGTTTCCGGCGCATCGCCGCTTATGGACATAGCGGCGCGACACGCGACCTCGGCCTCGGCCGCCCGCCCGAGATCGCCGAAGGTGGACGCCAGATTATGCCACGCCGGCACGCTCTGCGGCCGAACGGCGACGAGGCGCTGCGATAGCGCCGCACTGTCGTCCAGACGCCCCGCCCGCTTCGTCAGATCGGCCTGCACTGACAAGGCCTGCCACGGCGCATCGGCCTGCTGCACTATCGGCGCCAGCATATCCAAGGCCGCGTTAAGCTGCCCGGCGGCGGCCAGAGCCTTGGCCCCTTCGACCCTCGCCTGCCAAACCTGCGCCTGGAGGCCCGACGTCACCGGATTCGCTTCACGCCCAGGAAGGGATCGTCTTCGGCCTCGTCCTCGGAGAAACCGAAGTGGGCGAAGCCGGCCTTCATCTCGGGGCTCAAAGGGGCGGTGACCTTGAGAACGCCGCCGCGCGGGTGGTCCAGTTCGATGCTGCGGGCGTGCAGTTGCAGCTTCAGCGGGCCTGACAGTTCGCGCGATTTCTCGTCGCCGTATTTCGGATCGCCCAGGATCGGATGGCCGATCCCCGCCATATGGGCGCGCAGCTGATGCGTCCGGCCGGTGAAGGGGCGCAGCGCCATCCATGACGCCCGGTGCGAGGCGCGGCTGATGGTCGAGAACGCCGTTTCGGCCGGTTCGGCGCGCGGGTCCTTGCGCTCGGCCGGGCGCATCATCTCGAAGTCGTTGATGCCGGTCTTCTTCAGCGGCATGTCGATCTGGCCCGAATAGGGTTTCGGATTGCCGATGACGATGGCCCAATAGGTCTTCTTGGCCTGCCGACGCGCAAAGGCGCCCGCCAGTCGCTTTGCCGCCTCCGGCCCCTTGCCCAGCAGCAGCACGCCGGACGTGTCGCGGTCCAGCCGGTGGACCAGGCGCGGTCGCTCCAATCCCTCGCCCCAGGCCGACAGCAGACGATCGACGTGACGGCTCGTCTTGGTCCCGCCCTGCACCGCCAGGCCATGCGGCTTGTTCAAGGCGATGACCATGTCGTCTTCATACAGCACCAGCGACTTGGCGAAGGCGATGTCCCTTTCGGACAAGGTGTGGGCGTCGCCCGCCTGTCGTGATGTATCGTCCGGAATCGGCGGCACGCGCACGGCGGCGCCGGCGGTCAGCCGGCCTTCGGGTTTGATGCGGGCGCCGTCCACGCGAATCTGACCGCTGCGGGCCATCTTCTGCACCTGGATGTTGGACAGGTGCGGCCAGCGCCGGCGGAACCAACGATCCAGCCGGATGCCGTCCTCGTCCTCGGCGACATAGATCGTCAGGACCTCGCGTTTAGGCGCATCTGCTGCGGGCGGCTGATCGGTCAAGCGGGAACTCCAAAGGCGCGGCGGGCGACCATAAGGCCGACGAACAGGGCCGCGATCGCCAGAACCACCGAGCCGATCACATAGGCCGCGGCCAGACCGATCTGGCGTCGCTCGATCATCTGCACCGCTTCCAGCGAATAGGACGAAAAGGTCGTGAACCCGCCCAACACGCCAACGGCGGCGAACAGGCGCACCATCTCCTGCTGCGCCCCGCCCCGGAACGCCAGCCAGCCGACGAGCAAACCCATCAGCAGACCCCCGGCGACATTGGCGGCGAAGGTGCCCACGGGCCAACCGGCATTGGGTGCGAGCCGCCCGGCGGCGAGGCCAAGGCCATAGCGCGCCATGGAGCCGATGGCGCCACCTGCCGCAACGAGAAGAAAACGTGTCATCGTGCGGCGATATATACGCCGCCCGCGCCGAAAGCGATGGTCAGCGCGGGATGGAGCTCTGGACCGCGCGCGCGTCATAGGCGTTCGGACGATCCGGCTTCTGGCCGCGTCCCAAAACGACTTCCAGCGTCGTCGAGGTCGGCTGCGGTCCGCTGAAGTTCAGACCGACGCCCACGCCGACGCCCGAGGCCGAATAGCCGCCATATCGGCTGCTGCCGCCGCCGATGGAAACGCTCGGGCTGACGCCGCCTGCGCCTCCCGGCCGCCCGTCGGTCCAGCTCTGCGTCACCTCGAACCAGTCGTAGCCTTGTTCGGTGGTCAAGTCGGCAGCGCGCACCAGCGCCCAATCAGCGACACGGCCCGCGGCGCCGACGCCGTTGTAGGTGACACGATAGCGGTTGGATTCGATCCGCTGCTCGGAATACCCCTGCCCGTTCGGGCCCATCTGCGCCCCATAGGGCGCCAGGCTGGCGCAGGCGGTCAGGGCCAGGGCGGAAAGACCGGTCAGGCCGAGGGCGAGACGCTTCATCGGAGGTATCCTTTCAACGACATAGCGCCAAAGCGCGCACGGCGTTCCCTGAACCGCCCGCGCCCTAAAGACCCAGCGCCGTTCTCAGCGTCGCGAAATCCTCGGGCGGCGGCGCTTCGACGGTCGTCGTCCCGCCCTCCGGATGCGGAAAGGTCAGTTTGGCGGCATGCAGCATCAGCCGCGGCGCCGGCCCGACCGGCGTGGTCAGCGCGCCGCCGTAGCGCACGTCCCCGATCAACGGCCGACCGATATGGGCCATGTGCACACGCAGCTGATGCATCCGCCCGGTCAGCGGCTCCAGCTCGACCACGGCCCCTTCAGGTCCTGCGGCCAAGGTCCGATAGCGGCTCTGCGACCCTTGCGCGCCCGGCGCGTCAAAGGCGACGACCCGCATGTAGCTTTCGCGCCCGATCTCCTCGCGGCGCAACGGCGCGTCGATGGTCGCCGCCTTGGGATCAGGCGCGGCCGACAGCAGGGCCAGATACTGTTTCCTGAAACGCCGCATCTGCAACGCCTTGCCCAGAAAACTGGCAGCCGGCTTGGTCTTGGCCGCCAAGATCACGCCCGAGGTGTCGCGATCCAGCCGATGCACCAACTCCGGTCGCTTGCCGTTCGAACGCGCGAACGCCCAAAGCAAGTCATCTAGCGTATGGGCCTTGATCCGCCCGCCCTGACTGGACAGGCCCGGCGGCTTTGAGAAGGCGATGACGTGCGCATCCTCGTGGATCACCCACGACCGGACGGCGGCGATATCATCTGATGATAGATCGGCAGGAACGCGGGTCACAGCGCGTCCATACGCGACGGCGCGCCCTGCGTCAGCCCATCAGCGCAGCACGCCGCGTTTGCGCATATTGAACGCATAACCAAACAGTAGAACCGCAATCAGCACGATGACGATCGGCATCCAGCTCATGGCCGCCAGTTCGGGCGGCGCCGGCGGCGGAGGATCGATCAACTTGCCATAGATCAGGCTGATCAACGCGCCCAGCAGCGACAGACCGAAGGCCGGAACCGCCCAACGCCGGCGCAAAAGCAGCATCACCGAACCGATCACCGCACCCCAGACCCCCAGCGTCCACGGCACACACATCCAGCCGGGCATGGCCTCGTAATAGGCGACCATGGCGTCGTCGAAACCCGCCGCCCTCATATAGGCCTCATCCCGCGTCGTGGTCTGGATGAAGTCGAACGCGCCGAACCCATTCCATAACAAAGACAACACGCCCACCAGCCACAGATGCCAGGGCGTTTTCACCGTCTCGATCATCGTCCCCTCCCAAGGATGTCAGGCCGGAACGCTAACCCCCTTATCAACTGGCGACAATGAACAGGGTTCAGTCAGTCGCCGGACGCGTCCGCCCCCAGCCGTGCTCGCATCTCGGCCCAGCGCTCCAAACGCGCCTTGACCTTCTCCTCGTGCCCTTCGCCTTTGGGCTTGTAGAAGGTGCGACGGTCCATCTCGTCGGGGAAGAAGTTCGCGCCGGAGAAGCCCTCGGGCGTGTCGGGGTCGTATTGATAGCCCTTGCCGTACCCCAGCGACTTCATCAGCTTGGTCGGGGCGTTGCGGATATGGGCGGGCGGCATAAGCGACCCTGTCTCATAGGCCGCCTTCTTGGCCGCCTTGAACGCCTCATAGACCCCGACCGACTTGGGCGCCGTGGCCAGGTGAACCACCGCCTGAGCCAAGGCCAGTTCACCCTCGGGACTGCCCAGGAAATCGTAGGTGTCCTTGGCCGCGTTGGCGACCAAGATCGATAGCGGATCGGCCTCGCCGATGTCCTCGACCGCCATCCGCACGATCCGCCGCGCCAGATACAGCGGATCCTCCCCCCCGTTCAGCATGCGCGCCAGCCAATAGAGCGCCGCGTCGGGATCGGAGCCCCGAACCGATTTATGCAGGGCGGATATGAGGTTGTAGTGTTCTTCTCGGCTCTTGTCGTAGGCGGGCGCCCGGCGTTGCAGCACGCCCGCCAGCCCCTGAACGTCCAGCTTTTCGCCCTCAGGCAGGTCGAACAGCACCTCCGACATGGTCAGCAGATACCGCCCGTCGCCGTCGGCTAGGGCCAGCATCGCCTGCCGCGCTTCCGGCGTCAGCGGCAGGGTCCGGTCCATATGCGTCTCGGCCCGGCTCAGCAGCTGATCCAAGGCAGCATCGTCCAGCCGCTTCAGCACATAGACCTGACTGCGCGACAGCAAGGCGCCGTTCAGCTCGAAGCTGGGGTTCTCGGTCGTGGCCCCGACCAAGGTCACCACCCCCGCCTCGACGAACGGCAAAAACCCGTCCTGCTGAGCGCGGTTGAAACGGTGGATCTCGTCCACGAACAGCAGCGTGCTCTGTCCCGCCGCACGCCGCATCCGTGCCGCCTCGAACGCCTTCTTCAAGTCGGCGACGCCCGAAAACACCGCGCTAATCGCCTGATATTCGTATCCCGCCGCCTGCGCCAGCAGCCGCGCAATCGTGGTCTTGCCCGTCCCCGGCGGTCCCCACAGGATCATCGAGCCCAACCGCCCGGCCTCGATCATGCGCCGGATCGGCCCGCCTGACCCCAGCAGATGATCCTGCCCCACCACCTCGTCCAGCGTGCGCGGACGCAGGCGGTCGGCCAAGGGGGCGTCGGGGGGCAGAATGCCGGAAGCTTCGAACAGGTCGCTCATGGGTGCGACCTATGTAGGCGTTCGCCAAAGGCTTTTCACGCGTTAGTATGGCGAACCGCCACGGAGAACGCCCCATGACCGACGCCAATCCGAACCAGGGTCCGACTTCCGGCGTGACGCCGCACCTGACCATCCCGTCGCGCGGGGCCTCTGCGGCGATCGACTTCTACATCATCGCCTTCGGTGCCGAGGTTCTGGATCGCCGTCTCGCGGACGACGGCGATCGGCTGATGCATGCCCACCTGCGGATCAACGGCGCCAGCGTCATGTTGAATGACGAGTTTCCGGAATACGGCGGCTCGCAGGATGTCCGCCCGGCCGGAGTGACCCTGCACCTTCAGGTCGCCGATCCCGACGCCTGGTGGACCCGCGCCATGACCGTCGGCGGCGCCGAACCCGTTCTGGACATGGCCGATCAGTTCTGGGGCGACCGCTACGGCGTCCTGCGCGACCCCTTCGGCCACACCTGGTCCATCGGCGGGCCGACGAAGGCCTGACGACCTATCGCAGCACGCCGCGGATCTGACGGCCGCCACGGTTGACGACGACCTCCCATGGGCCGCGACCGGAACTGGCAGCCTCGACATCGCGGGCCGAGCCGATGGCGCGGCCATTGATGCTGACGATCAGGTCGTTCTGGCGGAAGCCCGCGCGCGCCGCATAGCCGCGGCCGGACACGCCGGTCACGATGACGCCCGTTGCGAACGGATCGCCGCCCAGGCGGTCCGCCAGAGCGGGGCTGAGCGCCACGACCTCGGCGCCGGCGAAGGGGCCGGACTGGATCGTCACCCCCTGCTTGGGATCGGCGTCGCCCGGCAGGGTCTGAACCCGCGCGGTCAGCGTCTGCGCCCGACCATCGCGAAGGATGGACACCTGCACCTGATCGTTCGGATTGCGCGAGCCGACGCGATAGTTCAGCCCGTTCTGGTCGTTGATCTCCTGACCATCGACGGCGGTGATGACGTCGCCCTGACGAATGCCGGCGCGGGCGGCCGGGCCGTTGGCGTAGACGTCGGTGACGACCAGTCCCTGTGGCCGGCTCAGGCCCAGGCTGCCGGCGATGTCGCCGGTAACGGTGTCGCCCTTCACGCCCAGCCATGGCCGAACCACGGCCGTCGCCCCGCCCAGCGCGCTATCGACGACCCGCTTGACCATGGCCGCCGGCACCGCGAACCCGACCCCGGCCGAGGAGCCCGAGCGTGAGAAGATGGCGGTGTTGATGCCGATCAGGTCGCCGTCCATGTCCACCAGCGCCCCGCCCGAGTTGCCGGGGTTGATGGCCGCGTCGGTCTGGATGAAGGACCCGCTGTCGGAAATGCCGGTCTCGGTCCGATTCAGGGCCGAAATGATGCCGTTCGTCACCGTCTGGCCCACGCCGAACGGATTGCCGATGGCCAGGACCAGATCGCCGACCTGCTGCTCTTCCTGATCGTCGATGGCCAGGACCGGCAGGCGGTCGCTGACGTTTTCCAGCCTCAGCACGGCGATATCGCTGCGCTCGTCGGCCAGGATGACGGTTGCCGGAAACTCTCGCCGGTCGTTCAGCACGACCTTGATCTGCTGGGCGCCGTCGATGACGTGGTTATTGGTCACCACGATCCCGTCCGAACGGACGATGACGCCGGAGCCCACTGACTCGGCCACCCGCGCCTGGGGAATGCCGCCGCCGAAGAATTGGAAGAAGGGATCGGCCTGCACCCGCTGCACGCTGCGCGCTGAGATATTGACCACGGCCGGCGCGGCAGATCGCACCACGGGCGCGAAGCTGGACTTCATCCCCGCCGCATCGGCCGGGGCGGTGCGTGTCGGCTGGGCGAACTCGCCCTCCTGCGCCTTGGAGTTCGAGGGATTGCCGCATGCCGACAGGGCGAAGGCGGCGGCGAGCACGATCGATCGGGTCTTCATGGGCATCCGAGACTGGGGCATCCGAGACTGGCAAGCGTAGAATGACGCCATTCCGCACCCGGTTTCGGGCCGGATCAAGGCGTGTGACTGTCATCAACGGACAAGCTTTACAGCCGTTCCGTCCGGCCGCCTGCCCGCCATATTTGCCCTTCTCGCGCAGGATCGCTACATCCGGCCAAACCTCCCAATCCGACGAAACCCGAAGGGCGCACCGCACCTCATGGCGCAGCAATATATTTTCCAGATGCAGGGTCTGACCAAGACCTTCCCCGGCGGCCGCAAGATCTTCGAGAACATCTGGCTCAGCTTCTACAACGACGCCAAGATCGGCGTCGTCGGCGTCAACGGTTCGGGTAAGTCCACCCTGCTGAAGATCATGGCCGGCCTGGACAACGAGTTCAACGGCGAGGCCCGCGCGGCCGAGGGCATCAAGCGCGGCTATCTGGAGCAGGAGCCCCAGCTCGATCCGGCTCTTAACGTGCGCCAGAACGTCGAGGCTTGGTGCGAAGAGAAGCAATGGGTCAACCGCTTCAATGAAGTCGCCGCCGAACTGGGCGAGAACTACACCGACGAACTGATGGAGGAGATGACCTCCCTTCAGGAAAAGATCGACGCCGGCGACGTCTGGGACATCGACGCCCGGATCGACCAGGCCATGGGCGCCCTGCGCTGCCCCCCCGACGACTGGGAAGTCACCAACCTGTCCGGCGGTGAGAAGCGCCGCGTGGCCCTGGCCCGGCTGCTGCTGTCCAAGCCCGACATGTTGTTGATGGACGAACCGACCAACCACCTGGATGCCGAATCCGTCGCCTGGCTGCAGCACCACCTGGAAAACTTCCCCGGCTGCGTCATCCTGGTCACCCACGACCGCTACTTCCTGGATCAGGTCACCAAGTGGACGCTGGAGCTGGACCGCGGCAAGGGTCACCCGCACGAGGGCAACTATTCCTCGTGGCTGGAGGCCAAGCAGAAGCGCGTCGTTCAGGAACAGTCGGAATCCGAAGCGCGTCAGCGCGCCCTCACCCGCGAGCTGGAATGGGTCCGTTCGGGCGCCAAGGCCCGTCAGGCCAAGTCCAAGGCCCGTCTGGCCGCCTACGAGCGGATGGTCGAGGAACAGGAATCGATGCGCGGCGCCCAGACGCACGCCCACATCCAGATCCCGCCCGGACCGCGCCTCGGCAACGTCGTTCTGGAAGTCGAGGGTCTGCAGAAGTCGTTCGGCGACAAGACCCTGTTCGACAACCTGACCTTCAAACTGCCGCCCAACGGCATCGTCGGCGTCATCGGCCCGAACGGCGCCGGCAAGTCGACCATGTTCAAGCTGATCACCGGCCAGGAACAGCCAGACGGCGGTTCGATCCGCGTCGGCGAGACCGTCAAGCTGGCCTATGTCGACCAGTCGCGCGACGACCTGAAGCCGGACGAAACCATCTGGCAGGCCATCTCGGGCGGCACCGACGTGATGATGGTCGGCAAGCGCGAGATCAACACCCGCGCCTATGTCGGCAGCTTCAACTTCAAGGGCGGCGATCAGCAGAAGAAGGTCGGCCAGCTGTCCGGCGGTGAGCGCAACCGCGTCCACCTGGCCAAGACCCTGGCTTCGGGCGGCAATCTGATCCTGCTCGACGAACCGACCAACGACCTTGACATCGAAACGCTGCAGAACCTCGAAGAGGCTCTGGAAGAGTTCGCGGGCTGCGCCGTGGTCATCTCCCACGACCGCTGGTTCCTCGACCGCCTGGCCACCCACATCCTCGCCTTCGAGGGCGACGGCCATGTGGAATGGTTCGAGGGCAACTTCGAAGCCTACGAACAGGACAAGATGCGTCGCCTGGGCGCCGACAGCATCATTCCCAAGCGCATCCAGCACCAGAAGTTCGGCCGCTGATCGAACTGTGATAGGATGCGGGACATGAACGATCTTCTGTCCCGCATCACTATCGACCCCGCCCAATGCGGAGGCCGCCCCTGCATACGGGGCATGCGTATCCGTGTGCAGGACGTGCTGGACATGCTGGCCGGCGGATCGAGCGCCGAGGAGATCCTGGCGGATTTTCCCTACCTTGAAGCAGACGATATCCGCGCCAGCCTCGCATACGCCGCAGCCAGCATCGGCGACACCGGCGTAATCGCCGCGTGAACTTCGTCGTGGACGCTCAACTGCCCCTCGCCCTGACCGATTGGTTACGAGCGAAGGGACACGCGGCGGATCATGTTTCAGAAATTCTGACCGTCAACGCGACCGATCAGGCGATCTGGTCTCTGGCCAAGACCGAGGAACGGGTCATCCTGACCAAGGATCGCGATTTCGCGATATGGGCGGCGGACCGTCGATCAGGCCCACAGGTCGTCTGGCTTCGTTTGGGAAATGCGACCCGACGTGCGCTGATCGATTGGCTTGACCCGAAATGGCCTCAAATCGAGCGATGCCTGTCTGAAGGCGTCCACCTCGTCGAGGTTCGCCCATGACCCAACGCCCCGCCGTTCTCATCATGCAGCGGCATCTCGCCCCGCTCTCGGGATTTCTGGAGAGCGCCTACGACGTCTATCGCTTCTGGGAAGGCCCGCCGATCGAGGCCGCCCACGACATCCGCCTCATGGTCGTCGCCGGCGAGGCGCCGCTGGACACGGCGCTGATCGAACGCCTGCCCAATCTCGACCTGATCGCCTGTTTCACCTCCGGCTATGACGGGATCGACATCGACTGGTGCCGCCAGCGCGGCCTGCCCGTCACCCACGCGCCAGGCGTCAATCACGAAGATGTCGCCGATCACGCCCTGGGCCTAATCCTGGCCGCGCGTCGCCAGATCGCCTCGGGCGACCGTCAGGTCCGCGCTGGCGGCTGGACCTTCGAGACCCGCACCATCACGACGTCGCTCGCCGGACAGAAGCTGGGCATCGTCGGCTTGGGCCACATCGGCAAGGCCGTCGCCGACCGCGCCGAGGCCTTCCGCATGGCGGTCAGTTGGTGGGGGCCACGTCCCCATGACGCCAAATGGCCGCGCGCCGACAGCCTGCTGGCGCTCGCCAAGGCCAGCGACATCCTGGTCGTCGCCTGCAAGGCGGACGAGACCAATCGCGGCCTGATTTCGCGGGACATCATCGAGGCGCTCGGCCCCGACGGCCTGCTGGTCAACGTCTCGCGCGGTCAGGTCGTGGACGAGGACGCCCTGATCGCCGCACTGAGATCAGGGACATTGGGTCAGGCGGCCCTGGATGTCTTCATCGAGGAGCCGACAGATCCAGCCCGCTGGGCCGACGTTCCCAATGTCATTCTGACGCCCCACACCGCCGGGGCCACGACCGCCGGAGTGCAGGGCATGCTGATGCTGCTGATCGAAAATCTTCAGGCGCATTTCGCGGGCGGGCCGCTGAAGACGCCCGTCGTCTGACTTCAGCGGGGACGCTGCGGCCGCTCGTCCGCCGTCACCACGCCGTCGCCGTTCTTGTCCATCGCCTTGAAGGCGGCGGCGAGGCCCACATCGAATTCCTCGCGAGTAATGCGTCCGTCCGCATCGGCGTCGAAGCGCGCCAGCATCCGACCGCCGCGTGCATTGGCCAATTCGCTGGCATCGACCACGCCGTCTTCATTGGCGTCCAGACGATTGAACATCTGGGTCATGCGCGCCTGCATCTGGGCCAGGTTTTCGCGCTCCGGCGGCCGCATCTGACCGCCCATAGGCCGCCCTGACATTTCAGCGGCCGGCGCCTCGGGAAAGTCGCTCTGGGCCAACGCCGGACCGGCAGCGGCGACAGCAAGAGCGGCGATGAACAGGCTACGCATGAGATCACTCCAAGACGGGTCTGCTGGCTTTAACGCGCGCACGAACCATTCCCGTCGATGCGTTTCCAAGAAACCGATTTCACTTGCCAAATCATATAAGGATATCTTTATATGAGCATATGAGTTTGTCCGCCGATCAGACTGTTGAAGCCCTCCGCGCCGCCGGCGAACCCACCCGTTTGCGCCTTTTGTCGCTGCTGGCGGGCGAAGAGTTGTCGGTCATGGAAATGTCCCGCATTCTGGACCAGAGCCAACCTCGGGTGTCGCGCCATCTGAAGTTGATGACCGACGCCGGACTGATCGAACGCTTTCCCGACGGCGCCCGCGTCTATTACCGCCTGTCGCACGACGCCCAGGCGCGCCGGTTGATCGACACGGTGCTGGACATCCTGGCCGAGGATGCCGGCGAGGCCGATCATCGGCGTCTGGACGAGGTCCGCAAGGACCGCGAGGAAGCCGCCGCCAGCTATTTTGAACAGGTCGCGCCCCAGTGGGACCGCCTGCGTTCGCTCTACGTCAGCGAAAGCGCTGTCGAGGCGGCGCTGGAACAGGCTGTGGGTCCCGGGCCCTTCGAACGGGTCGTCGATCTGGGCACAGGTTCGGGCCGGATGCTGACCCTGTTCGGCAAGAAGGCCAAGATGTCAGTCGGGCTGGACCTCAGCCAGAACATGCTGAACATCGCCCGCACCAACGTTACCAAGGCGGGCGTGGAGCAGGTCGAACTGCGACACGGCGATATCTTCGCCACCCGCCTTCCCGCCGCCAGCGCCGATCTGGTGATCGTCCATCAGGTGCTGCACTACCTGTCCGATCCGTCCGCCGCCGTCGCCGAGGCCTCGCGTCTGGTCAGCCCGGGCGGTCGCCTGGTCATCATCGACTTCGCCCCGCATGACTTCGAACATATGCGTGAGGCGCATCAGCATCGGCGCCTCGGCTTCGCCGACAGCGAGATCAACGGCTGGCTGCTCGACGGCGGCCTGACGCCATCGGCCCCCATCGCCCTGCCCCACGACGCCGAGGGCCTGACCGTGACCATCTGGACGGCGGAACGCCGCGTCCAGGACAGAAAGACCGCCTGATGGCCTCCTCCGCCTCCCTCAACCTGGCCGACGCCCGCGCCCTGCTGCTGTCGCCGCTTGGCCCGGTGGCCCGCGCCGGATCGAACCGCGACGCCGTGCGCGTTTCGTTCGAATTCTTTCCGCCCAAGACCGATGAGGCCGAGGCCAACCTGTGGAAGGCGATCCGCCGTCTGGAGCCTCTCAACCCCGCCTTCGTCTCGGTTACCTACGGCGCCGGCGGTTCAACCCGCGAGCGGACGCACCGCACGGTCCAGCGCATTATCACGGAAACTTCGCTGCGCCCTGCCGCCCACCTGACCTGCGTCGAGGCCAGCCGTGACGAGGTCGATGAGGTCATCGAAGGCTACAAGACCATCGGCGTCGATCACATCGTGGCGCTGCGCGGCGATCCCCCCGGTGGCGCTGGCATCGGCGGCGTCTATCAGCCGCGCGCCGACGGCTACGCCAACGCCACCGAACTGACCGCCGCCATCAACCGCATCGGCGGGTTCGACGTCACGGTCGGCGCCTATCCCGAGCGCCATCCCGAAAGCCCCTCCATCGATCACGACATCGAGGTGCTGAAGGCCAAGGTCGACGCCGGAGCCACTCGCGCCGTCAGCCAATTCTTCTTCGACATCGACGCCTTCCTGCGGTTCCGCGACCGGGTGCGCGCGGCGGGCGTCACCATCCCCCTGATCCCCGGCGTCATGCCGGTGTCGAACTTCGCAGGCCTGAAGCGGATGTGCGGCGCGTGCGGCGCCAGCATCCCCGACTGGCTGAAGGCGCATTTCGACGGACTGGACGACGATCCCGAAACCCGCAAACTGCTGGCCGCTTCCGTCGCCGCCGAGACTTGCGCGCGTCTGCAGGAAGAGGGCTTCTCGGACTTCCACTTCTACACCCTGAACCGCGCCGACCTGGTCTATGCGATCTGTCGCGTGTTGGGCGTGCGTGAGACGGCGGCAGCGCAATGACCCGCGCAGAACGCATCGCCGCCCTGCATCAGGCGGCCAAAGAACGCATCCTGGTCCTCGACGGCAGTTGGGGCGTGATGATCCAGCGTCGCGGGCTGGACGAGGCCGATTTCCGCGCCGACCGCTTCGTCGCCGCCAACGGCTATAACGAAAAGCACCAGATGAAGGGGAATAACGACATCCTCTGCATCACCAGGCCCGATGTCATCGCCGACCTGCACGACCAGTATTTCGCCGCCGGCGCCGACATCTCCGAGACCAACACCTTCTCCGGCACCACCATCGCCCAGGAGGACTACGCCCTGGACGCCCAGGCGGTGTGGGACATCAATCTGGAAGGCGCAAAACTGGCCCGCGCCGCCGCCGACCGCTGGACGGAAAAAGAGCCGCACAAGCCCCGCTTCGCCGCCGGTTCGATCGGCCCGCTGAACAAGATGCTGTCGATGTCGTCCGACGTGAACGACCCCGGCGCCCGCAGCGTGACCTTCGACCAGGTCTATGAGGCCTATCGCCATCAGGTGAAGGCGCTGAACGAAGGCGGCGTCGATCTCTATCTGATCGAAACCATCACCGACACGCTGAACTGCAAGGCCGCGATCAAGGCGATCAAGGATCTGGAAGACGAGGGACTAGACGCCCTGCCCATCTGGATCAGCGGCACCATCACCGACCGCTCGGGCCGCACCCTGTCGGGCCAGACGGCCGAGGCCTTCTGGAACAGCGTGCGCCACGCCAAACCCTTCGCCGTCGGCTTCAACTGCGCCCTGGGCGCCGACCTGATGCGCCCCTTCATCGCCGAGCTGAGCCGTGTCGCCGACACCCTTGTCGCCGCCTATCCCAACGCCGGCCTGCCCAACGCCATGGGTCAGTACGACGAGGAGCCGCACGAGACCGCCCACTTCATCGAGGAATGGGCCGCCTCCGGCCTCGTCAACATCGTCGGCGGCTGTTGCGGCACGACGCCGGATCACATTCGTCACGTCGCCGAAGAGGTCGCGCCGCTGAAGCCGCGCGCCATCCCGGCACGGCCCGTGGCCTTGCGGCTATCGGGGCTTGAACCGTTCGAGATGGTGGCGTGATGGCCGCGTCGAATAATCCTCCCCCGCCCCTTTGCGGGGGAGGGGGACCACGAAGTGGTGGAGGGGGTGAACACGCGCGCCCCGTTGGCCGGTTCACACAGCCCATTCCTTCCTTCTTTGAGACATCGCGCTTGCTTCCGCCCCCTCCACCACGCTTCGCGCGGTCCCCCTCCCCCGCTGCGCGTGGGAGGATCTAGATGCGTCCCACCTTCATCAACGTCGGCGAACGGACCAACGTCACCGGCTCGGCCAAATTCCGCAAACTGGTGGTCGAGGGCGACTATTCGGCGGCGCTGGACGTCGCCCGCCAGCAGGTCGACGCCGGCGCCCAGATCATCGACGTCAACATGGACGAGGGGCTGCTGGACGGCGTCGTCGCCATGCGGACCTTCCTGAACCTGATCGCGGCCGAGCCCGACATCGCCCGCGTCCCAGTGATGATCGACAGTTCCAAGTGGGAGGTGATCGAGGCGGGCCTGAAGTGCGTCCAGGGCAAACCCATCGTCAACTCGATCAGCATGAAGGAGGGCGAGCAGGCCTTCCGCGATCACGCGATCAAATGCCTGCGCTACGGCGCCGCCGTCGTGGTCATGGCCTTCGACGAGGTGGGCCAGGCCGACACCGCCGCCCGCAAGATCGAGATCTGCACCCGCGCCTATGACATCCTGGTCAACGAGGTCGGCTTCCCACCCGAGGACATCATCTTCGACCCCAACATCTTCGCCGTGGCGACGGGGATCGAGGAGCATGACAACTACGCCGTCGACTTCATCGAGGCGACGCGGGAGATCAAACGCACCCTGCCCTACGCCCGCATTTCGGGCGGGGTGTCGAACGTCTCGTTCAGCTTCCGCGGCAATGAGCCGGTGCGCCGGGCGATCCACAGCGTCTTCCTGTACCACGCCATCAACGCCGGCATGGACATGGGAATCGTCAACGCCGGCGACCTGCCGGTCTATGACGACATCGACGCCGAACTGCGCGAGGCGGTCGAGGATGTGATCCTGAATCGGCCGCAGCGGACCAATGTCTCGAACACCGAACGCCTGGTCGACATGGCGCCCCGCTACAAGGGCGAAAAGGGCCAGGCCCGCGTCGTCGATCTGACATGGCGCGAACAGCCGGTCGGCAAGCGGATCGAACACGCCCTGGTCAACGGCATCACGGAGTTCATCGAGGCCGACACCGAAGAGGCGCGCCTGGCGTCCGAACGCCCGCTGCACGTCATCGAAGGCCCGTTGATGGACGGGATGAACGTGGTCGGCGACCTGTTCGGGTCTGGCAAGATGTTCCTGCCGCAGGTGGTGAAGTCCGCGCGCGTGATGAAACAGGCCGTCGCCTGGCTGGAGCCCTTCATGGAGGCCGAAAAGGCCGGCAAGCCGCGCGAGCAGGCGGGTCGAATCCTGATGGCGACCGTCAAGGGGGACGTCCACGACATCGGCAAGAACATCGTCGGCGTCGTGCTGCAATGTAACAACTATGAGGTCATCGACCTGGGCGTCATGGTCCCGGCCGACCGCATCCTGGACGAGGCCAAGGCTCACAATGTCGACATCATCGGCCTGTCGGGCCTGATCACGCCGTCGCTGGACGAAATGGTCTTCGTCGGCGCCGAGATGGAGCGGCGCGGCTTCGACATCCCTCTGCTGATCGGCGGCGCCACGACCAGCCGCACCCACACGGCGGTCAAGATCGAACCCGCCTATCGCCGGGGCTCGACCACCTATGTCGTCGACGCGTCGCGCGCCGTCAGCGTCGTTTCGGGCCTGCTGTCAAAGACCGACCGCGCCAAGAACGAGGCCGCCACCCGCGACGAATACATCCGCATCCGCGAGCAATACGCCCGCGGCCAGGAGGTGAAGGCCCGCGCCACCCTGGATCAGGCGCGCGAGAACCGCTTCAAGCTAGACCCCGCCCAGCCCATGCCCGGCAAGCCGTCCTTCCTCGGCGTGAAGGCGTTCGACACGTGGGACCTCCAGGACCTGGCCGACCACATCGATTGGACGCCCTTCTTCGCCAGTTGGGAGTTGATCGGTCGCTATCCGCTGATCCTGGACGACGAAATCGTGGGTCAGGCCGCCCGCGATCTGTTCGCCGACGCGCAAGTCATGCTGAAGCGGATCATCGACGAGAAGTGGTTCACGGCCAAGGGCGTCGTCGGCTTCTGGCCGGCCCGCGCCAACGGCGACGATGTCATCGTCTTCGCCGATGAAAACCGCGACGCCGAGATCGCCCGCTTCCACACCCTGCGCCAGCAGATCAAGAAGTCGAACGGCAAGCCGAACCTGGCCCTGTCCGATTTCATCGCTGAGAAGGGCGACGACTATATCGGCGCCTTCGCCGTCACCGCCGGTCACGGCGAGTTGGAGATCGCCAAACGGTTCAAGGACGCCGGCGACGACTATTCCGCCATTCTCGCCACCGCCCTGGCCGACCGCCTGGCCGAGGCCTTCGCCGAGCGACTGCACAAGGAAGTCCGCACCCAGCTCTGGGGCTACGCCGCCGACGAAACGACCGACATCGACGCGCTGATCGCCGAACAGTACCAGGGCATCCGCCCCGCCCCCGGCTATCCGGCCCAGCCCGACCACACGGAAAAGGCCACCCTGTTCCGCCTGCTACAGGCCGAAGACAACGCCGGCATGGCCCTGACCGAGAGCTACGCCATGACGCCGCCAGCCTCGGTTTCGGGCCTCTACTTCGGCCATCCGGGCAGCCACTATTTCGGCGTCGGCAAGATCGATCTGGACCAGGTCGAGGACTACGCCCGCCGCAAGGGCTGGGACGTCGCCACCGCCGAACGCTGGCTGGCCCCCATCCTCAACTACGATCCCTACGCCGCCAGACGCGAAACGGCGGCTTGAGCCGAACTCAAGCCGCCGTCCGTTATCGGATAAACGCCGAACCGATCAGTTGATGCCGACGCTCTCCAGCGTGGCGGGCGGCGTGGTGATGTTGTCGCGCAGGCGGCGCGCGGCGTGCTCACAGCGGCCCGGCAGACCGAAGAACAGGCCGAACGACTGGCTGCGCGCCTCGGCGTCCGGGTTCGCCATCAGCGGCGCCCACTGCGCCTTGACGGCGGCGACGGCCTGCTCGGCCTCGGCCTTCGACGCCGCCGACTGGCGCGGCGCGGCCGCGGCCAGGGCGCTGCGGAAATCCTGGGCTTCCAGACGCCCCAGACGCACCAGTTCGACATCCTCCGGCGCGCGCGACGTCAGCGTCTCGCCCAGATCAGCATGTCCGGTCACCAGCGCATCGCACCACGCCACCAGCGGATAGTCGGCGCTCGGCGCGCCCCGCGGCAACGGCCGTGCATAGGCGATGGCCTCGCGCGTCTTCAACGCATCGGCGGTCTCGCCCGAGCGATTACCCGTCACGATCGGCCCATCCTGCGTTTGAGCGACAGCCGCGCTGGCAGCCAGCAGCGACAGGACCAACAGTCCGGGAACGACAAATTTCAACATGATCTTCCTTGGAGGAGCGCGTCGCAAACAGGCGACGATCCGTAACGCTCGCCCGCCCGAATGGTTTTTCTACGGCGCCGCTTAAACGAAAAAGGCGGCGGAGCGTTGCCCCGCCGCCTCAGTCTCGCGTCGTTGACCGGCCTTAGAAACGGTATCTCAGGCCGAAACGGACAGTCCTTGGCGATTGGTAGCTGCGCGGCAGACCGTAGTATGGCGCACGAGCGTTTGCAGTGTTTGCGCTGGTGCGAACCAGACCTTGTTCGACCACGCGCGTGACTTCGTCGTTATCAAACACGTTGAAGATGTCGATAGAGGCCGTCAAAGCGCCCTTAGTCTCGCTTTGATACAGGTTGAAGTTCATGTTCAGATCGAGCTGATAAGTCCAATCCGTCTGCCCTTGCGAACCACGCGGCGTCGAGATGACAGCATTGTTGGCACCAATCGGGCAGTACCATCCCGACGGCGTTCCCACTTGCGGCGCCAGCGGATCGACCGAGACCGGCACGCGGCCAAGGCAACCGTAGTAGCGACCGGACTGAGCCGTAAAGTTGGCACCGACGCTGAAGAAGTCGTTCGGTGCATAAGAGCCGAACAGCTTGACGGTGTGGCGGTGATCATTCGGGAGATAACCATACGCACCCAGCGAGTTGGCCGAGTGGTCGTAGTCTTGCGTGATCGACGTGTCGGTCTGACCGATGTCCGACTTAACCGCCCCCTCATAGTTCCCCTTGGATTCCGAGAGGGTGTACGACCCTTGCAGGCCCCACAGACCATCGAACGGGCGTTCGAAGGTGAACTCCAGCGCTTGATATGTGCGCTCAACAGCAGGAAGTTTTAGATCGTCCGCAGTGAGCTGGATTTGCTGGGGATTGTAAGCCGGGTTAGCGGAACCATCCGCCAAGGTGCGTGTGTCACCTTGGAGATCGATGAACACGGAAGCGCCATCGCCCGGATTGATCAGAACGTAAGGGAAGATCGAAGCGAAGTTGGAGTCGCCCACGCCCGTCTGACCGCAAGCCGTATTGGTGCGAACGCAATACCGCACGATCGCGTCGCCAATGGCTGTGTCTTCAATCGCTTGTTCCAAGTTGCGATTAACATAACGAACGCCTGCCGACCAATCGGCGAACATGCCATCCGAGAAGCTGTGCTCATAGCCGAGGACGAACTCGCGTTCGAACATAGGCTTCAGATCAGCCTCCGCCACCGTGCGCGGATCGGGAGCGCCAGGAGGGCTGAGATAGTCGATCTGACGACGCGTTCCCAAGACAGGATAGTTGCCATTCAGAACCAACGGACCCGTCGCACCGCCCGTACGGCTCGCATCGAAGTATTCGTCGGTATACACTTCACCTGACGACGCGCGAATGGACGTGTTGGTCGCGATCGGCAGGTAATAGTCACCGAACGAACCGTAGATACGGTTCACCCCGTCATCAAGAGGATCCCAGTTGAAGCCCAGACGAGGAGCCCACTGATCATCGACCTTGATATAGCTTTCGCCATCAACGTTTTTGTAGTCGTATTTGTCGTTACGAACGCCGAGTTGCAGCGTCAGATTGGGCAGAATGTCCCATGAGTCTTGCACATAGAGGGCAGTCTGCTCAGCGGTGAACACACCGTTATTGGCAAAGGTGAGCACTTCCACGCATCCAGCAGCGGGCGTGCCGGCAGGGCAGTCGCCTTGAGCTAGCGCATAGTATAGCGCGCCACCCGAGTAGGCGCTCCGCGCCGAAGACGTCAGATCCTCCTTATCGTAACCAACACGGATATGGTGGTCGCCGAAGAGGCTGACGTAGAAATCGCCGTCTACGCGATATGTCTCGCGGATATCTTCGCCCTCGAGATTATAGGGGCCTGCGTGCAGACCAGCCGTGATGTAGTTGCCGCCAGCGGCAACATAGTCACGGATACCCGGCAGGCTGATCGGGTCGCCATAATCCAAATAGGCGTTCTCTTGGCGGCCATACAGGGCCGAGAGCGTAAACCAATCCGTGAACACACCAGTATATTTGTAGATTTGTGTAATACCACCCGCATCGGCATATACCGGGGCTGTTTCGCGCACAAAGGCGTCGGTGGCTGCGTCGAATGTTCTAGTAACCGTCTCGGTCGTGGTCTTATCGTTGATCACCGTCGCTTCGAGGCGATGCTCGGGGTTCAGAACAAAGTCAAGCTTCACAGCCCAGCGCGGGTCGTCATACGACGCATAGCTTTGCGTACGTGTACCAGCAGCCACGCCGTTAGGGTTAGCTGCGCTGTATGAGTAGGTACGTGAGCGCGCTCCCGACGTCTCTACGTCACGAACGTTGTAGACGCCAAAGAGGAACAGGTGATCTTTCCAGAGCGGTCCGCCCAAGTAGGCAGTATAATCTTTTAGATCGCTTTCAGAATACTGGTTGAAGTTTTGAATACCTGCCGCGTTGTTTCCGCCGGCTTGGTAGGACACACCGCGGGTGCCACGAAGGCCATTGGGTGTCCAGTAGCTGCTGACGCCGCCCGTCCATTCGTTGGAACCGGAACGCGTCACAATGTTAACCACGCCGCCTGTGGCGCGGCCATACTCAGCTTGATAGCCACCCGTTTTGGTGTCGATGGTTTGAATAAAGTCAAACGGCAACTCACCGTAGCCCAAGAAGCTACGCTGATCAGTCACATTCAAGCCATTGATGTAGTAGACGCTTTCCGCCGCCGACGTCCCCGACAGCGACACAAGCGATTGGTTACGGCGCGAACTTGCAGCGATGGTTGCATCCGGCGCGCTAGCACCTGGCGTGAAGAGCGTAACCGCGTTGATGCTACGCCCGGTCGGGACGCGATCAGCAAACTCTTGGACGTCGACGCTCAGACCAGTGTCGGTGCGGCTGAAATCTTGGGTTTTTCGCGCACCCGTAACGACGATGTCGCCGAGGCTTGTCGCATCAGTGCTTTCCGACACCGTGAACGCATAGCTGCTACCACCCGGAGAGACGGTAATTCTGTCGGCGGAAGAACCGGCTGATGAAGTGACCGAAATTTCGTAAGAACCAACAGCCAAAGCCGGAATGCGGAACGAGCCGTTGGCATCAGTCGTAGCCGTACGAACACTACCTTGCGCCGAGGTCGCCGTGACCGTAGCCCCTGCGACACGAGCACCCGATGCGTTTGAAACCGTGCCAGACAGAATACCGCTGGTGTAGTCTTGGGCCGAAGCAGCTGTTGGCGTCAGCAGCGTTACGGCTGGCACTGCGACCACAGCCATCAAGGCGGCGCTGCCGATCATGGTCGAATGGAGTAAGAGCTGCTTGATATTCAGCGTCATGAAAGAATTCCCCTTCCTTCGACGCGCCTACGTTCCCGTAGGCAGCGACACGAATCTCATGCTGAAGCATGATTACAATCAGCTTAGGTCGTCCAATCCCATTCTGGATAGATTAGAAACGTCGGTTTCAGATGTTGCCTACCGCCTGTCGCAATCGTGCCACACGCCTGTCACCTACCCGACAATGTGTGGATGTTGCGTGCCGCATAGGGCGCGGGCTCCGGCGTGCAGGAGGCGGCGATCAGTTGCACCGCGGCGAGATACAGGATCGCCGCCGCGACGAACGGAAGCCGATTTGATACAGCGTTGGCGATCGAACGGGCCATTGTGGGCGCTCCAGGCATGATTACCGAGACGTCAACGCAAGCTCTGCGCCAAACGCAGGGGTGGCGATGATCCCGTTCGTGAAGACGTTTGACTTCGCCTATGGGCGTAGCGATCAGGTGTCGCCTTTGATCGAGCGGGTGATTGCAGACAATCCGGGGCCTTTCACCTTTACCGGGACGGGGACCTATATTGTCGGCCGATCGGACCAAGGGGCCGAGGTCGGGGTGATCGATCCGGGGCCGCTGGATCAGACGCATCTGGCGGCGCTGATGGCGGCGGTCGAGGGGCGGCGGGTCAGCCATGTGCTGGTGACGCATACGCACCGGGATCATGCGCCTTTGGCCCGGCCGTTCGCCGAGGCGACCGGAGCGCGGATTTGGGCCGCCCGGCCTCCGGTGCGGGAAACGCATGCGTCGGGTGCGCTCGATGAAGATGACGATGCCGACTTCGCGCCCGATGTGGTGCTGACGGGCGGCGAGGTCATCGAAGGCGACGGCTGGACGATCGAGGCGATATTCACGCCCGGTCACGCGTCAAATCATATGGCTTTCGCTCTGCGCGAAGAGAACGCGCTGTTCTGTGGCGACCACGTCATGGGCTGGTCGACGACGGTCGTGGCGCCGCCGGATGGGAACATGCGTCAGTATATGGCCAGCCTGGAGGCGGTGATCGCGCGCGACTTCGATGTGCTGTGGCCGACGCACGGGGCGCCGGTGACGGAGGTGCGGCCGTTTCTGGAAGCCTATCGCGCGCATCGGCTGCAGCGGGAGGCGCAAGTGCTTCAGCGGCTTGCGGCGGGGGATCGCACGATCGGGGAGATGGTCCCGGTTCTGTACGCCGCCGTCGATCAGCGGCTGTGGCCGGCCGCTTCGCTGTCGGTGCTGGCGCATCTGATCAAGCTGGTGGAGGACGGTGCGGCGATGAGTGATGGCGCGCCCGGCCTGTCGGCGCAGTTCCAGCTGGCTTAGCGTCCCGCCTCCAGGTTTCGCGTAATTTTCGCGGCGAGGCGGCAGGTGGCGCCGCCGTCGGGACGGCTGCCGCGCGCGGCGACGCGGATGTCGGTGCGGCCGGGGCGGATGCGAACGACCGCGTCGGTGGCGAAGCCGAACCAGGCGCCGGCATGCACGGCCTCGACCTGGAAGGTTGTGGCGCGGGTGACGACGAAGCCGGCGTCGACCAGCGCCGAGGTCGCCTGCTGGGCCAGGACCTGGGTCGGGATGGCGTCCACACCGTCACAGGTCTGCGGCGCGCCGCTGCGCGGGCCGGCGGCGCGCGGCAGGCCCGGCGGCTCGTCAAGATTGGTGCTGACGTCACGCGGATGGGGCGTCGCATCCTGGCCCTGACGCAGCACGAAGCCGGCGACGGTCCCGCCCGCCAGGACCAACGCCGCCAGAGCATAAATCCCCCTGCCCTTCAGATCGCGCAGCGCCAGCACCGTCGCCGTCAGCGCCGCCGCCAGACCTACCCAGGCCAGGATGCGCGCCACGGTCCAGGTCAGCAGGTCGTAACCGATCGCCAGATCGAGACCGCCGAACCGCGTCGCCGTAACAGCCGCCACGACCAACACAAAGGGCGCCGCCGCAAGCGCCGTCAGCCAGGGCAGAATGGCGGGAACGGGCTTTCTGGTCGGCATTCAGGCTCCGGTTCTAGGGTCAGGCGCCAGATCAGGCAGCGGTCGGCAGACGATAGTCCTTCATCCGGTCGCGCAGAAGCTTCTTGTCGATCTTGCCGGTCGCGCCCAGCGGAATGTCGTCCACGGCGACCACATCGTCGGGCATCCACCATTTGGCGATCTTGCCGGTCAGGAAGTCCAGATGCTCCTGCTTGTCCAGCATCTCGTCGGGTTTCAGCTTCAGGATCAGCACGGGCCGTTCGTCCCATTTGGGGTGGGCCGCGCCGATGACGGCGGCGATCTCGACCTTGGGGTGACCCACGGCGATGTTCTCGATCTCGATGGAGCTGATCCACTCGCCGCCCGACTTGATCACGTCCTTGGCGCGGTCGGTGATCTGCATGAAGCCCAGGTCATCGACCGTGGCCACATCGCCGGTGTCGAAGAAGCCTTCGTCGTCCAGGATCGAGCCGTCTTCCTTGAAGTAGGCGCGGCTGATCGTCGGCCCCTTGACCATCAGACGACCGAAGGTGGCGCCGTCGTGAGGCAGTTCGGCGCCCGCCTCGTCCTTCAGCTTCAGCTCGACGCCCAGCGGCGGCACGCCCTGCTTCAGGCGGTATTTCATCTGCTCGTCATACGAGAGCTTCAGGATTTCGGGCGGCAGGTTGGCGATGGTGCCGATGGGCGAGGTCTCGGTCATGCCCCAGGCATGGGTGACCTCGACGCCGAAATCGTCCTGGAAGCCGCGGATCAGGCTTTCGGGGCAGGCCGAGCCGCCGATCAGTACGCGTTTCAGCGTCGAGAAGCCCAGACCGTTCTGTTTCATGTGGGCGAACAGCCCCTGCCAGACGGTCGGCACGGCGGCCGAGAAGGTGACGCCCTCCTGTTCGATCAGCTCATAGATCGACTGACCGTCCATCTTGGCGCCCGGCATCACCAGCTTGGTGCCGGCGGCGGGGCCTGCGAAGGCGATGCCCCAGGCGTTGGCGTGGAACATCGGCACGACCGGCAGGATCACCTCCTTGGGCGTGGCGCCCATCACCGTGGCCTGAAGGCCCATGAAGGTGTGCAGGAAGTTGGAGCGGTGCGAATACAGCACCCCCTTCGGATTGCCCGTCGTGCCGGAGGTGTAGCAGAGGCCGCAGGCCGTCTGTTCGTCGAAGTCGCCCCAGACCACGTCGGTCGATTGCCCGGCGATCGCGTCCTCATAGGCGACGGCCTTGGGCAGCTTCGTCTGCGGCATATGGGCGGCGTCGGTCATGATGACGACGCGCTCGACCTTGGGGATATGCGGCAGGATGGCTTCCAGCAGCGGCACGAAGGTCAGGTCGACGAAGATGATCCGGTCTTCGGCTTGATTTATGATGTAGACGAGCTGTTCGGGGAACAGACGCGGGTTCAGGGTGTGGCACACCCCGCCGATGCCCATGATTCCGTACCAGGCCTCGATGTGGTTGGCGGTGTTCCAAGCCAGGGTGGCGACGCGGTCGCCCGGCTTGATCCCCCAATCCTTCAGGGCGCTGGACACGCGTTTGGCCCGCTCGTGGATCTGGGCGTAGGTCGTGCGGACGATGGGCCCCTCGACCGAGCGCGTCACCACTTCGCGCTCGCCATGCCAGTTTTTGGCGTGGTCGATGATCTTGTCGACCGTCAGCGGCCAGTCCTGCATCAAGCCCAGCATGTCGTATCCTTGTCCCTTGGATGCGTCTGCTTTGATGCGACGCTTGAGCGGACGCTAACATCGGTGATCGGCGATAAGCAACGTGACCCAACGTCAACTGGGGCGTCAGCCACGGCGCGGCGGATCGTCGCCGGTGGCGCTGGCGGCGCGACCGCTCTAGAAGGCCGCCCATGACCATATTGATCGCGATCACGGGGGGCTCCGGCTCCGGCAAAAGCACACTGGCGGAGGCGCTGGTTTCGGCCCTGCCCGAAGGGTCGGCCGTGCTGGTGCGCGAGGACAGCTATTACAAGGACGCGGCCTCCCTGCCCGGCTTCGACGCCGCAACCTTCGACTTCGACGATGTCACCGCGCGCGATCACGACCTGATGATCGCGGACCTGAAGGCATTGAAGGCCGGGCGCGCGGTGACGGCGCCGGTCTATTCCTTCATCCACCACGGCCGCGAGCCGGGCGGCGAGCCGATCCCGGCGGCCGAGGTGGTGATCGTCGAGGGCACGCATGTTCTGTGCACCCCCGACCTGACCGCCCTGTTCGACATCCGGGTCTTCGTGGACACGCCGGCCGACATCCGCTTCATCCGCCGCCTGCTGCGCGACCAGGCCGAGCGGGGCCGATCGGCGGATTCGGTCGTGGCGCAATATCTGGCGACGGTGCGTCCGGGCCACGAACGCCTGACCGAACCGTCGCGCACCCACGCCGACTTCATTGTCGCCGATGCGACGGCGGCGGTGCGTCTGGAAGATCCCCAGGCCGTGGTGCGTCTGGCGGCTCCGGTCCTGGCCCATCCGCTGCTGCAGGCGCTGCTGGACGATTAGGATTACAGGTCTCAGATGCGGTCTGGCCTATCTGTCCGCCGCGTGATCGTGAGGATGAAACTGCGCCCTTAGCAGCCCCCTCAACCGTCGTTACGCCAGCCCACTTCTCCTGTGTGTAGTGAGGACCGCTTAGATCAGTCCCGCCAGCGGCGACGACGGGTCGGCATACATCCGCTTGGCCATTCGGCCGGCCAGATAGGCGTCGCGGCCGGCGATGACGGCGTGCTTCATGGCGCGGGCCATGCGGATTGGGTCCTTGGCCCCGGCGATGGCGGTATTCATCAGGACGGCGTCGCAGCCCAGCTCCATCGCGCGCGTCGCGTCCGAAGCCGTGCCGACGCCCGCATCGACCAGCACCGGCACCTTGGCCTGTTCGACGATGAGGCGAACATTGACCTCGTTCTGGATGCCGAGCCCTGAGCCGATCGGGGCGGCGGCGGGCATGATGGCGGCGGCGCCGGCGTCTTCCAGCCGCTTGGCCATCACCACGTCGTCGGTGCAATAGACCATGACGTCGAAGCCGTCCTTGATCAGCAGATCCAGCGCCCGCAGCGTCTCGATCATGTCGGGATACAGGTGGGCGGTGTTGGACAGCACCTCCAGCTTGACCAGGCTCCACCCGCCGGCCTCGCGCGCCAGGCGCAGGGTCCGCACCGCATGCTCGCCGGTGAAACAGCCGGCGGTGTTGGGCAGGAAGGTGAAGCGGTCCGGCTTCACATAATCGACCAGCATCGGCTGGGTCGGGTCGGACAGGTTCACACGCCGCACGGCGACGGTCACGATCTCGGCCCCGGCCGCCTCGGCGGCGGCGGCGTTCTGGGCGTAGTCGGCGTATTTGCCGGTGCCCACGATCAGACGGGAATTGAAAGTGCGGCCGGCGACGGACCAGGTTTCGTTGGCTGTATCGGTCATGAGTGCTGACCTACGCGCCCAGGCCGCCGAGCGAAAGGTCGCAAGCATCACACCGCGTTGCGAGAGACCATCGAATAGACTAAACTAAGTGGACTAAGTTCAATGGAGACATGTCATGGAGACGGTCAACATCCATCAGGCCAAGACGCATCTGTCCCGCCTGATCGAAAAGGCGGCGAAGGGCGAACCCTTCATAATCGCCAAGGCCGGCAAGCCGATGGTGAAGGTAACGGCCATTGAGCATGACGCGCCGGTAGACACCTCGCGCCGATTTGGATTCATGAAGGGTGAAATCCAGGTGCCTGACGATTTCGACACCATGGGACAGGCCGAGATCGAGGCGATGTTCTACGGCGATGGCGTCCATGAGGACGGCTCCGGCCGATGAAGTTACTGATCGATACGCATCTTCTACTTTGGGCGTCTGAGGATCGTGCGCGCCTTCCCGTTCAGGCCGCCGATTTGATGGCCGATCCTGACAACGATCTGATCTTCAGCGCCGTCAACATCTGGGAGATCGTCGTCAAGCGCGGGCTTAATCGCGCCGACTTCGGTGTCGATCCCCTCGCCTTTCGCCGACGGCTTCTAGCGGCCGGTTACGAAGAAATCCCGGTGACAAGCCTGCATACTTTGGAACTGAGCGGACTACCGTTGATCCACCGTGACCCGTTTGATCGTCTGCTGATCGCGCAGGCTATAGCCGAGAGCGCGCAACTGGTGACTGCAGACGGTCAGATCGCCTTCTATCCCGGCCCCATCCTCAAGGTCTGATTATCCGCCGCCGACGAACTGAACCAGCTCGATACGGTCGCCTGCGGCCACCGGCGTGACGGCGTGCAGGGACTTCGGTACGATCTCGAGATTGCGTTCGACGGCGACCTTGCGCGGGTCCAGCGACAGTTCCTCGACCAGGGCCAGGATGTTGTCGGCCTGCACCTGGCGCGGTTCGCCGTTGAGATGGATCTGGTACACGCGCATTCTCCCTGGGCCTTCGCGCGTCAGATAAAGCCTGACGGGCCGCTTCGCCAGACTGTGCGCTCAGCCCGCCTCGAACAGGAAGGCGCCGATCGCGACGGCCAGGGCCGCGAAGGTCGCCACCACGGTTCTCAGGATCAGTTTGCCGTCCTGGCGCATCCTCGGCGCTCCCTAGGCTGTCCCGACCAGGGACGATGGCGGGCGGCGCTGCGAAATCCACGCCATCGCACATAACGTCGGGGAAGGTTCGACGCCGCCAGCGTTTGACCCACGCCCTGCGTCCGCTAAAAGGCCCCTCTTGCGCCGCGCGGCGCCGGATCGATTCTGGAACCATGGCCGAAACGCCCGTCATTCATGTGCTGAACGGCCCCAATCTGAACCTGCTCGGGGTTCGGGAGCCGGACATCTATGGCCGCGACACCCTGGCGGACATCGAACAGCGATGCGTCAGGGCGGCCGGCGAGGCGCAGATCGTGTTTCGTCAGACCAACCACGAAGGCGTGCTGGTCGACTGGATCCAGCAGGCGCGCGAAGGCGCTCACGCCCTTATCCTCAATCCGGCGGCCTACGGGCATACGTCGGTGGCGCTGCACGATGCGGTGAAGACGCTGTCGATCCCGGTGATCGAGTTGCATCTGTCCAATCCGGCGGCGCGCGAGGCTTTTCGCCATCACTCCTATGTGTCCTCCGCGGCGACCGGCGTCATCGCCGGCTTCGGCGCGGCGGGCTATGAACTGGCCGTCCAGGCGGCCCTCACCCAGGTTCGGGAACGCGGCTGAGCCCCGTCCCGTTTATCGAAGACCACGAAAGACAAGGCGCAACTCCAATGGCCGATGACAAGAAACACGCCGAAATCGACGCCGCCCTGGTTCGCCAGCTGGCCGAAATCCTGAACGAGACCGATCTGACGGAAGTCGAGGTCGAGCGCGGCGAACTGCGCATCCGCGTGGCGCGCGAAGTCACCGTCAACGCCGCCCCGGTCCAGTACGCCGCCGCCCCCGCTCCGGTCGCCGCTGCGCCCGCCGCCGCTGCTGCGCCGGCCGCCATGCCGTCGGATCTCGCCACCATCGTCGCCCGCGCCGGCGAAGAGGTGAAGTCGCCGATGGTCGGCACCGCCTATCTGCAGGCCTCGCCGGAGGCCCCGGCCTTCGTCCAGCCCGGCGACAGGGTCAAGAAGGGCCAGACCCTGCTGATCGTCGAAGCCATGAAGACGATGAACCCGATCCAGGCGCCGCGCGACGGCGTGGTGGCCGAAATCCTGGTCGGCGACGCCCAGCCGGTCGAGTTCGGCGAACCCCTCGTCCTGCTGGAAGCCTAAGGCGCCGCGATGTTCACCAAGGTCCTGATCGCCAACCGCGGCGAGATCGCGCTGCGCATCCACCGGGCGTGCAAGGAGATGGGCATCTCCACCGTCGCCGTGCACTCCGAAGCCGACCGCGGCGCCATGTGGGTGCGGCTGGCCGACGAGAGCGTCTGCATCGGCCCCGCCTCGGCCGCCAAGTCGTATCTGAACATCCCCTCGATCATCGCTGCGGCCGAGATCACCGGCGCCCAGGCGATCCACCCCGGCTATGGCTTCCTGTCCGAGAACGCCCGCTTCGCCGAGATCGTCGAGGCCCACGGCATGACTTTCATCGGTCCCAAGCCCGAGCATATCCGGGTCATGGGCGACAAGATCAGCGCCAAACAGACGGTCAAGGACGCCGGCATCCCCGTCGTTCCCGGCTCGGATGGCGAGGTCGAGACTGTCGAGGCCGCGATCGAGGCGTCCAAGTCCATCGGCTTCCCTTTGATCGTCAAGGCGGCGGCGGGCGGCGGCGGACGCGGCATGAAGGTCGCCCTGACGCCTGACGATCTGGTCGAGGCGGTCCAGACCGCCCAGTCGGAAGCTTTGGCCGCCTTCGGCAACGGCGCCGTCTATATGGAGCGCTACCTCCAGAAGCCGCGCCACATCGAAATTCAGGTCATCGCCGACAGCCACGGCAATGTCGTGCACCTGGGCGAGCGCGACTGCTCGCTGCAACGCCGTCACCAGAAGGTGCTGGAAGAGGCCCCCTCGCCCGCCCTGTCGGCGGAGGGTCGCAAGAAGATCGGCGAGACGGTCAACAAGGCCATCGCCGCCATCGGCTATCTGGGCGTCGGGACGATCGAGTTCCTGTGGGAGGACGGCGAGTTCTTCTTCATCGAGATGAACACCCGCCTGCAGGTCGAACACCCGGTCACGGAAATGATCACCGGCGTCGATCTGGTGCGTGAACAGGTGCGCATCGCCGCCGGTCTGCCGCTGTCGTTCACGCAAGAGGACATCGAGTTCCAGGGCCACGCCATCGAGGTGCGGATCAACGCCGAGAACCCGGAAACCTTCACCCCCTCGCCGGGCAAGATCACGGACTTCCACGCACCGGGCGGCCTGGGCGTGCGTCTGGATAGCGCGATCTACGCCGGCTATTCGATCCCGCCCTATTACGACAGCCTGATCGGCAAGCTGATCGTCCACGGCCGCGACCGCGAAGAGGCCATCGCGCGCCTGAAGCGTTCGCTGAACGAGGTCGTCATCGGCGGCGTCGACACGACCATTCCCCTGTTCCAGAAGCTGCTGGCCGAGCCGGACATCCTGTCGGGCGACTACGACATCCACTGGCTGGAGAAATGGGCGGCCCGTCAGAAGGGCGACGCCTGACCGACCCCGATTTCAGCGCCAGCGGGCCTTTCGGCGGTTTCGGCCCCGAGGACCTGCTGGCCTGTTACGCCCGGGGCGTGTTTCCGATGGCCGAGGCGCGCGACGATCCGCGCGTCTTCATCATCGAGCCGGAACAGCGCGGGGTCATCCCGCTGGACGCTTTCCACATCCCCAGCCGCCTGCGTCGCACCGTGCGGGGCGAACCGTTCGAGGTGCGGGTCGACACCGCCTTCGAAGCGGTGCTGGACGGCTGTGCGGCGGCGCAAGGGCCGGATCGCGAAGACACCTGGATCAACGGCCCGATCCGGCGGCTGTACGCCGCTCTGTTCGCCATGGGCTTCGTCCATTCCATCGAATGCTGGCGTGACGAGCGGCTGGTCGGCGGGCTTTACGGCGTGTCGCTGGGCGGGGCCTTCTTCGGCGAGAGCATGTTCAGCCGCGAGCGGGACGCCTCCAAGGTCGCTCTGGTGCATCTGGTTGCGCGCCTGCGAAAGGGCGGCTGGACCCTGTTGGACGCTCAGTTCCTGACCGACCATCTCAGCCAGTTCGGTGCGGTCGAAACGTCGCAGGCGGCCTATCTTGAGCGGCTTCAACCGGCTCTGTCGGTCAGGCCAAACCAGGAGGCGTTGCGCGCGCCCCTGACCGGCGCAGAAGCGGTCGCCCAGGCCAGCGCCTAGGTCCATCGGCATCCGAGAAGACAGGTCTCTCAGTTCGTCATTCCGGGGCTGAGCGGAGCGAAGAACCCGGAACCCAGGACCACATTTGCGATGCCGCCCCAGTCAACGCCTGACGCGCCTCTCCTGGGTTCCGGGTTCGTCCTTCG
>NZ_JZRG01000020.1:0-74006 GCF_000964075.1 Brevundimonas sp. KM4 | reverse complement strand
CACTTTTACGGGGGAAGATCACCACGTTCAATCGGGTCACGACGGCGGTGGTGGTGCGGGCCAAGAAGGAAGGAATGCCGCTGGAGTCCTTTACGGTTCACGATCTCCGACGCACCGGCTCGACTTTGCTGAACGAACTCGGCTTCAACAGCGACTGGATCGAGAAGTGCTTGGCGCACGAGGATGGCCGATCCTCACGGGGCATCTACAACAAGGCGGAATATGAGCATCAGCGCCGGCACATGATCCAGGAATGGTCTAACATCGTGGACGCTTGGGTCGTGGGGGAGAAATACACGCCGACCCTTTATCCGCCGACAATGGACCTGCTTACGCCCGAGCCGGACGTTTGATGGGGCGGGTCTTGCGAAGCTGGACATTGGGCATGGGTGCGCGTTTCACGGTTTTCGCGCGCGAGGCGCGGCGGCGCTCCTCGAGCCAGGCTTCGACTTCGGCGAGGTCCCAGACCACGCAGCGAGACGTAAGATAGAAGCGCAGCGGAAATTCACCGCGCTGCTCCATGTCGTAGATGGTCGTGTCGGCCAACGGGACGATTTGCCGAAGCTCATGGCGCCGGATGGTCCGTGTCACGGCGAGAGGTTCTTGTGATTTCATCAGAGGACTCCGTCAGCCATTGGGTTCGACGGATAGAAGTCGATAGACGACGTTGAAAGAAAGCCCGGATTGAGGGGCGTAGAACAGTATCGCGCTCTGGCGTGCGTATCGGATAAGGCGCGGCCATCGCCGCGCCCAGCCAGACCTCCAATCGGTTCATTTGGATGATCGTCGATACCGGCCCTTCCGGCGTGAGCCGACGTAGCATATGAGACCAGCCACCTTGAGCGCGGCGATGTCCCGACGCGCGGTTTTCAGGCTAACCGCCCACATTGCCACAATATCCCGTGCGTCACTTCGACCTGCCGCGACTCGGTCGAGAAACCAGTGCTGCCGCTCGTTGAGTTCGGCCCGATCAGGGACATTTATGGGGTCGCGTTCAGGGACACGTTCAGGGACATTTTTCCGCGCGCCCGTTGCCGATCGTCCCCCTGCGGCTTCCCCGGCGGCATAGGCTTCGCGCGCTCTGACCAGGGAAATGCGATCCACTGGCCCGGTCAGCGGGATGGCTGCCGGCCCATCAATCAGGCCGAGAACGAAGGCCCTGATGACTGGGGACGAAACCACCAGCCGCAGGAAATAGACGCTGTCTGGCCCGTGCTGGCCTGAGAGCCAGTGCTTGACGGTTCGCTCGCTTGCGTCCGTCTGGCGCATGAGCTGCTTAATCGCGCGGCGACTGTCGCCATGCTCTTTGCGTAGCAGCTCAGCGATGGTCCGCGCATAGACTTCGCGTCCGCCAAGAACGCCTGTCCATAGGGGTAATTTCCTGCCCGTTTTCGGCAACATCTTCCGTTTTCTCCGCAGCTAAACTGTTCCAGTGCGGAGTGACGGCAGAGGCCCGTCATGCGCTGCGGCGGTAGGTCGCCCGGACCGCCGCAGGCAAGTTCGTGAGGCGTAATGTGATGAGCCGGAGAGACTACGATAATGATCGGTCAAAGCAGCCCGAACGTCCTCTTCGGGCTGCCGAATACGTCCGCATGTCGACGGATCATCAGAAGTATTCGACGGAAAACCAATCCGACGCGATCAAGCACTATGCCGAGGCGCGCGGAATCGAGATCGTCTGTACCTACGCCGACGAAGGAAAGAGCGGGCTCAGCGTCGATGGTCGTGATGCGTTCAAGCGGCTGATCGCGGACGTCGTGGAAGGCCGCGCCGACTTTGAGATGATTCTCGTCTACGACGTGAGCCGCTGGGGGCGCTTCCAGGACACCGACGAAAGCGCCTACTACGAATATATCTGCAAGCGCGCCGGCGTTCGTGTCCAATACTGCGCCGAACAGTTCGAGAATGACGGAAGCCCGATCGCGGCCATCATCAAGGGCGTGAAGAGCGCCATGGCCGGGGAATATAGCCGTGAGCTTTCCGTCAAGGTTTTCGCCGGCCAGGGGCGCCTGATCGAGAAAGGGTATCGTCAGGGAGGCCCGGCGGGTTTTGGACTACGGCGAACGCTCATCGATGAGCACGGCGCTATCAAGGGGTGTCTTGAACGCGGCGAGCAGAAGAGTCTCCAGACTGACCGCGTGATCCTGACACTCGGCCCGGCCGAGGAAGTCGATCTGGTTCGCGAAATCTACCGGGCGTTCGTCCATCAAGGGTATAGCGAGAGCGAGATCGCGGGCGATCTCAACAGGCGGGGTATTTCCACCGACCTTGGGCGACCCTGGACTAGGGGAACCGTCCACCAGATTCTCATCAACGAGAAATATGTCGGCGACAACGTATGGAACCGCCGCTCTTTCAAGCTGAAGAAGAAGCGCGTCCGGAACGATCCCGGTATGTGGATCAAGGCGCAGGATGCGTTTGCGGCCGTCATCGAACGCGAACTGTTCGAGGCGGCCAGGACCATCATCGGTGTGCGCTCCTTCCGGCTGAGCGACGAAGAGATGCTGCAATCTCTGAGGGCGCTTTATCAGCAAAAAGGTTTGCTCTCCGGCATCGTCATCGACGAATCCGATGGGATGCCGTCCAGCAGCGCCTACAGCTCCCGCTTTGGCAGCCTGCTTCGCGCCTACGGTCTCGTGGGCTTCACGCCGGATCGCGATTACCGCTACGTTGAAATCAACCGCGAACTGCGAAAGCTCCATCCCGGTATTCTTCGTGAGGTGCTCGACGGATTGCGGGCAACGGGCAGCGATGCCTGGCAGGATCTCGAGGCCGACCGGATAGTCGTCAACGGTGAGTTCAGCGTCTCGTTGGTGATCGCGCGGTGCATCGAGACGCCGACCGGGCTCCTTCGGTGGAACCTGCACTTCGATACCTCGCTCGCGCCCGACATCACGATTGTCGCGCGGATGGATAGAGCCAATCGCGCGCCGTTCGACTTTTATCTGTTCCCCCGCATTGACATGCTCTCCGAAAAGCTGCGGCTAGGAGAGGAGAATGCGCTCGCGCTCGATGCCTACCGCTTCGACGACCTTGAGCTTCTCTATGACATCGCCGCGCCTGTTCCTCTTGGGGAGGCCGCCTGATGCCTGCTGTTCGACCGAACAAGATCGAAATGATCCCTATCTCCCGAATCACGGTTCTGAACCCTCGCGCACGCAACAAGCGCCAGCATCGGGAGATCGTGAACAACATCGAAGCCATCGGCTTGAAGAGGCCGATCACGGTGAGCCGCCGCGATGGCGTAGGCGGGCCGAGATATGATCTCGTCTGTGGTGAGGGCCGGTTGGAAGCCTTCCAGATGCTTGGTCAGACCGAGATTCCGGCCGTGGTGATCGAGGCCAGCGAAAGCGAGTGCCTCGTCATGAGCCTGGTCGAGAATATCGCCCGGCGCACGCCGCGGCCCATCGACCTCATGAAGGAGATCGGCGCGCTACGATCTCGTGGCTTCAACGATGCTGCCATCGCAGAGAAGATCGGTGTCGGGGCATCCTGGGTGAACATGATTGCGTCGCTACTCGAGCGTGGCGAGGAACGGCTGGTGTCCGCCGTCGAAACCGGGCTCATTCCGATCACCTTGGCAATGGAGATTTCCAAAGCCGAAACGGAAGAGGCGCAGAACCTGCTCCTCGACGCCTATGAGACCGGCAAGCTTCGGGGCAAGAAACTCGCCGCGGTTCGTCGTCTGCTGGAAATGCGGATGCGCAGCCAGCGCAAGGGTGGATTGCCTGTCGGGCGGTTGGGCCGAAAGGGCACCGGCGTCCGTCGGATGACGGCCGCCGATCTCATGCAGGTCTATCAGCGGGAGGCGGAAAAGCAGCGTCTGCTGGTCAAAAAGTCGGACTTCACCCAGACCCGGCTGCTGTTCGTCGTCGAGGCGCTGAAGGATCTGCTCGGCAATGACGGTTTCATCAATCTGTTGAGGGCGGAGGGGCTGGCGACCATGCCACGCGCGCTCAAGGTCCGTGTGTCGGGAGACGGTCATGACTGAAGAACCGAAGGATCGGGATGACGGCCGTATCCATTTTGGGTTCGACCGCGATTTTCTGACGATCCCCGTCGCTGCGATCGTGCCGCTGAAGACGTTGCCGCCCGGCGCCAGGGAGAGCCGATCCTATTCGCAGGTGCTGAGTTCGATCAAAGCGATCGGCCTGATCGAAGCGCCCGTCGTCATGGCAGACGAAAAGAATGCCGGAACCTGGTTTCTCCTCGATGGTCATCTGCGGCTTGAGGCGCTGAAGGAACTCGGCATCTCCGAGGTCGAGTGCCTGCTTGCGGCTGACGACGACACCTACACCTACAACAAGCGCGTCAATCGCATACCGCCGATCCAGGAGCATCGGATGATCGTGCGGGCAATGGACCGGGGCGTGTCATCGACCGACATCGCCGCGGCCTTGAACCTTCAGGTCGAGTCTGTGCTGCGGCGTTTCCGGCTCCTGGAAGGGATCAGCCCCGAGGCGGCCGAGATGCTGAAGGATACGCCCTGTTCGATGAAGGTGTTCGACATCCTGCGCCAGATGACGTCGGTCAGGCAGATCGAAGCCGCGGACCTGATGATCGGTCAGAACAACTTCACGGTCATGTTTGCGCGCGCGCTGCGTGCGGCGACGTCCGAGAACCAACTCGCCGCCGCCCGCAAAGGAAAAGGGGGAGGCAAGCCAACGCCCTCGGGCCAGCAGATCGCCCGCATGGAACGTGAGTTGGCGGCGCTCCAGACCCAGGTGAAGTCGGTCGAGGAAACCTACGGGATCGACAATCTGCATCTGACCGTCGCCCGCGGCTATGTCGCCAAGCTGCTGGCGAACAACCGGGTGGTTCGTTGGCTGGCGACCCATCAACAGGACTATCTCAGCGAGTTTCAGAAGATCGCCGAGATCGACACGCTCGGCCCGATCGCGGAAACGCCGGGCGCCTGAGTCAGATATGGGGACCCGGACCCGATAAGCGCGGGGACCATGGGAGAAGCCGCACCGTGGGGCGGATCAAGCATGGTGGTGGGAATGGCGGCGAACCCGCATGAAGCCCACTAGGCTGGTCCACATATGGCCAGCCGCATGAGGGGGCGCTTCCCCCGCATGAGCAGGACGTGCGTGCCGGACGCGCCGGCCGGCACGCACGTTATTCATCGCGGTGCTTCTGTCGTGAGAATGCCGACAGATCGAGGGTCAATGCTTGCAGCGACCGCGTCGTTTCCACGTCGTGATGGGTCAGGAGATCGACAAGATCCTCCTGGTCCGGCTGCCCCAAAGCGAGGCGATAGAGCAGCCTCTGCGTCCTCAACTTTGCGAATCGATCAATATCGCGACTTTGGGGAAGCGCGAACAAATGTCGCTTCAGTTCCGCACCTTCCATCGCCCACCAGGGGCTGAGGCCGGTTTTGTCGTCCGCGAACGCCTTGTCGGCGTCGCGTGCGATGATGTCCCACGGCGACGATGCTTGGCCGCGTGCCTGCGCCAACGCTTGTTCGCCTAGTTTTCGGGCGAGCGGTTGTCGGACAGTCAGTCCGCCGAAGCGCTGGACGCGACCTTCGCGTTGCTCCAGGTCAACCGGACTGGAACAAAGATCCCAGTGGCCCAGCCGGTCGCACCAGCTATGGAAGTCGAGACCTTCCTGTCCGACAGAGGTCGTTGCCAGGACATGGGGCCAGAACGGCGTATTGAACGCGCTGCGGATTTCCTCAGAGCGCGCTGGTGGCGGTTCATTGACATCATGATCCTGCCGATGCGTCTCTGTCTCAGTGCCCCCAAACGGCACCGCAGCGTGACAGCGGATACGGATCTTGTCCTTTTTCTTCGTACCCTTGAACCCGAAAGTGCCCACGTTCGCTGCGAGCGCCGCCGACAGATCCTCGATCAGTCCATCAGGATTGACCTTGGATTTGCGCAGCCAGAAATGTTCGTCGAGGACGGCTTCCAGGCAGCCATCAACGCACGCATTCTGATATTTCTGCGTGGCGTCCTCACCGGGCAAGATCGACCAGAAAACGGGGCGATCCAGATAGGTGCGCAGCCTCGTCCAGCAGAAGCGCACAAGCCGCGCGAAATGCTGCTCCTGGTAATCGAAAAGCTCAGGAAGGTGGCGATAGAGTGCTCGGCCCGTCACGACGCCAGGGGCGCCGAGAGCCATATCCACCAGAGCCTCCAGCTCCCACCGGCTTAGCCAGGTGATCGCCTCGGCCTCTTGGCGCTGCTTGAGCAAGGTTTGAAGTGTTACATCCTTCGGGGCGACCCGCCCCCAGTTCTTCTGGACCGCCGCGAACTCCCGAGCCAGCGGCGCCTTTTGCGCGCGCTCAATGGCCGCGAGGATCGCCCACGCCGGTTTGCGCCGTCGGTTGTTTCGCGCATTCGGAGCCTCCGGCGCGATGGACGGGGGCAGCGCCTGAATAATCTGCTGCCGCGCCCTGGCCCGGATCTGCTTGATCGCAGCCTTGCCCTTCACATCTAGGGGATCGACAGCGCGGATCAGGAAAGGGCTCGGGTGAAACAGGGCGAGTGTGGGGCCTTGGTTCGGCTTCGGGTTCAAGTGGCGTTTCTTCCACGCGGCAGCGTAGGGAAGATTGCTTTTCGCCACGCATTTGCGCTCGACCTCAAGGCTGACAAGGGCTGCCAGGCTTTGCGGTGTGGCCCTGAACCGGCTGAAGATCAGCATCTTGGGCGATTGCGTTACCTTTGCCCATGGCCCGGAAGGCGCCCACCAAGTCAGCGACGGCAACACCCACGGGAGGGCAAGGGCCTCCGTTGGCACAAGGCCCTTGAGGGCACGGAGCTTGGCGCTTCCCCAACCCTCTTTGGGCGGCTTGAAGCAATTGGTGACTCCGAGCCGGGGGACGCTGCGCGTAGCCGGAAAATCTATGTCGCGAGAAATCTGGTATCGGTCCCCCAACGCTTGCGCAGGGAGTGGCACTGACAGCCAGTAGGCGATCGCGCTGCCTGCCAGCTTGGGCGACACATGGTCGGTGAAATGGCGATAGACGTCGAGATCGTGGGGCTCGATCCTTACGGACGGCGGCGCAGGCTCTCCGGCATGGTCGGAAACCGGACGCTCGGTCCGCGACATGAGCGGTGTGAGAAGCGCCTCAAGATGGTGCTTGAGTGCTTGCGCCTCTTGGATCGCCGCCGTGCGGCTATCGGGCGGCAGGTGGCCGATCAAATGCAACAGATCGCCAAAACGACGAAATTGGGATTCGGCCTTGGCGCGTACAGCCGACCCGCCCAGAAATTCGATAATCTCGAAAAATTCGACATGGGGGGCAGCCCCAGCGCCGTTTTCCCAGCGTTCGGCATAGAAACGGTAGGGCGTGGCGGACAGGAGGAGGATCGGCGGCGGCGTGCCGCCATCTGTTCCCGCCAGCAGTTGACGCGCCAGGGGATTATCGGCGCCTGCATTGAGCAGTTCGCGATAGCATTGGAACTCGTCGAAAATTACGAGATCGGGCGGGGCGGAATCCAGAGCGGCTTGAGCGAGCGCCTTCCGCATCCGGCCCAAGCTCTGACCATGTTTACTCGTATCGATCGCGTGCAGAATGTTTTCGCGGGCCGGCTTGCCAAATTCCGCGCGCAGCGCTCGGCCATAGGCCGCCTTGAAGAGAGCGGAGACATTGTCGAACTTGCCCTGAGCCTCCTCGCAGGCCCATCGCCAGCCGGACTTTGCGCCATATTCGATATAGCCTTCAGGAAAGGCGGCGGTCAGGCCGGGGTACAGTTCGTCCAACAGGAGCTTGATGAACGCGCGCTCGACGGCCTTTCCGCCGTAGAGGCGCTGCGAGCTGGAGAATGATGTGGTGGGTGTAAAGGCATAAAGCCGCAGCTTTCCCTTGCGCTTTTCCTCGAACGGAATGAGACCGACGCGGTCGATGATGGAGAGTGCGTCCTTGGCTTCGTCCTTCTCGAGGAAGCGCAGCAGTTCGACCTTGTTCTGGTCCGCGACTTTGAGCCCGCTCGTAATATAATAGACGGTAAACTTGCGCGCTTTGCTCGCCAGCGCCGCAAGCGTGTCTCGGGCGACGACGGTTTTTCCGAGGCCGACTTCGTCCGCGACAAGGAACCGGCGCAGTGGGTTGCCGCCCGACAGGGCGACAGTTGCAGCCTTGACCGTCGCGGCCTGGAAGGGTTTCGATCTTGCGCTCATGAGGCAAGCCGGGAGCGCGCGATGGCCCAGATCTGAGCGAGTTCGTTCAAGTCAGCTCTCTCCGCTTCGCTCAGATTTTCGCCGTGGGCGAGAAGCGCATCCACATAAGGCGCAAAATGGCGATCGACCCGGCCGAAGGCTTTTCGGTCGCGTGCCCAAGCCGTGAGAATATCCTCCAATGTGAGGCGTTCATAACCCAGGCTTTGGGGGCGGTTGCCCCGCGATCCGACATCTTCATCCCATGCACCGCCACCGACCGGAAGCGTGTCGCCGCCGAGCATCGCACGCATCCAGTCATGAAACGCGCGAAGCCCCATGTGGCTGGCCAGCGCGGCTAGATCCCGCTGCTCTTCGAGAGGCGGATCGACGGTGACGCGCTGCATCCATCGTAAAGCGCCGTCTGGGCCGCTTATCCGGACCTGAATGAAGGCAGACTGGAGTGACAACGGGATCGATCCAAGACCGAGGTTGAAGGCATCGGTCGGCCAAGGCAGCAGATCGCCATTTGCAGATCCGGCATGCAGCACATGGTCGGGGTAGGCGAGCGAAGGAACCGCTCGCGCGTCGATAGAGAAGCAATCCCCATCGCGGCGCAGAACCGGGTCCCAGGAGGCCATGAGCACCTTGCGCGACTCTTCCAGAGCATCGGCGGCACTTGTGCTGCGCAGGTCCGTGGCGGCGAGTTCCTCTATGGTGACAGGCGTCGCTTTACCGACCAGGAACGCCAGGCCGGAAGCGAACGCTTCGCCCGCCTCGAGTTCGACCATGATTTCCGAGTTGCGCCCCGACCACGCCCTTTCGGTCGCATTGGCGCTCCCGACCCTCAAGATGGTCTTCTCGCCCGAGTGGAAGCAGAAGATCTTTGCATGGAGCGCAAGGGGCGCCGGCTCCACATCATCTTCGGCCACAGGTTCGGTGCCGGGCAGAGCGAGCGTGGACTCGTCAGCAAGCACGTCGGGCGCCGCATAGGCCAGGATTTTCGAGAAATCCGTCAGCGAGGTTCTGGATCGGCTGGCTATTTCGGCAAGAGCCGGCATTGATGAAATCAGCGTCCTGGAACCAGCCGCCCCCCAGTTGCCCGCCTTTTTCAGAAAGCCGGGCGACAGGAACGGGCTGATGATCGTTATGCCATCGACCGCGCCGGATGGCGGCCCCGCTGGCAAGGGAACACCTTCATCCAGCCCATTGAGGAGGCCGCGTAGGCGAAAACCGTCTGGCGCATCCCACCAGATCGCCTCCAGTTGCTCCGAGATGTCATCGGCATCCTCGCGCGATGCGCAGCGTGCGAGAGTGCTCCCGAGAGCACCGACGCCAGGGAGCCGAACCCGCCCCTTCGCGCGCTTTTCGCTGCCGTCCAGCAAAACGCCGGCGTCGAGATCCTGAGATCGCGTGAGGTTCCGGCTGCCAATCCAGAGCTTCCAGCGGGTTTCCCCTTTGGGGCAGTTATAGGCAACCAAAGCAATCTTCGGATGCCAGCTACGCTCGTGTTCATCGTAGGGTTGCTCAACGATGAACTGATCGAGGATGCCCGCGATCCGGGGGAGAGCGACCGGGCGCGCGATCCGCCCGCGCTGGATGATGATCTTGACGTGATCGCGCAGCCTGTCGATCGCTTCGGCAAAATCGACGGCCGTTCCACTGCCCTTGTCATTGTTACGACCAATCAGGGCGAGCAACGCCGCGGCGACCGCAGACAGGTCGACCGAGTAGGTCGCGAACAACGCGAGCTTGACCGTCTCCAATCGCCCGGGCCGCAGTTCGTCGAGGTAGGGTTGGCCGTGCCAAGCTTGCCGATCGCTCATGCAACAGCTTCCAGATCACGCAGGAGCCGTTTCACATTCCCCCAGCGATAATGGAGCGGCTCGGCGCGACCATGGCGCTCGCCTTGCCATTCCATGCGCCGATCGACGCCGAACTGGTTGCTGGCGAGACGCGCGCGATCATCCTTCCTGCTGACCTCCGCCCGCGCATACACGTCGAGCAGCGGCATCGGATCCTTGTTATTTGCCCGAACCCAGGCCGAAGTTTCTTGCAAAACGCCCTCAACCGCAGGCGGGAGGTGCCCGATTTCGGCGAGAAACAGGTCCATATCCAGCCGGGCGGCCAGCCCGCCCCATTGCTCGACTGCGTCTTTCAGCGCGGCGCGGTGCAAATTTGGCTGTGGTCGCTTGTCGCGAGTTTCCTTGAGTGTCTCGACCTGAGCCGCATAAATTGCCCTGCCAATCGCGGATAGCGCCGCCGCCTGGCCGGCCCGCTTCAGCATGGCGGCCTCCTTACCGGCAAGTGCAAGAATTTCGCTGTCCCAGCAGTGATCGGCCTCGCCGAGAGGCTTTCCGACCAGCTTCGACAAGAGCGATGGCTCGCCCGGATCAGTCGGCGAGCGAACGGCGCGCAGCTTGGTTGCGAGATAAATCTGCTCCGGCGGCAAAAGGTCGAGTGTAAGCTTTCCTCCGCCATCCCAGTCGCCGGGGGCATCGATCAACCCCGAGATTGGCCAGGCCACTGTCTCGAAGGGCTTCCCGTCATCGTCATGGAGGGCGCGTTTGCCGGAGGCTGCCAGGAGCTTCGCCATATCCGGGCGGCTCCACGGCCGGCCATCAGGGCGGGCGCCGATCAGTCCCCATTTAGCGAGAGCCGTCCAATAGACATAGGCTGGCGGCTGGCTGATCACGCGGGGGAAGACTTCGCCTCCGATCACGCCATCTTTCTCACCGCCCACTCCATCGACATATTTGAGACGGCCGGTCAGCTCATGTTCGAGATCGGAGAAGGCTTGGCCAAAGTCCTTGGGGACAGGGCGCTTCGTCCGAAGGCTTTGGTAAAGCCAGGGGATAAGAAGCGCGTAGCGCAGCCGCGTGTGCAGAACCGACGTGCCGGGGAAGAAGTGATCGGCATAGCGCTGGTGGACGATGAGGAATCCGACCTCATCGCGCACCCCCGCTGCGCCGCCGAACATCATCTGCTCAGCCTGGCCCAGCGCCTTGCGCGACAAAAAGGTGAACCCAAAAGATGACACGAAGCCTGCCCCCACGGCGTGATAAAAACTTACATCTCAACAATATTGCGGATGCCCTACGGCATCATTCACTACCAATAATTTTCAGCCTCATGGCGCGGGTTTCGAGCAAATAGGTCTCGACTCCCGCAAGCAGGTGCAAGCCTTCTTCACCGATTGCTTGCCGGGATAGTCCAGGTTGCACGATGCGGACGTCGAACTCGAAGCGGTGATCTTGCCACCCGACCTTGAGTTTCTTGATCGCGGCGGCTGAGCCTTGTTCAATCCGAGAGCTGAGACCACGGTCCCGGCGTATCTTTTCGCGCCTCAACATGTGTTGAAGCATGCGGCCTGGCCGGTCGCGCCACCGAGCAGACTTCTGAGCCTGGCCGCAAACCTCGTAGAGGTCGCTGAGTCGCGCGCCTGGTGTATCCGCGCCCGAATACTTGCAGTGATACAGGGTCACGGAAACGACGCTGTCGGTTATTCGCAGCGCGACGACATCAGCGATCTCGCCTTTGCCATCATCGTCGAAGATCACATCATAGGGATCGGGGTCCGCCAACAGCGCGTCGATGACGAGACGTTGGACTGAGTCTTGGCGCTTGCTCGTGCCTTGCGACTCGACGCGGATATTGGCCTTCGACCAATCCCAGGCTTCGATCTTGTCGGACGGGTATGGCTCGATCGTTTCGCCTTCGGGCAGGGTGTAGAGATGGCTGTAGATGAGCAGCGAGCCATCGCCGAAGTCGATCTGTGGCGAATCCTCACCGAAGGATTCCGAAAGCGTCTGCACCTTGCTGCCTATCTTGATCGTCGCCTTGGGGCCGGCGCGCTGGGGGTAGCGGGCATGCCCGTCGCTGAAGACGATCTCGAACTCGGCCGCGTGCTCATCGCTCCGCACGGCGAAGCGCAGTGGTCCCGAACGAGCGTTATCGAGCAACTCGATATCGCATTCCGCGAAGGTTACGGGCTCATCGCCGAACGAGATCTCGATCCGCTCCTCGAACTGCGTGATCAAAGATTCAGGCCAATGGATCGCCACAGGCGGAACAGCCGGGCGCTGGCTGATCTGGTGGGGGCGCATCGCGCTTTTGAAGACGCCGTCGGTCGTGATGCTGGGATCGTTCACCGTGCGGCCGACATCCTGACACCAGTCCACCCAGTCGGTCAGGTCATGGACCTTGGCGCTGGACCAGAACTTGCCCTTCGCCGAGCAGCCGCGTGAGGCCGGCACGCCGTCGAGAAAGCCGGTGGCGAAGATGTTGTTCTTGATCCGCGACTGGGATTTTGCGCTGTCGAGGCCGTCGGCGACGTCCACGCCCATATACATCGAATAGCGGACGCCGCGCCCCTGATGGTGGGTGAGGCCGAGGTTGCGCAGGATGAGCCGCTTGAAACCGTGGAGGCTGCGGAACACCTCCTCGCCTTCCACGCGGCGCGTCGTATCGCCGCAAACCGCCTTTGCCAGGCGGTCGAACGGTCCCTTGGCGGAACTGCTGATATAGAGCAGGCCACTGGCCTGATCCCAGTGGAGCATGTGCAGATCCCAGGTGACGTTCACTGCCTGCTGCGCCGAGGTCCAGCGCGCCTGTTCCTCAGCCCGAGTCACGAAGATCGCGACCCGTTGATGCGGGTTCAGTTTCATGCCGAGATAGACGCCGGGATTGTAGAGTTCCTCCGCGCGGAACGGATCCCAGGCGTCACAGGACGTTCGGTAGAGGACCGCGTTCATTTTCGGCTCGAGGGTCTGGAGCGGAATGTCGCTTAGATCCCCCGAAAAGCCTTTGAACATCTCGGCGCGGCGAACCTGGCGTTCGATCTTTGCCGAACTGAGCGCCTCCACCAGCGCGTTCCAGTCGGCGTCCTCGGCGTAGAGCTTGGCCAGCGCACGATCGACATCGTCGATGCCGGTATTGGCGATCACCGTCGCATCACCCAGGGTTGGATCCTGGCGGGTGAAGCGGCCGACGAACTGGATCGTCACCGCCACGCTCTTGTGATGATCGTGCAATGCAGCGATCTTCAGCTCGGGCAGGTCGAAGCCCTCGCCGAGCATATCGACGCATACGATGATCCGGCTCTCAAAGCGGCGTAACGCTGCCAGATTTTCGCGCCGCTCCTTCAGCGATTGCTGGCTGTGGACGATGACAGGCCGGTAGTCCGGATAGGCCGCCGCATAGAGACTATGCAGGTGTTTGGCGCGTTCGATGGTGCTGCAACGGGCCATCGCCAGATGGTTGAGGCCGGCGTCCAGGTCCGAGGCGAGCACTTCGCCGAGCTTGTCGATGATCGCCTGGTCGGCGTCGGCTTGATCCAGCCCGAATACAGCCTCGAAGCGGATCGGCTTGAAATAACCTTCCTGCTGCGCCTTCTTCAGCGGGTAGGTGTAGATGAACTCCCCATCGACGCGGCCACCATCCTCACGAAACGGGGTGGCGGTGAACTGGATCACCGGAATGGGCGGCTCGTGCTCGGCGAAGAGCCCGCGAAAGGACTTCCACGTCCGTGCCCCGATGTGATGCGCCTCGTCGATAAAAAGTGCGGAGGCACGGGCCGCCATCCGTTCCTGCACCGGCGCCTCGGCGCGGCCCGCGATCTGCATCGTGGTGACGACGACATTGGCGCTGTCGAAGATTTCATCGACTTCGGCTTCGCTCGCCGGAATGTGCGAGAGCCGCATGACCAACGGAAAGGCTGCGGTCTCATCGAGACATTTCTGCTGCTTCAGGACGCCGAAGGTCTCGAACTTGCCCGCGATCTGCTCGCGTAGAGCATCGGTGGGGACCACCACCAGGAGGCGCTCGAACCGCCGGTTGGCATTGAGCGCCAGCATAGTCTCGGTCTTGCCCGTACCCGTCGGCATGACGATGGTGGCCGGGTCCGTCGATCGCGTCGCATGGGCAAGCGCGGCATGAAGCGCGCCGATCTGGGGCCGCCGCAAGCCAGGCTGCGCCGGCACACCATCGGCCGCAGCCCGTCCTTCGCGCAAATGAATGGCGTCGATCCAGGAGGCAGAAACCGCCTGGAGCCGCTCGACGCGCGCGGAACGATCCAGCGTGTCGATGCCGATCGGCAAAGCATTCATCCACCGGCCTGCACCCAGTTCGAGTGCTTCGACGATCTGTTCCGGCTCCATTGCCCCGGGCACGAGCAGAATGAGATCGGCCTCCAGCGGCGTGGCCGTCTTTGCGCTGATGACCTTCAGAATTTCGCCGGATTCCAGGGTTGTCTCGTAACCATTGACGCGGCGGATGGCGAATGGGCGAAGCCGGCAACGCACCCGGCGCGCAGGAACGGCCAACTGACGAACCGGGCTCCCCAGCACCTTGCCGTCGATGACAAGCCGGGCCGGCAAGAGCAGTTCGACCTCGGGATTGAAAAGGTCGTCCTGGTTGGGGCCGTTGGAGCGCGTGCGGGAGGCCATCGGGTCGCCTTCCGTCAGGCCGACACGGTCTGCGGCGAAGGCGAGACGGCAATCACCGTTCCCCTCGTCATCAGCACGATCAGTCCGCGCTCGGCGCCCGTCATGTTCAGATAGGCGCTCACCTGCGCAGAATAGTGATCGAGCGTCTGAGCGTCGGGGTTCACGTCGCTCTTCCAGTCGACCACCACGACTGGCCGGCCATCTTCTCCAACTGTGAGCGCGTCGGCGATCCCGGCCGTCGCGGTTTCCACGCCGTCATTCGCCTGGGCGGCATAGACGGGAAATTCGGCCAGGAGACCGGGTCGCAAGGCCGCGATGTCAGGCAGGGCCAGAGTGCGAGCGACACAGGCCGCCAGTTCGTCGGCCGACAGCCCTGTGGCTGGATCGGAGACAGGCGACCGGCCAATCGAGCGGATGAGATCGGCCGCCCGCTCAATCAGCGCCGCCTTGGCTTCCGGGGTTTCCCCGGTCAGCACCTCTTCGATGAGCTTGTGGAGGATCAGCCCGCGCTCCCTGCCTCCCTGCACCGGGGCGACAACTTCCAGTTCGGGGGGCTGGTCGTCAGCCGAGCCGGTCCAGAGGGACGCCTCCTCTTCCCGGAGCACGGTCCCGGCGGCGTTTTCATCGCGGCTGGGTGCAAGCCAGGTCAGCCGCGTCTGGGCAGCAGCGATGATTTCAGCTTCGGCGGCGAAGATCGCGCGTGTCTGGGCGTTGTCCACTCCCGCGCGCGCGGCCGTGAGGCTGGCGGGCAGATGCGAGACATCGAGGCTGGGAAGGTCGGTGAGCGATAGATCGACGAGACCGATCCATGCCGATTTCGACGGCGTGGTGTCGAGACGGGGGAGGACGAGAAGCTCGCGGGCGCGGGTGGCCGCGACATACCAAAGCCGGATGCGTTCGCGGTCCAGCTCTTCCTTTTCCGCCTGGCGCGCCTCGTCATAGCCTTCGGGCGGGACGCCCAGGACCGGGCAATAGAAGGTCTCGGTCTGGCGATCGAGGACGGCGCTTTCGGGCGCCATCACGCCGGTCATGGTGTTGATCGGAATGACGATTGGCCATTCCAGCCCCTTGGCCGCGTGCATGGTGAAGAGCGCAACCGCTTCCTCCTGTGCATCGGGTCGTCCCTCGACGGCGCGGGCCTCGTCGGACCACGCCGTCTCCATGGCCTCGGCAAAGGCGCGCAGACCGCGCACGGCGTAGCCGGTCGACAGGCTGAGATAGAGATCGACGTTGGCGAGCGCGCGCTCAGCCTGGCCGCGATGCCGTTCGAGGAGAAGCGGACGGACGCGCATCACGTCCACCGCCTGCGAAAGCAATTCGTGCGGGGTCGTGCTGTTGCCGCGCCGGGAGAGCGATTGCAGCCGTTCGATGACCTCGCGCGCGAGCGGGTGTGCGATGACGGCCGGGTCGATGCCGAGGTCGAGGCGTGGAATTCGGTCAGGCTGGTCTTCCGAGCGGGGAAGCCCCCAGATGATGTCGAGCAGCTCTTCCTCGGACAGGCCGACCAGAGGCCCGCGCAGCAACGCGCCGAGCGCGAGCGTATCGCGGCGATCGGCCAGGACGCGGGTCAGAGCGATCAGGTCCTGGACTTCCTGGCGGCGGAACAAACCCTTGCCGGCCTGGGTCGCCACGGGAATGCCGCGCCGCTCCAGAGCTTCCTCATAGCGCCACAGCTCCGCGCCGGTCGGCGCCAGCAAGGCGATGTCACCTGGCTGGCAAGGGCGCTCCGCGCCGCTGCGGCGGTCGATTATGGGGTGGCTTTCGATCAGCCGGGCGCACAGCTCGGCGATGGCGTCGGCTTCGGCGTCGCGTTGCTGTTCGGCGCTGGCCTTACCGTTTTCGTCGGCTACCGCGATGTCGAGGGCGGCTACGCAAACGCCGCCCCGATCATCGTGGAACGGATCGAGCGCGGTGAAACCCGGCTGTCCATCGGCCGAAAGGACTGCCTCGAAGCGCTCGTTGACGAAGGTGAGGATCGAGGCGCAGGAGCGGAAATTGGTCGAGATCGATAGAAGGCTGTCGGCGTCCTGAGCGCGGAAGGCGTCGCGCGCCTGGACATAGGCTCCGACATCGGCGCCTCGAAAGCGATAGATCGCCTGCTTGGGGTCGCCCACCAGGAAGAGCGCACCTGGCCGGATTTGGAACTGCGTCCAATCGTCATCACCATCGACCGGCTCGCCGCACAGACGCCAGAAAATCTCGGTTTGCAGGGGATCTGTGTCCTGGAACTCGTCAACGAGGACATGGGCGAAACGCTCTCCCAGCGCCCGTCGCACGGCATCGTGATCGCGCAGCAAGGCGCGCGCGGCGAAAATCAGATCGTCGAAATCGAGCTGGGCGCTGGCGCGCTTGTGGTGGCGATAGCGTTGCAGGATGGGATGCGCCTCGTCGATCAGCGCTGAGAGGGCATGGCCGCCGGCGGCCTGCACAAGCGCGGTCCAGGCATCGCAGCAGGCAGTGTAGTGGATCTCGGCCGCGTCGTTCAGCCGATCGCCGTCGGCCTTGGAAAGACCAGCCTGTTTGGCGGAGGCGACCCATTTTCCCTTCTTGCGATAGGACGCGAAGGTGCCGGATTTGGTGCAAAGGTCCGGGTGGGGCCGCGAGGTCAGGAGCTGGACTAGGCCCGCGGGCGTCGCCGGGTCCGGAGCGGTCGCCAGGGCTGCGGCCATTCCGGCCAGCCGCTCGACGATCGCCACCGTTTCCGGCTCTGCCGCTGCCGTGCCATCCATGAAGCTGGCAAAATCCGCCGCAGCCTGCCGGAACGCTGTCAGGTGGCCGTCAAGCGGAGAGACGGCCGGGGCCGCCAGCGTGGGGCGGCGGCGCAGGTTCTCCCCGATCTTGTGGATCAGCGCCACCGTCTCGCCGGGGCTATGCAGCACCATCTCGGCCAGGATGCCACCTTGTCCGCCAGATAGACGCTCGCGCAACCAGCCATCGACAATCTCAAGGAAAGTGAGATCGGCCTGGTTGCGATCCATCACCCCGGCGCCGGGGTCAATGTCGGCCTCCGCTGGATAGGGCTTGATCAGGCGCTGGCAAAACCCGTGGATGGTCGAGCAGGTGATTTCGTCGATCGCAGCACTGGCGGCGGTGAGATTGCGGCGATGGGCCTCCGACAGGCCATCGGGCAGCGCCACGCGCAGTTCGGTCGCGATGACGCCGGCCGAAAGGTCGGCGACGAACTCGCGGACACGCGAGAGCAATTCGCTTGCGGCGAGTTCGGTAAATGTGACGGCGGCGATGGCGCGCGGGGAGACGCCTTCGGCGAGCATGGCGGCGATGCGCCCAGCCATGACGGCGGTCTTGCCTGAACCCGCGCCGGCCTCGACCAGGATGGAGCGATCATGAAGGCTGATCGCATGGCGACGCGCACCGTCGTCGTTCAGCACTTTAGACACGTTGCTCATCATTCCGCCTCCCAGACCTGAGTGACTTCTCCGAGCCGCTCCGTGGCGGCCGGCATCTTGCGTTTGCAGTAGGTGGCGCTGGCGTTGGCCGGCAGGGCGAAGGCGAGGTCGTCGTAGTCGCCGCCGGTATCCGGTCCAGGCAGGGCCGCGCCGCTGGCGAGACTTGCTCGTGCCGCGCGCAGATAGCCGGTGATCTCCGTCAGCACTGCCTCGGGATCGTCGAGCTGGAGATCAACGGGATCGCGCGGATAGAGCAACGAAGCGCTGATCGTGACGTCATCACCGAGCAGCGCCTTGACCGCGAACGCATAGAGGCAGCGCTGAAGCTCGCGTCCGCCATTCAATCGGATGTCGCCGCGCGGCGGGCGTCCAGTCTTATAGTCGCGCACGAGGGCGCGTTTGCCATCGCCCGCGATGTCGAGCCGGTCGATGTAGCCGGCGATATTGAAGCCGGCATCGGGAATCGTGACCGGCGCGCTCGCATCCCAGGGCGTTTCCGCATCGGATTTCGGAGGTGAGCCGCCGAAGGGAACCTCGCCGTAGGAACGCGCGCCTGGCAGAAGGTCATCGCCATAGGACAGAGCGCGGCTGGCCAGCGCGCGGGCGTCGTCGAGGGTGCGGCCCCAGATGACCGCTGGCGGAACCGGGCGCTCGCTCTCCCAGTCGGCGGCGACGGCTTGCGCGGCCCGCGCCACGGCGGCTTCGATGGTCTGTGCGTCGGCGGCGGCAAGGCTGCCTTCGGTTTCGAGGTCACGCAGGGCTTGGTCGAGAACGAGGTGGACAAGATCGCCGATCCCGAGCGCGTCGAGCACGAGCGGTTCGGCGCTGCTCTGGGGTTCGCGCCATCCGAACGCATAGACCCACACGAAGCTGAGAGGATTGCGCAGCAATCGGCGCAGCGAACTGGCGGACTGGGTCCGACCGAGGATGGCGAGGACGAGCGGGTGGTCAGCCCGCACCAGGCCATCGTGGGACGTGATCTCCACCTGCCGCCAGTCGCGCCAGCAGCCTTGCGCGCTTACGGCTTGCGGATCGGCGACGAATTCCTCGGGTCGGGCCATCAGGCGGTCGGTCTCGCTGAAGGCGTGCGCTGGCGTCGCATTGCGGCGCAGATAGGTCTCCTCTCCATATCCGGCGAGCAGAGGGCTGCGACCCAGGAGGCGCCCGTCGCTGTCGCGCCGTGCGCGCGAGAGGACGACGGTGCCGCCTGTCGTGGTGAGGATCGTCTCGAAATCGCGCCGGTCGGCGAGATTGACCGGCAGCGGATCGAGCACCTGTGTCGGGATGATATGGTCGGGGATCAGCCGGTCTTCGGCGATCCCGCGCGGCCAGCGGGACGAATTGAGGCCAAGCAGCCGCACGAAGCGGCGTGGCGACGCCGCCAGCGCACTGGCCGGCATCCAGGCGATGCAGACGCAGGCTTCCAGTCCGTCGTCCTGTTTCAGGGTCTCGAGCGTCGCATCGACCGAGGCGGCGGGGCCGGCGAGCAGCGCCTTGCGCCAGATCGCGAGGGCTCGGCCCTTGAGGAAGGCTTCTCCGATCTCGCTGGCGGCCTCTGGTCCTTTCGCCAGCGTCTCGATCGCCAGGCGTAAAGCCGGGGTATGATCGGCGCCATCGGGCCAGTCCTCTGTCGCCAACCGGCCTAGCAGGCGGTTCCAGGCGCTGGGCGTCGAGAGCGGTGCATCGCTTGGCAGGACACGCAGCCAGCCTTCGGGCAGCGATGCGAAAGGTCCGCTGTCCCGGCAGAGCGCCGCGAGCCGCCGCAACCGCGACTGCGACAGACCGCGGACGACGATGTCGGCCAGCGCCGCCGCAGCCTGACCATCGCGGGTGCTGACGGTGCGGACGCCGTGGACGAAGTGCAGGTCGATATTGGCGTCAGCGCGCAAAGCCAGGAAATGATCGTCATAGTCGGCTGGCGAGGCGGTCGCGATGGCGATCTCCGAGGGGGCAACGCCCGAAGCGAGCAGGCCTCGCGCCCAGCGCATCGCCTCAATGGCCTCGTGATAGGCCGTCGCCGCGCTGACGGCGTTGATCCCCGGCGCTTGCGCCGGTGCGCGTGAGATCGTGACGCCCGTATCGTCCAGCCATGCGGGAACGCTCCTCGGGCCGGCCGTCCACTGCACGGGGATATGGGCGGTGAGCGCCTGGAGCAGCGGCCGCCAGCACGGCGAGAGTTCGGTGAGCCCGACGATCTCTATCGGACCAAGGACCGCTGGCGCATGGGCGAGGCGCTCGGTCGCGGCGGCGGCGATGTCGAGTGGCCGCAGCATACCGGACGGAAGCTGGTCGAGGACGGCCGCCTCCAGTCGTGCGATGGCAGCGAGGCGTGGATGGTCATCGGCCGCATGCGCGGCAAGGTCGATGCCCGCGCGCCAGGCTTTGTGCAGCGTGTCAGCCGCCGCATCGATCATACCGGGCAGCGTCTTGATGCTCTCCAGTTCGCCCATCGGCGTGGCGGACAGGGCCGCCTGGATGGCCGAACGCAGACTCTCGTCATCGATCGGACGGACAAAACCGCCGGCCAGCCGGACGGCGGCCTGCTCGAAGGACATGATCTGGAGGCCGTGCCGGCCGGCGCGCCCCGCCGCAAGGCGGCTCTCCCGCATGGCGAGGCGGCCGTGAACGACCAAGGTGGATCGATGCGCGATGGTCATGGCCGTCCTCCTTCCGGGTTTTGCTCGGGGTTGTGCGCTGCGCCAGATATCCGATCCATCAAGCTGTGCCGCTGCACGCTTTGCACCGATGGTTGTGACCGATAGACCATTGACCAATCCCCCTTATGGGAATAATAATTACACGGACCGACACGGGTTGTCCATATAGTTTTTATCCTCATAATGGCGAGGCAAGGCACATGGCGGAAGCCGCGACAGCGCTGAAGTGGGGGGTGGGACGCCGACTCGAGTTCATCGAGTTTCGACTGTTCTGGGAGGGCTCGATCAACCGGGCCGACCTTGTCGAGGTGTTCGGCGTGTCGGTTCCGCAGGCTTCGAAGGATTTGACGCTCTATCAGGAGCGGGCGCCCGGCAACATGGAGTACGACACCCGCGCCAAGCGCTACGTCGCCGCCGAAAAATTCGTGCTGCGGTTCCTTGAGCCGGACCCCTACATCTATCTGTCGCAGCTACGCTCGGTTGCCGAAGGGGCTGTGCCCGCGAGCGACTCGTGGATCGCGGCGCTTCCCAGCGCCGATGTGGCGCTGACCCCCAGGCGGGACATCGACATCAAGGTTCTGCGGAAGGTTCTCGACGCGAGCCGGGAGGGCGCCTCAGTCGACGTCTTCTACCAGTCGATGAACAAGTTGCGGCCTGAACCCACTTGGCGGCGGATCACGCCGCATGCCTTCGGGTACGATGGTTTCCGCTGGCACGCGCGGGCCTATTGCCACCTCGAACACAAGTTCAAGGATTTCCTGCTGCCGCGCATCCTCGACGTCGGTGCGAAGGGCGAGCCCGGCGAGGCCGGTGATCGGGATTGGCTCTGGAACAATTATTTCGATGTCATCATCGGTCCCCATCCGGGGCTTACGGCGAGCCAAAAGAAGGTCGTCGCCAAGGATTATGGGCTGGACCAGGGAAATGGCGTGCTCTCGGTTCGCTACGCTATGCTCTTTTACGTTTTGAAGCGCCTGGGTCTGCTTGGTGACGCTGCGAAACAGAGCGCACATACACAGCACATCGTAACAATAAACCGCAAGGAAACTGAAGCGGCGCTTGAGAAGGCGGAGCTTCAGCTATGAAGGACTGGGGGGAGCCGAGCAATGGCGGCAAGGCTTGAGGAGGTAAAGAACGGCGCGTCCGTGCGCGGTGTCGCTTCGGCGCAGCCTGTGCATGTGATTTCGGTCGACTGGATCGGCGACCAGGCGATCAACGTCGTTTTCCGCGATCATAACGGCGCTGTGGCCGAGGCTGTTCTTTACCGCGACGATGAGCACCGTCTCGAGGTCGAGCAGAACGGCCGACCGTGGTCGTTCGATGCCGACGGCGCGTTGCTGCGCCTGGTGACGGAAGCCAACCGCATCAAGCTGGCGCATTATTTTGACCCGTATCTGGCGATTCACACGAGTCTGGTCGATCCGCTGCCGCACCAGATCTCGGCGGTCTATGGCGAGATGCTGCCGCGCCAGCCGCTGCGCTTCCTCCTTGCCGATGATCCCGGCGCCGGCAAGACCATTATGGCTGGGTTGCTGATGAAGGAACTGATCGCCCGCAGCGATCTGGAACGCTGCCTCGTCGTTGCGCCGGGCAGCCTGGTTGAGCAGTGGCAGGACGAACTCGGCCAGAAGTTCAATCTCGAGTTCGACATCCTTTCCCGCGACATGATCGAGAACTCGCGGTCGGGCAATCCATTCAGCGATCGGGATCGGCTGATCGTGCGTCTCGACGTGTTGGCGCGCAACGAGGAGCTTCAGGAGAAGCTCATGAGCGCGCGCGAATGGGACCTGATTATCTGCGACGAAGCTCACCGCATGTCGGCCACCTATTTCGGCGGGGAGGTCAAATATACGCGGCGCTATCAGGTCGGCCAGAAGCTCGGCCAGGTCTGCCGCCATCTGCTGTTGATGTCGGCGACGCCGCACAACGGCAAGGAAGAGGATTTCCAGCTCTTCATGGCGCTCCTCGATGGCGATCGGTTCGAGGGCCGGTTCCGCGACGGTGTCCACTATGCCGACACCGAAGACATGATGCGGCGGTTGACCAAGGAGGAACTGCTCAAGTTCGATGGTCGGCCGCTGTTCCCCGAACGGCGGGCGCGCACGGTCAAGTATCAGCTCTCGGAAGGGGAGGCCGCGCTCTATACCGCTGTCACCGAGTATGTGCGCACCGAGATGAACCGAGTGCAGCGCTTCGCCGAGGCCGATGGGAAGAAGCGCAACAATGTCGGTTTCGCTCTGCAGATCCTTCAGCGGCGCCTCGCCTCGTCGCCAGCCGCCATCTACCAGTCCCTCAAGCGCCGCCGGGAGCGGCTGGAAAACGAACTGGGCGAAGCGCGCCTTGCCGCGAAGGGCCGCAGGGCCGGCGCATCGGAACCGGCGATCAACGCCGACATGCTGCGGAACATCGAGGAGTATGGCCAGGAGGAGATCGACGAGCTTGAGGATCTGATCTCGACGGGCGCGACGACGGCCGAGACGGTCGAGCAACTCGCCCTGGAAGTCGAGACCCTGAAGGGGCTGGAGACGATGGCGCTCGGCGTGCTGCGCTCGGGCGTGGACACGAAATGGAGCCAGCTCAATCGTATTCTCGACGACGATTTGATGATCGACGCGGGCGGCAATCGCCGCAAGCTGATTATCTTCACCGAGCCCAAGGACACGCTGCACTACCTGCTCGACAAGGTGCGGGCGCGGCTCGGCACCCCCGAGGCCGTGGAAGTGATCCACGGCGGCGTGTCGCGTGAAGAGCGGCGAAAGCTCGTCGAGCGCTTCATGCAGGACAAGGACATGCTGGTCCTGATCGCCAACGACGCGGCGGGCGAAGGCGTGAACCTCCAGCGCGGCCATCTCATGGTCAATTACGACCTGCCGTGGAACCCGAACAAGATCGAGCAGCGGTTCGGCCGCATCCACCGCATCGGCCAGATGGAGGTCTGCCACCTCTGGAATCTTGTCGCGGCCGATACGCGCGAAGGCGAGGTTTACGCGCGGCTGCTGGAGAAACTGGAAGCTGCGCGCGAGGCGCTGGGCGGCCGTGTCTATGACGTGCTCGGCGAATTGTTCGACGGCGTGGCGCTGAAGGATCTGTTGTTCGAGGCGATCCAGTATGGCGAGCAGGAGGACGTGAAAGCGCGTCTTTTCCAGCAGGTCGATGGTGCGGTCGATCAGGCGCACTTGCTCGAGCTGCTGCGCCGCCGCGCCCTGACCAACGACACCATGCCGGAAGCGAGGGTCGAGGAATTGCGGCTCGAAATGGAGCGCGCCGAGGCGCTGCGCTTACAGCCCCACCACATCCAGAGCTTCTTCGTCGAAGCGTTCCAGCATCTGGGTGGCAAGATCAAACGCCGGGAGGAAGGGCGTTGGGAGGTCACGCATGTTCCTGTGCGCATCCGCGAGCGGGATCGCCAGATCGGAACCGGTGCCCCCCTCCAGACGCAGTATGAGCGCATCTGCTTCGAGAAGGACAAGATCAACCAGCAGCCGGTCGCCGCCTTTGTTTGTCCCGGCCATCCGCTGCTCGAAGCCGTGATCAGCATGATCCGCGAGCAATATGAGCAGATCATGCGGCAGGGCGCGATCCTGGTCGACGACACGGATGCCGGTGATGCGCTGTCGGCGATTTTCCTGCTGGAACATGTTGTCCAGGACGGCCGCGTCACCAGCGCAGGCAAGCCGCATGTGATCTCGCAGCGGCTCCAGTTCGCTGCGATCGACAAGGCGGGAAACACCGTCAACGCCGGCATCGCGCCGCATTTGAATCTGCGGCCGGCAACGCCGGAAGAGGTCGCCAGCGTGCGGGACCTTCTGGACGAGAGTTGGCTGACCACTGATCTGGAGAAGGCCGCGATCCGGTTTGCGACAGTCGAACTGGCCCAAGGCCATGTCGCCGAGGTCAAGGCGCGGCGTCTGCCCGAGATCGAAAAGGTTGAGCAGGAGGTGCGCGCACGCCTCAAGAAGGAGATCAATTACTGGGACTCGCGCGCCTTCGAGCTGAAGGAGGAGGAGCGCGCCGGCAAGAAGACGCGGGTGAACTGGCAGAACGCGCAGCGCCGCGCCGAAGACCTGGCGGATCGGCAAAAGCGTCGCATGGACCAGCTTGAGCGGGAGCGTTTCATCTCGTCGCAGCCCCCGCGTGTGCGGGGCGGCATGGTCGTCATCCCCCGGGGGCTGCTGCAAGAGCGCCAGGCACCGAGCATTCCGAACCATTTTGCAGAAGACCCGGCCGCGCGCCGCGAGATCGAGCTTGCGGCGATGGCCGCTGTCATGACGGCCGAGCGCGCGCTGGGCAACGAGCCGGCCGACGTCTCCGCCCAGAAGATTGGCTACGACATCGCGTCCCACGATCCGAGGTCGGGGCATCTACGCTTCATCGAGGTCAAGGGGCGCATCGACGGCGCGGACAGCGTGATGGTCACGCGCCAGGAGGTCATTACCTCGCTGCACGAGCCGGAGAAGTTCATTCTGGCGATCGTCTCCGTCAACGCAGGCTTCGCTCACGCGCCGCGCTATGTGCGCGGCCCGCTCGTGGAACGGGAACCGTCGTTCCTTGAGACTGCGATCCAGTTTGACCTCCGACGCCTGCTGGAGCGGGCGCAAGAGCCGGCATAGGGGGTGACATGACCGGCATCGCGGATTTTTCCATCCTGGCCCCCGTGCCGCTGGAGCACCTTCAATCGGGGGGCGCTATCGCCGACGCCACGGGTTTCGTCGCCTTCGGGTCGCGCAAATGGGAGCTGTTTCGCAAGGTTGATGAACTGCGAGGCGGCGCGCGGGTGCCGGTCCTGATCTATCCGTCACATGAGGATGTGCCCGCCAAGCTGAGCTTCGTCGTGTCCTGGCTGGGATGGTATGCCGGCTGCGAGGAAAGCGGTAACGGCAAGCATTCAAAGGGAATGGTGCATCGACCGCCGACGACAGGCCAATATGCCGCCGACAATCAGGGCCACTGGGCGGTATTCTGGCATGTTTGCGATCTGCACGAGCTGCCCGCCGGGCAGCGGCTGCCGATCTCCGCGATCCAGACCATCAAGGGCGGCTGGCGCAAGACGGCGCCGCCGCGGGGACCGGAATTGGTCGCTACGCCGTCGACGGTGGAGCTTTCGCTATGAGCGTGAGCCACCAGATCGAAACCGTTGCTGCCGATCCACCCGACTATTTTCGGTCGATCCAGGAGCGTGCGACCAAGCGCTGGGATCAGCTTGAGGCAGACCCGGAGCTGGCTGGCCCTTGGCACCAGCTCTTCAAGCAGGTCCAGAGCCCGCGGCACATCCTGTCCGAGTTGCTCCAGAACGCCGACGACGCCGGCGCCAGCGAAGCGCGGGTGTCAATCGAAGACGACCGCTTTGTGTTCGAGCACAATGGCGAGGACTTCATCGAGGCCCATTTCGCCTCGATTTGCCGCTTCGGCTATTCCAACAAGCGCGCCCTGCACACGATCGGCTTCCGAGGGATCGGATTCAAGAGCACGTTCAGCCTGGGCGACCGCGTTGAACTGTTTACGCCGACGCTGGCGGTGGCCTTCGAGCGCGTGCGGTTCACCCAGCCGCATTGGATCGGCAGCCGTCATCCGACAACTGGAACCACGCGCGTCGAAGTGGCGATCGCTAACCCGCTGCTGCGCCGAGAAGTCGAGAAGAACCTCGACGAGTGGCTGAAGAGCCCCGTGTCGTTGCTGTTCTTCAAGAAGATCCGTCGCCTTCAGATCGGCGATAGTGAGGTGCATTGGCAGAGTCTCGGACCCGGCCCCATCGCGGAGAGCGAATGGATGGCCTTGGATCAGAAAGCCGAAGATCCCTTGCTCCTCGTGCGTTCGGGAGAGGAATCCTTTCCGTCGGAAGCGCTCGACGAGATCCGCCAGGAGCGGATGCTGGGGGCCGAGGATGGTGGTGATTTCCCGCCCTGCCGGGTGGAGATCGTGCTGGGCGCAAAGGGCCGCCTCTATGTCGTGCTGCCGACCGGCGTCGAAACGGCGCTACCTTTTGCCTGCAATGCGCCCTTCATCCAGGATCCGGCACGTCTCAAGATCAAGGATCCGGAGACCTCGCCAACCAATCGCTGGCTCCTGAACCGCGCTGGCGAGTTAGCCGCCAGGGCAATGATGGAGTGGCTGGAGCAGACGAAGACCGGCCCGCAGGACCGGGCGGACGCCTACGGTCTGCTGCCGGACGTTGATCGAGAGGCCGCTACGCTCGAGGGGGCATGTGGCGCGATCGTCGAATTAGCGTTCGACGGCGCCGTAGAAGGCAAATCGATCCTCCTGACCGAGGAGGGGAGCCTGGTCGAAGCGAAGGCCGCGATCACCGTCCCACGGTCGATCTTTGAGATCTGGCCGGCTGACCAAGCGATGGCGCTGCTCGATACCAAGTCCCGGCCGGCGCTTTGCCAGCATGTCTCAGCCAAGAACCGGACCAAGCTCGTTCACTGGGGGTTGATCGAGGAGTTCTCGAAGTCGGACTTGCTGGAGCGTCTGCGCAGCAAGCATCTGCCGAAACCTGCGACCTGGCGCCATCTTCTGAACCTGTGGACCTATATCGCGCCAGAGGTGACGGGCTGGCAGTGCCATGATGCCGACGCCCTGCGGATCGTGCCCGTGCAGGGCAAGGAGGTGCTCTACGCGGCGTCGGAGATCGTCCGGCTCGGTGAAAAGAAGTTGCTTCAATCGGAGGAAGATTGGGAGTTCCTTGCCAGCCATCTGATCGTCCTCAACCAGAACTGGACTCGATACCTCGCCGATCAGCGCCGGGACAAGGCGGAAGGCGGAAGCCGCAACGATCCCGTCGAGGCGGCCTTCGCGGTGCTGGAGGAGATCGGTCTCGACGGGACGAGCGACGTCAACGCGGTGATCGAGCGGGTCGCCGCCGACTATTTCGGTTCCGGTCAGGCGAAACTCGTCGAGTGCGTCCAGCTTGCCCAGATCGCGGCCAAACTGGGTGTCACGATCGGAGACTCTTTCCGATATGCCTGCGCTGACAGAACACTGCGGGCGATCAGTAATAGCGTGTTGTTCGACGAGAATGGCGCGCTGGAGGAGCTGCTGCCGGAGGCGATCCGAAAGGCGCAACTTCTGCATGGCGACTATGTCGCGAGTTTCAAATCCTGCACGCGGGAGGATTGGCTGCGCTGGGTGTCGTCTGGCCGTTCGGGGCTTCAGACGATGGCGCCCCTGGTCCAGAAGCGGCAGAGCCTTTACGGGCGACAGCAGCTCACAGCGGAAGCGCAGGCGCGCGGCGCCCGCAGCGCGCTGTACTATCCCTATGTCACCAACCAGTTCGTCATTGAGGACTGGGATTTCCCTGCGGACTATTGGCGGCATTGGGAGGTGCTGGCGAAGACGGACGCAGGCATCTGGACGAAGATCGTCGGCAAGATCCTGGATCAGCGCGACACTTATTGGTCGCGGGCCGTCAGCGCTCGGCTGTTGCAGGTAGCGACCACAGGGTCCACGCGATCGATTTCATCAGAGCGCCTGCTGACCGACTGGCTGCTGAAGCTGCGGGCCAAGCGCTGCCTTCCGGATACCCGCAACATGGTCCAGCTTCCGGCGGATCTCGTGCGCAGGACGCCGGAAACGGAGGCGTTGATCGATGTGGAGCCTTTCGTGCATGGGCTGCTCGATCGCGAAACCACCCGCCCGCTGCTCGACCTTCTTGGCGTCCGCAGCACGCCGAGCGGTCCCGGGCGTCTGCTCGACCGGCTGCGCGCCCTGGCCAAATCCGACAAGGCTCCGGCCCATGAGGTCGAGAAATGGTATCGCCGCCTCGATCAGATGCTCGACGGATGCTCGACCGCCGACGCACAGAACATCAGAACCGCCTTCAAGACGGAGAAGCTGATCCTCGCCCAGGACGGGACGTGGGTGACGTCCGGCGGTGTCTTCCTAGCGGGGGACGAGGAGGATGTTCCCGGCGCTGCGGTCGTGCGCGCGTCGGTGCTCGATCTCAGCCTGTGGCATCGTGTCGGTGTCGCCGATCGCCCATCGGCGGACCTGGCGCTGCAATGGCTCGGGACACTGGCCTCGGGAAAGGTGCTGTCGGCCGACGACGCCCGGCGGGTTCGCACGCTGCTAGTCCGTTACCCCACGCGCATCTGGGAAGAGTGTGGACACTGGCTGAACCTTGTGGGCGAGTGGGCGCCGGTCGAGATGCTCGCCTTTGGCCTGAGCATGCAGACCCTGTTCCGGTGGAGCCACCTGCACGAATGGGTCAAGCGCAAGACCGCCGATTTTCAGCGGCTATCGGGAGAAGTCGTGCAGGCGCCGCCATTCTCGGCATTGCCGGCGCTCTCGGACCTTGTCGAGGAACACTTCAATCAGCCGTCGCTGCTCGCCGGCATGGAAGATCGCCGCGCCTGGCTCACCGCGTTCGGAAATCAACTCGGACGGATTGAGCTTGCCGATGCCGGCGAGACCGAGCGTGTGCGGGCGCTGGCGGAGGCGATCGCTGCGACGAGCTGGGTCCAGACCCCAAAGTTGGAGGTCGTTCCCTATCTCGATGGCGTCCCAGCCGGCACCGCGCGGCTCACCGACATCCTATGGCTCGAGCGCAAGCTGTTTGTCAGCCCGCTGTCCAAGGCCAAGCTCGCCAAGCGGGTGCCGGAAGAGATCGGTAGGAGCCTGAGTTCGGATATTCGCGCGGCGCTGGCCTATGCGTTCGAGCGCTCGCCGGAGGACATCAGGGAATATCTCGAAGAGAATTTCACGCTTAGCCCAGAGCACATTGTCGTCGCACCGACGGTGGCGACGCAGCCCGTTGCCGAACCCGGCGATGACGACGGCGTCGATCAGGTTGCCGAAGACGCGCAGAGCGATGCCGAGCTGACAGACGTGGCTGATCTACTCACGGCGGAAGATGAAGCCACGCCGCAGCCTGTACCCACGCTGCCCACGGGGGAGCCCGACCGTGAACTGATCGAAACGGAGCTGGCGACCAGGCCCCGCGCCGCGCCCAAACCGCCCCGTCCGAGCGTCATGGCGAGATTTGCGGCGGCCCAGGGCTATAAGGCCGATGGCGAGGATCGTTTCTTCCATGCGGACGGAAGCTGGATAGGCCGCGCCAATGGCACGCGCTTTCCATGGGAGCGTCGCTCGGCCGGTGGCGAGATCCTGCGGCATTATTACCCCAAGGACCATTGCCTGGAGCACGAACCGCTCCAGCTCGAAGCCGACGTCTGGGGCCTGCTGGACCAGAAGCCGGAACTCTACTCATTCATTCTCATCAACCCGGAGGGTGGTCCCGTCGAGATGACGGGCGCTCGCCTGCGCACACTGCGCGACGGCGGCGAACTGACCATCCATCCCGCAACCTACAGGCTTGTTTATGACTTCGACGACTAACACCAAGAAGAAATTGATCGAGGTTGCGATCCCACTTGAAGCGATCAATGCTGCTTCGGCAAAAGAAAAGGGTAGCCCCTTTCTAAAAGGTCATGCACGCTCGCTCCACCAATGGTGGGCAAGGCGGCCAATTGTTGCCTGTCGGGCGATTATTTTCGCTCAGCTCGTTAATGATCCGTCGAGCGATCTCGACGCTTTTCCTACACCTGAGGCGCAGGAGACTGAACGAAAGCGCCTGTTCGCTATCATCGAGGAGTTGGTGCAGTGGGAAAACTCGACCAACGAAGAAGTGCTGGAGCGCGCCCGCGCGGAAATCCGTAAGAGCTGCGGCGGCGAGCTGCCGCCTGTATATGACCCCTTCTCGGGCGGTGGCTCAATACCGCTAGAGGCTCAGCGCCTTGGCCTGCCTGCCTACGGATCAGACCTGAATCCGGTCGCGGTTATGATCGGAAAGGCGATGATCGAGATACCGCCGAAGTTTAAGGACAAAAAGCCGATCCATCCAGGCGCGAAAGACCGGCAGTTCTACAGTAACGCTGATGGGCTTGCAGAGGACATAAGATATTATGGTGAGTGGATGCGCGAGAAGGCTTGGGAGCGCATCGGACACCTCTACCCGCAAGTCGATCTGCCCAAAGAGTATGGGGCCAGTAAGGCGACGGTGATAGCCTGGATTTGGGCGCGAACAGTACCCAGTCCCGATCCTGCGTTCGCCAGCGTCCAGGTGCCGATCGCGTCGAGCTTCCTGCTGAGCAGCAAAGCCGGCAAGGAGGCTTGGGTTGAACCCATCATTGATAAGCAGGCGAAGACCATCTCCTACCTGATCAGGCATGGGGGGACCAAAGCTGAAATCGCGGCTGCGAAAGAGGGTACCAAGGCGGGACGCGGCGCGAATTTCCGCTGCCTCATGTCGGATACGGCTATTACGCCCGCGCACACCATAGCGGCGGGAAAGTCCGGCAAAATGGGGCAAGTCCTCCTCGCTATAGTGGCCGAAGGTAAAGGCGGTCGCGTCTATGTTGCTCCGACTCCCGAGCATGAAGGCGTAGCATTTTCTGCCCAGCCGAGCTGGCGGCCTGAACAGCGTCAACCTGAAAACCCTCGTTGGTTTTCACCTCCCGCCTATGGAATGGAATCCTTTGGGGATCTGTTCACCAATCGACAATTAGTCGCGTTGAATACCTTCAGTAGTCTGATCCAAGAAGTACAGGCGCAGATTAACGCCGACGCTCTGGCCGCGAATCTCTCTTCCGAAGCTGCTCCGTTGCGGGATGGTGGCCAAGGCGCTCAAGCATACGCTGAAGCTGTAAGTTTGTATCTCGCGTTTGCGGTGGATAAGTCTGCTGATTACGGCAACAGTATCTGCGGGTGGAACTCGACGAACCAGAACATAAGACAGCTATTTGCTCGACAGGCTGTTCCCATGAGTTGGGATTTCGTTGAAACTAACTCTTTCGGGAAGATGGCAAGCTTTTCTGGATTTTGTGAGAGCGTTGCTGGAGGACTGTCAGGAGTCTGGCCAGCGTCTAGTGGGAGCGTCATTCAGGCGGATGCCGCTACTGCAAGATTTCCAATACAGAATTGCGTTATATCGACAGATCCTCCCTATTACGACAACATCGGTTATGCAGATCTATCTGATTTCTTCTATGTATGGCTCAGGAGAGCTATAAAGGATATTTTTCCAGATGTAGCCAGCACTCTCTCCGTTCCCAAAGCTGAGGAGCTGGTCGCCACGCCATATAGACATGGAGGGCGCGACGAAGCAGAGAATTTCTTTCTACGTGGAATGACGGCGGCTATTACTAGCATAGCAGAACAGTCATCAGATGATTGGCCTGCTACGATTTACTACGCATTCAAGCAGAGCGAAATCGAGGAGGAAGGCCTTTCATCGACAGGGTGGGCCACTTTCCTTCAGGCTGTGATCTCAGCGGGTTACTCGATTGTCGGAACTTGGCCGGTGCGTACTGAGCGTGCGGCTAGAACAATCGCCTCTGGCACCAATGCCCTCGCCAATTCAGTTGTTCTAGTCTGCCGCAAACGGCAGGACACGGCTGGAGCAATCACTCGAGCTGAGTTCATCCGTGCGCTGAAACGCGAGCTGCCGCCGGCAATCGCCGAGCTTCAGGCCGCTAATATCGCGCCTGCCGACATGCCGCAATCGGCCATAGGCCCAGGCATGGGTGTCTTCTCACGCTACAAGGCGGTGCTGGAATCGGACGACAGCCCGATGGGTGTCAAGACCGCGCTGCAACTGATCAACCGGGAACTGGACGAGTATCTGGGCGGTATCCAAGGCGAATTCGACGCCGACACACGCTTTGCCATCACTTGGTTCGAGCAGCTCGGGACGGGCAAGGGGGACTACGGGGTCGCCGACAATCTCGCCCGCGCCCGGGGCATCTCGGTCGATAGCGTCAAGCACGCTGGCATCGTCGAAAGCGCCGCCGGCAAGGTCCGTATTCTGTCGCGTGATGAACTCGACGACGAATGGGACCCGGAGGAGGACCGTCACCTGACGGTATGGGAATGCCTCCAGCATCTGGTCCGGCAGCATGAGAAGGACGGTATTTCCCACGACACCGCTGTTCTGCTCAAGAAGATCAACACCCAGGCCGAGGCCGTGAAGGATCTCGCCTACTGCCTCTACGACATCAGCGCCAACAAGCGGAAGGATGCGAAGGAGGCCACGGCTTACAACGCCCTAATCGCCGACTGGGCCGAGCTGACGAAGGCGGCGGCGGCCATCCACGATACGCGCGGCGATCGTCAGATCCGGCTGGATATTTAAGGGGGAACGGAACGTGGCAAAAAGTACGCGCCAGTATGTGTTTGAGGGTATGGAGCTGCTGCCCGCAGCGCTGATCCCCTTCGTCGAAAAGAGGCTCGAAACCTCGCTCAGGGGGCATTGGCAGGTCCAGGTTCTGGAGAAGCTGCCGAACCTGCGTCCCAACAGCAGCGGCGAAGTCGGCTGGGACCAAGCCGCGTTGTTCAACGCGATGGACCGCTTCTGGAGCGAGGCGTTCAAGGCGGTGCTTGGCCGCGCCGAACGCTCGTTGGTCAATGAGCTGGGCGATGTCCGCAATAAGCTCTCGCACAACGAGACCTTCACATACGATGATGCCGAACGCGCGCTCGATTCCATGCGGCGCCTGATGGAAGCGATCAGCGCCGGCGAAACGGCGGAACAGCTCGGCAAGATGCGCGACACCATCCTGCGCACGAAGTTCACCGAGCTTCAGCGCAACGAGGAGCGGCGGAAAACCCAGCGTCTTGAGATTTCGGTCGAGACCGTGGCGGGACTGCTGCCGTGGCGTGAAGTCGTCGAGCCACACCAGGATGTCGCCACCGGCGAGTTCCAGCAGGCGGAGTTCGCGGCGGACCTCGCCAAGGTGCATTCTGGGAGCGCGCCGCCGGAATACCGCGATCCGCGTCAGTTCTTTAGCCGTACCTATCTGACGGAGGGCTTGAGCACCCTGCTGGTCGGTGCTGCGAAGCGGCTGTCCGGCAGCGGCGGGGATCCCGTGGTCGAACTGCAAACCAACTTTGGTGGCGGCAAGACGCACTCGATGCTGGCGCTCTATCACATGGTGGGGCCGACCCCGGTCCAGGACCTCTCCGGCCTCGATCAACTGCTGGAGAAGCAGGGGCTCAGTGTGCCGAATGCCATCAACCGCGCCGTGCTCGTCGGCACATCGCGCGGACCGCAGGACGTGCTCCACGCCGAGGGCGACCGCAAGATTCGCACAACATGGGGTGAACTCGCCTGGCAGCTCGGCGGTGCCGACGCTTTCGCCATGGTCGCGGAGAACGACGCCAGCGGCATCGCGCCGGGCTCGAATCTGCTGGAGGCGCTCTTCAAGAAATATGCGCCGTGCCTGATCCTGATCGACGAATGGGTCGCTTACCTGCGTCAGATCTACAAGGTCGAGGGGCTGCCCTCGGGATCGTTCGATGCGAACCTGTCCTTCGTCCAGTCGCTGACCGAGGCGGTTAAGGCCAGCCCCGGTACGCTGCTGGTCGCGTCACTGCCGGCCTCGCAGATCGAGGTTGGCGGCGAAGGCGGTCAGGAAGCGCTGGCGCGTCTCAAGCAGACCTTCAGCCGCGTGGAGTCCTCGTGGCGGCCAGCGAGCCAGGAGGAGAGCTATGAGATCGTCAGGCGGCGGCTGTTCAAGGACATCCCCGGCGACAAGTTCCATCACCGTGACAACACGCTGAAGCAGTTCGCCAAGCTCTACCGCGAGAACGCCAACGATTTCCCGCAAGGCTGCGCGGACGAGGATTACCGGCGCAAGCTGGAGAAGGCGTATCCGATCCACCCCGAGCTGTTCGACCAGCTCTATACGAGCTGGGGTTCACTCGAAAAGTTCCAGCGCACACGCGGCGTGCTGCGCCTCATGGCGCAGGCGATTCACGAGCTATGGATGAATGCCGACCCGTCGGTGATGATCATGCCCGGCAGCGTGGCGGTAAGTTCGCCGCGCGTGGAGCCGGAACTGCTCCATTATCTTGACGTGAGTTGGCAGGCGATCATCGCCGGCGATGTCGATGGCACGACGTCCACGCCCTACAAGGTCGATCAGTCGGCGCCCAACCTGAACCGCTATTCGGCGACGCGGCGCGTCGCGCGCGCGATCTTCATGGGCACCGCGCCCACGGCGCAGCAACAGAACACCGGCCTCGACGACAAGCAGATCAACCTCGGCGTCGTACAGCCTGGCGAACGCCCGACGATCTTCGGCGATGCGCTCAGGCGGCTGACCAACCAGGCCAAGTTCATGCACGCCGATCTTGGCCGGTACTGGTACTCGATGTCGGCGAGCCTCAATCGTATCGCGGCCGATAAGGCCGCGCAGATCGAGGCAGCGCTGGTCGATGTGACGATCGATGCGGAACTCGGAAAATATGTGAACGGCCTTGCCGATCGCGGGCATTTTGATGCCGTGCAGGTCGCGCCAGCCTCGTCGGCCGAAGTTCCCGATGAAGCCGGCGGTGTTCGCGCCGTCGTGCTGGGTGTCAAATATCCCCACAATGGCCGCGATGGCTCTGACGCGCTGGTAGAGGCCAAGGACATTCTCACGCAGCGCGGCAGCACGCCGCGCGTCTATCGCAACATGCTGGTGTTCATTGCCGCGGAAAGCCGTCAGCTCGATCATCTGAAAGACGCTGTTCGTGCTTCGCTGGCCTGGGGGGAGATCGTCCGCGACACGGAGCGGTTGAACCTTACCCAGAGCGATAGCGCGTTGGCCAAGACGAAACTGGCCGAAGCGAACGAGACGATGAAGACCCGCCTGAAGGAGGCGTGGTGCTATCTCCATTATCCCGCCCAGGAGAGCGCCCAGGCCGATTGGGAGTGGGTATCGGGCAAGATCCCGGCTCAGGACGGTTTGTTGGCGCGGGCCAGCAAGAAGTTGGTGGCCGAGGAGGGCCTGCTCACGGAATTGGGGCCGTCGCGTCTCGACCGCGATCTCCAGAAATATATCTGGAACGACAGGCCGCGCCTGTCGCTCAAGGATCTGCGGGAATATCTTAACCGCTACATCTATCTGCCGCGCATCAAGGATCAGGGCGTCCTGATCAAGGCTGTGCAGGCTGCCGTGAAGGGCATGTTGCCTGGCCCCTTCGCCTATGCAGAGCGATGGGACGAGAAGTCGGACACCTATCTGGGGCTGGCGATCGAGCGCGCGGGAAGCGCCGTGGTCGTGATCGACGGCGATAGCGTCATTGTGAGGCCGGAGGTGGCCGAGGCGCATCGTCCGGCTCCTGTGCAGCCTGGGTCCGGCGACGCTACCCCAGGAACCGGCGGCAGCACGCCGGCGCCCGATGGGCTGCCCGCGGATGACGTGCTCTCGGCTCCGCAACCGGAAAAGAAGCCGACGCGCTTCTCCGGCGCCGTGATGATCTCACCGGAGCGTCCGGCCCGAGACATCCATCAGATCGTCGAAGCAATCGTCGAGCAACTCACCACGTTGCCGGGCAGCCAGGTGAAGATCCGGCTCGAGATTGACGCCGAAGTGCCGGACGGTCTCGATCGCGCCAAGGTTCGGACGCTGGTCGAGAATGCCAATACACTTGGATTCATAGAGAAATCCGTAGAGTGATAGCCGGTCGGCGCTCTCTGGTATGGCCGGGGAGCGCCGACGAACTTTGTCGCCACGCTGGGAAATCGCTTTGACAAGCCTCGCAGCGTCTTTGTCAGACATTCGGGATAAGGGGGCTCCCCGGACGATTTCCAGGTGTGAGTATGAATTTTCGACATCTGCGGTATTTCGTGGCGGCTTCCGAGCATGGGAGTTTCCGCAAGGCGGGCGTAGCGTTGGGCGTTCAGGAGTCCACGATCAGCCGCCGGATACGCGACCTGGAAGACGGGCTCGGCTCGGCACTGTTTCACCGTCACAGTGGCGGTGTATGCTTGACCGTTGCCGGACAGCGGCTTTTGTCGAAAGCCCAAAAGGTTCTTCGATACATCAATGAAGGCGCGGAGATCGTGGACGCGGTGGGTCGCGGCACGGAAGGTCAATTGCGCGTGGGCATCTTCTCGTCCCTGGCCTCGGGGTTTCTGCAAGACCTTCTCCGGACCTTCGCGGCAGAGCACCCCGGCGTGCATGTCGAGGTTGCTGACGGCAATCCCGCGGAGCATGTCGCCGCGATCCGGCAGTTCCGGTTGGACATCGCCTTTCTGACGGGGACATTGGAGTGGCCCCGATGCGAGACCACCTACCTCTGGTCGGAACGTGTTTTCGTGGTGCTGCCGGAAGCACACGCCCTTGCCCGGAAGGAGGAGGTGAAGTGGCATGATCTGGCGCACGAGACCTTCATCGTTAGCGATGTACCGCCGGGCCAGGAAGTCCATGACTATTTGGTCCAGCGGGTCGCCGATCTCGGCCATCACCCGAAGATTCAGGCGCAGTTTGTCGGGCGCGACAATCTGTTGACGCTCGTCGCGATCGGCAGCGGGCTTACGGTCATGAGCGAGGCGGCGACAGCAGCCCATGTGCCGGGCATCTGCTATCGGCCGATTATCGGCGAAGTCCTTCCCTTCAACGGCGTGTGGTCGCCAAAGAACGACAACCCGGCGCTCAGGCGCTTTGTCAGCATGGCGAAGACGATGGCGCGTCGTCAGGGCGTGGATTTATGAACTGGCATCGCCCGCGGGCTTCGCGCGCCGGGCCTTGGCGAAGCCGCGATCGGTGGCGATGAAGCGCTCCAGCATCGGTACGATCAGCTTCACGGGATCGCGGACAGGCTGGCCAGTCTGCCTTCCCAGCAGCTCGGCATATGCCGCGAGATCCCGGTGAAGCGACGCGGGCAGATCCAGCGTGGCCTTCACCGGCTTTTCCTCGGTGATCGGGCCGAGCTTCAATTTCGTCATGTCAGCCTCCGTAAGGTTCGAGGACGAGATCGCGGGTGACGATCACGCGGACAGGGAAGCCTGGCCGGATCGTCAGCGTCGGCGCGACGTTGAGCTGGCGCCGAACGATCTGCTGACCAGCATCATTGATCGTGTCCTGGCCGCCATTGCGGATGGCGCGCAGGAGCCGGTCCTGGTCATCAATGGCAAGCTCGGACCCGACTGACAGAAGCGTCGAGAGCCCCGCCGCTTTGGCGAGATCCCACCAATGGTAATCGACGCCGTCTTCCAGACCGGCATAGCCCTGGGTATCGGCTCCGGGCTGACGTTCGAGCACAATGGACCGGCCGTTCGGGAGAATGAGCCTGTTCCAGACGAGAAGCACGCGGCTCTGCCCGTATTGGACGCTATTGTCGTACTGGCCGATGATCCGGGTGCCTTGCGGAATGACGAGGATGCGGCCGGTCGGGCTATCGTAGATGTTCTCCGTCACCTGCGCGGTGATTTGTCCAGGCAGATCGGAGCGGATGCCGGTGATGAGGGCGGCCGAGATGACCGCGCCCGCCTGGAGAACATAGGGCGATGCTGGCGCCATGATGCGGTCGGCCGCAATGGTGCGGCGGTCGACGGGAGCATTGAGGAACGCGAGTTGTCGATCTTGAGCCGTCTCGGCGCCTGGTTGTGTGCCAGCTCCCACGCCGGCAAATCCCGGGACATTCGGGCCAGCGGTCGCCGACGTTGCGGCCGGACCGGCCTGGAAAAACACGCGGCTGGTGCGTGCGGCCTCCAATTCGGCGAGGCGACGTTGTTCCTCGGGATCAGGCCCCGGCGCGGCCATGGCGGGCGGCACGACAGGATGCCCCTGATTTTGCGCGCTGACGATCGGGCGGCCGAGGTCTCCAGGCAGCGCCGGGCCGAGGACCGGGCCGGTGTAATCGCGTGGCAGGCCGGCCAGGCCGTCGGCCGTGGTGCGGTTGTCGGTCGAATAGAGTTCGTCGGCGCTCTTGCCGGGATCGCGGGTCTGGAGCGCGTAGATGAGAGAGCCGCCGATACCGACGAGGGCAACTGCGGCGACGCCGGCGAGCACTTTGCGCGACAGCCGGGTGACACGCGGAGGTTCCGCCCGCAGACGCATGGATGATGACGTATCGACGGCGGGCGTCGATTGATCCCGCGGTTCGGCATTGTCGTGGTCGGTGTCGCTCATGATGCAGGTTTCCCATCGGTTCGCACGATCCTGACGGTCTGCTGCTGCTGGCCGCTGCCGAGGCGCAGTTCGGCGGCTCCGAAGATGCGGTCAACGATCAGGATGTTTTGGTAGATGCGGCTGTTGACGAGCTGCGGCTCGCCGTCGGTGCCGAGGACGAAGATCGGCGGCATCTCGCCTTGAGCGATGCCGCGTGGAAATTCGACATACACACGCCTGCCGTCGTCATAGACGGCGACCGGCCGCCAGGGCGGCGTGTCGCCGGTGAGGCCGTAGCGGTAGTGACGCGCGGCGGCAGCGGGAATGATAGGCGTCGTCGGGACCGTTCCGCGTTGCGATGCCGGTAGGGCGGGATAAGCCCATGCAACGGCCGGCATATAGGGTTTCGCCTCCGCCCTCAGCTCAAGCATGTAGATGCGGCGGTCAGTCGTGATGACCAGGTTCGTGGTGATGTCGGGGCGCGTCGGTTTGACGAGGATGTGGACGCGGCGCGAGAGGCCGGAACCGCTTTCGGTATCACCGATGATCCAGCGGGCGGTGTCACCGGCGGCGATTGGACCTGCGCCGGTCAGGCTTTCGCCCGGCTCGAGCGCGATGTTGGTGATCTGGCCGGGCGCGGCATAGACTTGGTAAAGCGCGCCTTCGCTCCAGGGATAGATCTGGATGGCGTTATAATAGCCCTCGCGTCGCGGTTCGACACGCGCCGCAGCATTGGCGTTTTCCACGCGGCCGCTCGGCGTATTCGCGGCGGTTCCACCATGCGCGACCGTCCAGGCAGGAGGCGTGTGCAGCGGACGCGGCGGCTGTTCCGTGACCGCCGCCGGCACCGCTGGGAGCGGCGGCACGTCACTGTCGTAGCTGATGGTGGGTGGTTTGAAGGTCGCGCAGCCCGCCAGCATCGTTGCCGAGAGCAGCATCATCGCCAAAGCGGGTTTACGGAAAGCCGGAGAGCCGGACATGCGCAGAGACGTGCTCATTGGGACATCTCCCGCGACCAGTTGATGGCGTTGATGTAGATGCCGAGCGGATTGGCGCGCAGCCGGTCTGCGTCGCGCGGCGTCTGGATGACGATGGTGAGGATGGCGGTCCATCGCTCCGTGCCCGCGAGCTGGCCATTCTCGTAACGCTTCTCGGTCCAGGCCACGCGGAAGGAATCCGCCGATGCGCGGATCACGCTCGAAACCTCGACGGCGATCTGCTGTTTGCCGACCTTGGTGAAGGGATCGTTGGTGCGGGCATAGTCGTTGAGCGCACCGGCGCCGCGATCGGTGGTCCAGTCATAGGCGCGCAGCCAGTTCTGGCGCACGATGATCGGATCGGCCGGGATGCTTCTGACTTGCTCGATGAAGCGGGCAAGATGCCAGGCCACTTGCGGATCGGTCGGCCGGTAGTCTGCCGACGCCGGTGCAACGGACTGCGCCTGGCCGAGTCGATCGACCTGCACGACCCAGGGAACGACGGTGCCGCGCGCCGACTGCCAGACCAGCGCGGCGGCGAAGCCGGCTGACAGGAACAGCGAGCCGAAGGCCATGATGCGCCAGTTCCTGGCCTGGACGCGGGCCGAACCGATGCGATCGTCCCATACCTGCGCTGCGCGCTGATAGGGTGTTTCGGGTTCGGGCGATTTCCCATAGTGAGCGGCGGGTCGTTTGAAGAGGCTCATGAGCGGTTACTTTCGGAGAGATTGACGGAAGAGCCGCCGCCATGGCTGTCGCCCGATTTGACGGCGTGCGCTGCGAGGGTGGCTCCGTGGCTGATTGACTGATGGCGCTTCATGCGCTTGGCCCAGTCGGGCGGACCGTCGCGGGGCGCTGCGGCGGCGGCTTCGCCTGCGGAGCCTGAGCCGGGTATCGTGCTCATGGTCGAGGAGCCGCCCGTCGCCCCGAATCTTGCCTTCGCACCTTCGGAAAAGCTGGACTTGACGCCTTCGGCGGCGCGCGCCGTCGCGCGTTTCAGGGGTGACACGGTGGCTGCTCCGGCCGCGCGGGCGACACCGCCGAGACCAGAGGCGACACCGGCTGCGCCGGACTGGCCGAGCGAGCCGACGCTGTAGGCAGCGGCGGCTCCGCCTGCCGCCGCCGCTCCACCCCGCACGGCGGCAGCACCGCCGGACATCGCAGCCGCTCCTCCCTTCAGGGCAAGGCCTGCCGCGCCACCAGCCGCGAGCGCCGCACCACCGACGGCAAGCCCGGTGCCAATCGCCGCACCGGCGCCGAGTTGTGGTCCGCCGCTGACAAGACCGGCAGCAATGCCGGGGCCGAAGATGCCGAGCCCGAGTAGCGATAGCGCGGCAAGGACAATCGCCATGGCGTCGTCGATTGTTGGCGTTGCGCCGCCGAAGCCGGCCGTAAACTGGCTGAACAGCGTTGAGCCGATGCCGATGATGACGGCGAGCACCAGCACCTTGATGCCGGATGAGATGACATTGCCCAGCACGCGCTCGGCCATGAAGGCGGTTTTGCCGAACAGGCCGAACGGGATGAGGACGAAGCCCGCCAGCGTCGTCAGTTTGAATTCGATCAGGGTAACGAAGAGCTGGATCGCGAGGATGAAGAAGGCGAGCAGCACCAGCGCCCAGGCGAACAGCAGGCAGGCGATCTGGATGAAGTTCTCGAAGAACGCGATCCAGCCCATCAGGTCGGAGATGGATTCGAGCAAGGGGCGCGCGGCGTCGAGCCCGGTCTGCGCGACCTTGCCGGGTCGCATCAGATCCTGCGCGGTGAAGCTGGTGCCGGAAGCCTTGAGGCCTAGGCCCGCGAACGAGTCGAAGACGATCTTGGCAAGGTTGTTCCAGTTGCCGATGAGATAGGCGAAGACGCCGACGAAGAGCGTCTTTTTCACCAGCCGGGCGATGATGTCGTCTTCCGCGCCCCAGCTCCAGAACAGCGCGGCAAGCGTCACATCGATGACGATCAGCGTTGTGGCGATAAACGCGACCTCGCCGCCGAGCAGTCCGAACCCGCTGTTGATGTAGGAGGTGAAGACCCCGAGGAAATTGTCGATGACACCTGCGCCGCCCATGGTTCACCGTCCTTCTGTTGTCGGGACAGCAGGCGCCGGGGGGCGACCGAGGAAGCGATCGCGGCTCTCGGCCCAGATGCGCATGCAGTCGGTATCGCTCGCCGCTGCCTGGCCAAGCTGCTGGCACCGGCGCTGCCCTTCGCGGAGCGCATCGCGCTTGGGTTCGACAGCGTGGACGCGCTCCGTTTCAGGGGCCGCGTCCTTCCGGGTCATCTCGATCGCCGTCGCCGTGATGGCGAGCGATACGAAAACGATGGCGCCCAACCGGGCCAGCATCTTGCCGTCCATGACCGCGATCTCAGTTGCCGTTGCCGAACATCTGCGCGTTGCCGGGCTGATAGCCCGCGCCCGGCGTGAGGAAACGGCGGCGCTGCTCCCGGCCCTGATCGGCCGCCGCCGCGCGCTCCGCGTCAGTCAGCGCCGTGGCGCGACCGTTGGCGGAGATCAGCGCGACCAGGTCGGAGAGTTGCTGCGATTGCAGCGCGAGAAGCTGATTGCCTGCCTGCGTCGCCTGCAACGCACCCTGCGCGCCCTGGCTCTGGCTGACGAGATTGGACATCTGCGTGCGATTGCTGTCGATATTGCCGACGACGCCGGCCTGAATGCGCATGGCGTCCTGCAAACCGCCGACGGTGTTCTGCCAGCGCGAGCGAGCGTCGGTGATGAGCTTGGCGTCCGAGGACGACAGCGAGGCGCTGCCATATTGCTGCTGGAACATCCGGTCGACGTTCTGAACGTCGAAGGCGATGTTCTGCGCTTGGCCGAGGAGCTGCTGGGTGCGCTGGACGTTCTGTTGAATCTGCTGGAGCGCCGAGTACGGCAGGTTCGCCAGATTCTTGGCCTGGTTGATGAGGGTCTGCGCCTCGTTCTGAAGCGAGCGGATCTGGTTGTTGATTTGCTCGAGGGAACGCGCCGCCGTCAGGACGTTCTGGGCGTAGTTGGTAGGGTCATAGACGATACCGCCGAAGCCGAATTGCGCGTGCGCTGGCGCGGTCAGCACCGGCGATGCGGCGAGCGGTATCGCCAGGATGAAGGCCGCGAGCGACAGCGCGCGCGGGCGTGAACGAAGCGTATTCATGGTCATTACTCCTTCTCGGACTGCTGGAGGGCGAGGTTCGTGAGATCAGGGATGAGGTCTGCGGCCCAATCGGCTCCGCGCAGGCGCAGCCAGGCGGCGAGAAAGCCCTCGCGGCCATGCTCGGCGACGGTGCGCGCGATCTCGGACTGGTCGGTCTTGGAGGAGGTGGCGGCGAGCGCGAGGCCGACTTCGGAAAGGCCCAGCTCGAACAGGCGATTGCCGTGCCGCGACTGGCAGTAATAGTCGCGTTTGGGCGTGGCACGCGCGAGGATTTCGATCTGGCGGTCGTTGAGACCGAAGCGCCGATAGATCTCCGTGATCTGCGGCTCGATCGCGCGTTCGTTCGGCAGGAGCAGCCTTGTCGGGCAGCTCTCGATGATGGCCGGGGCGATGTTGCTGTTGTCGATGTCGGACAGCGACTGCGTGGCGAAGATGACGCTGGCGTTTTTCTTGCGCAGCGTCTTCAGCCACTCGCGCAATTGCCCGGAGAAGGCATCGTCGTCGAGTGCGAGCCAGCCCTCGTCGATGATGAGCAGCGTCGGCGAGCCGTCGAGACGGTCGCCGATGCGATGGAAGAGATAGGCGAGCACGGCGGGTGCCGCGCCAGTCCCGACCAGTCCCTCGATCTCGAACGCCTGCACCGATGCCGAGCCGAGATGTTCGGCCTCGGCGTCGAGTAGCCGCCCATAGGGGCCGCCCACGCAATACGGTCGCAGCGCCTGCTTCAGGTCGTTCGATTGGAGCAACACCGTGAGGCCGGTGATCGTGCGCTCCTCGACCGGCGCCGATGCCAGTGAGGTCAGCGCCGACCAGAGGTGCTCCTTCACCTCGGGGGTGATCGCGATGCCCTCGCGGATCAGGATGGCGACGATCCAGTCGGCCGCCCAGGCGCGTTCGGGCGTGTCGTGAATGCGCGCGAGCGGTTGCAGCGAGACCGAGGAGTCCACGCTCTCGGTGAGATCGCCGCCGAGATCGTGCCAATCACCGCCCATGGCGAGCGCGGCGGCGCGGATCGAACCGCCGAAGTCGAAGGCGAAGACCTGGGCACCGGCGTAGCGCCGGAACTGCAAGGCCATGACGGCGAGGAGCACCGATTTGCCGGCGCCGGTCGGGCCGACGACGAGTGTGTGACCGACATCGCCGACATGGAGAGAAAACCGGAACGGGGTCGAACCCTCGGTCTTGCCGAACAGCAAGGGGGGCGCCCCGAAATGCTCGTCCCGTTCCGGCCCCGCCCACACCGCCGAGAGCGGGATCATGTGGGCGAGATTCAGCGTCGAGATCGGGGGCTGGCGCACGTTGGCGTAAACATGTCCCGGCAATGAGCCCAGCCAGGCATCGACGGCATTGATCGTTTCAGTCATGGCCGTGAAGTCGCGGCCCTGGATGACTTTCTCGGCGAGGCGAAGCTTCTCGTCGGCAATTCGGGGATCGTTGTCCCATACCGCGATCGTCGCGGTGACATAGGATTGGCCGGCGTAGTCAGCGCCGAGTTCCTGGAGGGCGAGATCGGCGTCCGCCGCCTTGTTCGAGGCGTCGGTATCGACCAGCGCGGACGCCTCGTTGGTCAGCACCTCTTTCAGGATCGCAGCGATGCTTTTGCGCTTGGCGAACCATTGGCGGCGGATTTTGGTCAGCAGCTTGGTCGCGTCGGTCTTGTCGAGCAGGATGGCGCGCGTCGACCAGCGATAGGGAAAGGCGAGCCGATTGAGATCGTCGAGGATGCCGGGTGTGGTCGCGGTTGGGAAACCGACAATGGTGAGAACGCGCAGATGCGCCGTTCCGAGGCGCGGCTCCAGGCCGCCGGTGAGCGGTTGGTCGGCGAGCAGCGCGTCGAGATAGACCGGCGTTTCGGGCACGCGGACGCGGTCCCGTTTGGTCGAGACGGTCGAATGGAGATAGGTCAGCGTCTCGCTGCTATCGAGCCACTGGCATTCCGGCATAAAGCGGTCGAGGAGCGCCAGCACGCGATCCGTGCGGTCGACAAAGGTGTTCAGGATTTCCTTCGGATCGATGCCAGCGCGTTCGCGGCCCTCATAGAGCCAGGCTTCGGTCCGCGCGGCGTCCTCGGCCGGCGGCAGATAGGTGATGGTGAGATAGTAGCCAGAGACGTAATGCGCGCCGGCCTCCTCGAAATCGGCTTTGCGCTCGGCATCAAGGAGCGCTGCGGCAGCGTCGGGAAACAGGTCCGCCGGATAGATCGACGCCTCGTGCCGCTGCGCCTCGACGAAGATGGCCCAACCCGATCCGAGACGGCGGAAAGCGTTGTTGAGCCGCCCGGCGACGGCGACCAGTTCGGCAGCGACCGCGGAGTCCAGATCAGGGCCGCGGAAACGGGCCGTGCGCTGAAAGCTGCCATCCTTGTTAAGCACGACGCCCTCGGCGACGAGCGCGACCCAGGGCAGATAGTCAGCGAGGCGGGTTGCGGTGCGGCGATATTCGGCAAGATGCATCATGGCGATGCGCCTCCTCAGACGGACAGATGAGCGGGGATGCGCAGGTGGCGGCGGCCGACCTCGACGAAGAGCGGATCGCGCTTTGCAGCCCACACGGCTGCGATATGGCCAACGACCCAGATCAGCAGACCCACGAGCCAGAGGCGCAGGCCGAGGCCCACGGCTCCGGCCAGCGTGCCGTTCAGGATGGCGAGCGCGCGCGGTGCGCCGCCGAGCAGAATGTGCTCGGTCAACGCCCGGTGAACCGGGACGGTGAAACCCGGCACCGCGTCGAGTTGTTCGAGCGCCGCCGCCATCAGACGAGCGCCCCGCCGCCGAATGAGAAGAACGACAGGAAGAAGCTCGACGCCGCAAACGCGATGCTGAGACCGAAGACGATCTGGATCAGCTTCCGGAAGCCGCCGGACGTGTCACCGAACGCCAGCGCCAAGCCAGTGGCGATAATGATGATGACGGCGACGATCTTGGCGACCGGCCCTTCGATGGATTCGAGGATTTTCTGGAGCGGTGCTTCCCACGGCATGGACGAGCCGGAGGCATGGGCGGCGGGTACGAGGACGAGGTTGACGTAGGTGAAGGCGGCGGCCGTCGCGGCATAGCGGCGAACGCGCATCGTGGTGTGGATCATGTTGGCGCTCCTGTGCGGTCAAGGGTTGCGGGGGTGATGGCGTAGTCGCCGTCCGGGCCGAGCCCTTCGATACGGGCGAGTTCGGTGAGCCGGCGCGCGGAGCCGCGGCCGGAGAGGACGGCAACGAGATCGATGGTCTCGGCGATCAGGGCGCGCGGGACCGTGACGACGGCCTCCTGGATGAGTTGTTCAAGGCGGCGCAGCGCGCCGATGCCGCTCCCTGCGTGGATCGTGCCGATGCCGCCGGGGTGGCCGGTTCCCCATGCTTTCAGGAGATCGAGAGCTTCGGAGCCGCGCACCTCGCCGATGGGAATGCGATCGGGGCGCAGGCGTAGCGAAGAGCGAACCAGCTCCGAGAGCGTGGCCACTCCATCCTTGGTCCGCATGGCGACAAGATTGGGCGCGGCGCACTGAAGCTCGCGGGTATCCTCGATGATGACGACGCGATCCGCCGTCTTGGCGACCTCGGCCAGAAGCGCATTGGTCAGCGTGGTTTTGCCGGTGGAGGTGCCGCCCGCAACAAGGATATTGGCGCGCGCCATCACGGCCGCGCGTAGCGTCGCCGCCTGGTCGGCGAACATGATTCCGGCGGCCACATAATCGTCGAGCGTGAAGATCGCGACGGCGGGCTTGCGGATGGCGAAGGCCGGTGCGGCGACAACGGGCGGCAGCAAGCCCTCGAACCGCTCTCCCGTGTCAGGAAGCTCGGCGGAGACTCGCGGGCTGCGCGGATGCACCTCGACGCCGACATGGTGAGCAACCAGCCGCACGATGCGCTCGCCATCGGCGGGCGACAGCGTCTCACCCGTATCGGCCAGCCCTTCGGAGAGGCGATCTACCCAGAGACGGCCGTCCGGGTTCAGCATGATTTCGACGACGGCCGGGTCTTCGAGAAAATGGGTGATGGTCGAGCCGAGCGCGGTGCGAAGCATGCGCGCACCGCGCGCGAATGCTTCCGGCTTCTGGCTGATATTGGTCATTCCTGCCCCGCTTCCTGACGGGGCTGGAAAAGAGGGTCCCCGGATCGGGGTGATTAAAAGAGCCGCGAATTGAGCCGATTCAACAAGTATCGACCGTCGTAGCAGCGTGGCGTGCAAATACAGGAGAACGGCGGTATTGATCCACGCGCGCTGAAGCCTATGGATCGCTCTCTGTCGCGTTCGGCGGCGACTCGCCGACATCTTCAACGATCTCCTGCCGAAGTTTCGGTCCCTGAGCCAAGCGCCGTCCAAGGGCCGCGATGAACGCCTCGTAGCGCTTCCCAACCATGGCGCGCGCTGCCTGGGCTGCGGGCTCGGGCAGCGCCGGCGTCGTGTTGAGCCAGAACCGGATGAATACGGCCATGGTCTCGACGGAGATCCCGATGTCCCGCTCCATGCGGTTGAGACGGCGATCGATCTGGTCGAGGCGTTTGGCGATCACTGCTTCACGCCGCTCCGCGTCGTCCGGCGACAGGAAGGACGCGATGGCGGCCTCGGCGATCAGGGAGAGCGGTTGTTCGCGACGGCCTGCATAGTCCGATAGCGTCGCCATGATGTCGGGGTCGAGATAGACGGAAATCGGCACCTTCTTCTTGCGTCCGGGCATGGTGCTACAACTCCATGCCGTCATTGGGATCGAGCGAGACCTGGCGGGCAACGCCGCGCATGACGCGGGTCATCCGCTGGTTGCGCGCGGCTGCGTCCTCTGTGTCGTCAGGCAAATCAATCTCAAACTCATTGTCGATCGGCGCCTTCTTTTCGATGGGGTTCACCCGGTTGAGTTCGGGCTGATGCCGACGCTCGGACTCGGTGGAATCCTCTTCATCGTCACTGCTCGTCGTTGGCGCAGCGCCTTCGGTCATCTCCGGGCGCGCGGGGATCGGCAGCTTGCTCCAATCGTCGGGCCGACCTTCAGCAGGCCGCGCTAGTCCCGGCGGTGACATGATGCGTTCCTTGAAGCGGGCATCTTCATAGTAGCGCGCCTTCTTCGCCCGGATCGGCGGCGTGCCGGCGACCATGACGATCTCGTCGGTCGGCGGAAGCTGCATGATCTCGCCTGGTGTCAGGAGCTGTCGCGCGGTCTCCGAGCGCGACACCATCAAATGGCCGAGCCAGGGCGAGAGCCGATGCCCGGCGTAATTCTTCATCGCCTTCATCTCGGTCGCGGTTCCGAGCGCGTCGCTGACCCGCTTCGCGGTCCTTTCGTCGTTCGTCGCAAAGGAAACGCGCACATGGCAGTTGTCGAGGATCGAATTGTTCGGGCCGTAAGCCTTCTCGATCTGGTTCAGCGATTGAGCGATCAGAAAGCTCTTGAGGCCGTAGCCCGCCATGAAGGCCAGCGCGGACTCGAAGAAATCGAGGCGGCCGAGGGCGGGAAACTCGTCGAGCATGAGCAGCAGGCGATGCCGCCCGGCCTTCGCTTGCAGATCCTCGGTGAGACGGCGGCCAACCTGATTGAGGATCAGGCGTATCAACGGCTTGGTGCGGTTGATGTCGGACGGCGGCACGACAAGGTAGAGCGTGGTCGGGAGCTTGCCGCCCACCATGTCGCAGATCCGCCAGTCGCAGCGCCGCGTCACCTCGGCGACGACAGGGTCACGGTAGAGGCCGAGAAACGACATGGCGGTGGAGAGCACGCCCGAGCGTTCGTTGTCCGATTTGTTCAGCAGCTCGCGCGCGGCGCTGGCGATGACGGGGTGCGGCCCTGCCTCGCCGAGGTGGCTGGTCTTCATCATCGCGGCGAGCGTCGACTCGATCGGGCGCTTTGGATCGGACAGGAAACCGGCGACGCCGGCCAATGTCTTGTCGTCTTCGGCGTAGAGGACATGCAGGATGGCGCCGACCAGCAGGGCATGACTGGTCTTCTCCCAATGGTTCCGCTTTTCGAGCGAGCCTTCGGGATCGACCAGGATGTCGGCGATGTTCTGGACGTCGCGGACTTCCCATTCGCCGCGGCGCACCTCGAGCAGCGGATTGTAGGCCGACGATTTGGGGTTGGTCGGGTCGAACAGCAGAACGCGGCCATGCCGGGCGCGAAAACCGGCGGTGAGCTGCCAGTTTTCCCCTTTGATGTCGTGGACGATGGCCGAGCCCGGCCAGGTCAACAGGGACGGCACGACCAGGCCGACGCCCTTGCCCGATCGGGTCGGGGCGAAGCAAAGCACATGCTCGGGGCCGTCATGACGGAGATAGTCGCGATCATAGCGGCCGAGCACGACACCGTCGGGACTGAGCAGGCCCGCGGCTTTCACCTCGTCCTTTCCCGCCCAGCGGGCGGAGCCGTAGGTCGCCGCGCTTTTTGCTTCGCGGGCGCGCCAGACCGACATGCCGATGGCGACGGCTATGGCGATGAAGCCGCCCGACGCCGAGATCATCCCGCCCCTGGCGAAGACCTCCGGCGCGTAGGCGTCGTAGAAATACCACCACCAGAAGAACGCCGGCGGATAGTAGATTGGCAAGCCGAACAGGGAAAACCAGGGCGCGCCGAGCTGCGCCTGAAAGCCGAGGCTCCATGCGACATATTGCGTCGCCGCCCAGGTGGTGAGCAGTACGATGAGGAAGACGACGGCGATCTGGCCCCACAGGATTTTGGTCGCGGACATTGCTGCGGTCCTTTCTTCTTAGGTGATTAGAGGCCGAGCCCCCGCTTGCGGCCGAAGCTCCAGTCGACACCGCCGTCGCCGCGGGCGACCCCGGAGACGTGCTTGCCGAGCTGGTTTTCGAGGGACGGCGACCAGGGCACGAGCTGGAAGCCGAGGCCGTCATCGATCATCGCGAAGCGGCCGGATGCGAGCGTCATGCGCTGGCGATAGGTGCCGGCGACATATTCGCCATTGCCAGCCGCTTTGAACGGCTGGCCTGTCTCCTTCGCCAGCCGGTCGGCAACAGCGCCCACCTCGCGGCGGCGAAGCGTCTCGATCAGGTTGCGGCTGAAGATGACGCGGCGGCCTTGCTGCTCGGCGAGACCTTCGTGGACCAGATGCTCCGCCCGTTGTCGCATCGCGTGCCGCACCTCGGCGCCGAAGCCGCCCTCCGACATGGCGACGGGTTCGCGGGCGATGGATTGCCGGTCGAGCCAGGTCGCGCCCGAGGCGTTCACCTGATGCTGGAGATCGAGATCGGAGCGGACGGCGAGCGCGACGCGGCGTTCGCCGCGAGCATCTTCGAAGGTGCGCAGCTCGACGATCGAGCCCGGCGCGCTGTCCCCCGCCGCATCGAGATGCGGCAAGCGGATGTGGTGGGTCCGGCCATCGACGCCGTCGACCACGGCGTAGGCCGTTCCCTTCAGCTCGTCATCGAGGCCGCGCTCGACCAGACGGCCGATGACCGGCACGTCGAGGCTTTCCCCTGCCAGGACGTAGTTGCCCGAGCCGCGGTCGATACCGCGTTCGGTGAGTGCGCGGTGCATGCGCTTGATGATGTCGCCGCGTTCGCCGAGCTGGCGCAGCGTCACCTCAGCCTGATCGTCGATCATCCACTGGCCAGGTCCGACTTCACTGGCGAGGCCGAGGGCCGCGAGTTTGCGCAGGCGGCCCACCTTCTCGACGGCGTAGGCGTCGGGCTGGCGGCCGACCTCCGGGGCGACATCGATGACGCCGGTCTTTCCAGCGTCGCGGACAAGCTGCCGATCAAGCTGTGTCCAGCGCTCCGCCTCGATCTGGCGTTCGAGCGCGCGGCGAATATCGAGATCTGTGCGCGGGCCAAGCTCTTGTGTGATGAGGTCACGCGCGCGATCGCGCATGCCCTCCTTGATGTAGTCGCGCGAGATCACGAGGTCTTGGCCGTCGTCGCGGACGCCGCGCACGATCAGATGGACGTGAGCATGCTCGGTGTTCCAGTGATCGACCGCGACCCAATCGAGCCGCGTGTCTAGGTCCCTTTCCATCTGGCCGACAAGATCGCGGGTGAAGGACTTGAGGTCCGACATCTCCACGGTGTCGTCCGGTGAAACGATGAAGCGGAAATGATGGCGATCATCCTCGCATCGCCCGGCGAAGGCGCGGCCATCAGCTTCCTCCGTTCCCGGCCCGAACAGCCGGGCGTTTTTTCCGTCACGGGTCACGCCATCGCGGCGGAGATAATCGAGATGCGTGCCGAGCGGCGCGGTGCGGCCGGAGTGCCGCACGACGCGGGCCTTGATGACTGCGCCGCGCGTGCGCGCAGTGATGAGGCGGTTCGCCTGGATGCTGGCGCGCTGGCCGCGGCCGAAGCGCGAGCGATTGGCGGCAACGACGCGCCCGGAGCGCGAGACGCCGCCGCCCGCCTTCTTCGCGGCGGCCAGCGCCTGCGCGATGAAGGGCCGAGCCGACTGCGCGCGGGTTGACCGGATGCGCCCAGGCCGAACACGAAACTCATGGTCATCGGCCATGACGCGAGGCCGCAATGTGCGAAAAATCGCGCTGATACAGGCAATTGGGCGTCAGGCGCACATTGCCGATGAGCACGGCAATGTGCGGAGCGCGCCAAAATATCCTGCAAAAACAACCGCCCGACCGCCGCGCAATGTGCGGCCTTTTATCCTGCCATCGTGCGGTTGTTGTGCCTGCCTCTCCCCCTTGTGCCCTCCATGTCACGCCGAAATGCGACAGAGTGCGAAGGATACTTCCGCAGCTCATCGGGGCGTCCCCCCGTCAGAGCGAGCGACCACGATCGGGGCGTTCGAGTCTTCGGCGGTTTCGGGAGTGCGCGCCGCGACGGAGGAGCGGCTGTCGTTCGACCGCGCGTTTTCCGATGTCGATGTTGCCGAACGAGCGTCGGCGGAACGCACGACGAAGAGCGGCGCTTCCCGCCAATCCGGCGGCGGTGGCGGCGCAACCGATGGCGCGCTCGCCGGCGATGGTGCGCCTAGCTGCGGAGCCAGCAGCGCGATGTAGGCCCGCGTTTCGGCGGGCAGGGCGCGGCCGGTTTGGACGTATTCGTCGTAGCGGCCAGGCCCCGCATTGTAGGCGCCGAGCATTGCGGGGATCGTGCGGTAGCGGTCGAACATTTCACGCAGGTAGGCAGCGCCTGCGAGGATGTTGTCGCGCGGGTCGTAGGGATCACGCCCGAGCCCATAGCGAACGCGAAGCGCGGCCCAGGTATCGGGCATGACCTGCATCAACCCCAGCGCGCCGGCCGACGATATGGCGCGCACATCGCCGGCGCTTTCGGCGCGTTTGACGGCGACGATCCAGTGTTCGGGAATGCCGAACCGCTGCGAGGCTTCGGTAACGAAGGCCGCGTGCGGATCGCCAGCGACCGTGCGCGCTGCCGACACGGACTGGGCAAGAGCGGCGTCCGTTGCGCCCGCTGCGAGGGCCAGGCCGGTAAGGAGAAGGAGGGCCATGCGCCGGACGGTGTACTGCCGCCAGTGCGCATCCCTACGGCTCATCGTTGGACGGGGACCGGACATCGGTCAGTCCTTCCCGGCGCGGTCGCGCGGGCGCGACCAGTGCAGCGACCAGGCATTCCCGGCGTCATCGTCGCGGAACAGATTGGCGCGGATCGGCTGCGGCAGCGCAGGGTCGTCGATCAGTACGGCAACGTATTCGCCCGCGCGCTCGCCGGTGCGTTTCCAGCCCGCGCCGATTTCCGGACCGGCTTCGGCTTTGCCATCGTCGCTGGCGTGAACGCGGTAATCCGGCGCGTTCTCGGCATCGGAGGGCTCTGCCGGCACGATGACGACATCGCGGAAGAGAGTGAACGTCTCCAGCTTGCCGGCGAAGCCCGTGTCCTGGCGCGTGAATTGACCAATCTGAGGCATGATGACTCCCTTTGCGGCGACGTTGGGAAAGCCATCGGTGGGCGCCGCCCCCGCCGATGGCGAGGTGTTCATCGCGTCGGTGCGCGCCATTCGAAGCGGCCCGTTCCGTCCTCGTCGGTCCACAGGGGGACGGCGCGGCCGATGATCTGGTCGGTGGAGGTCAGGCCGAAATAGCGACCGTCCAGGCTGTCGCGGACCTGCCAGTTCATGAGGAAGACTTCGCCGGTCGGGATACGGCGGCAGCCCTGCCAGACCGGGAGGTCGCGCCCGGCGCGATCACGCGGCAGCGCATCGCCCATCTCGACGCCGTCGATCGTGACGGAGAGGTTCGAGCGGCAAACGGTCTGCCCGGAAACGCCGAGGATGCGCTTCAACAGCGGGACGCCTTTGGGAAGGTACCCGCGTTCGGCCATGAAGGTCGCGAGCGGCTCGGGCGCATCGACGGCAATGAGATCGGTGACGTCGAACGGGCCATCGACGTCGATCGTGTAGAAGCCGATGGGGGCGCTCGCCGATGCGTTCCACAGGAGCTTGATCGGCATCGGGGTGAGCGCCGGATAGCTGATGCCCGTGGTCGCGAGAGCCATGACGAGGAAGAGACCGGCGCGCGTCACGACCGCGTCCTCCGGCGCAGGAGGAAGGCGCGATGCTGGTCGAGCGTATAGGAGCGCGGCTGATGTCCAGCCGCCATCCGATTGTGGACGTGACGCCAGTGTTCCGGTGAAACGGCGTCCGCCTCGATGCCGATCGCTTCAATGGCATCGACGTGGCGCAGCACGTCTTCGACCTTTGGCCATCCGTCGATCCTGAGCAGGATTTCACCACCCGGTCGGACAAAGGGCAGCGTCTGGTAGGGTTCGCCGGGCTCGACCGCGCGCACGATGTCGATGCGCGAGATGATCGTGCCGAAATCGTTGGCCGCCCATCGCACGAACGCGAATACGGTGTCCGGACGGAAGGAGACGACACGCCGGCGGCGGTCGAGGATCTGTTCATGCGCCTCACGGCCGAACCTGATCCAGTATTCGATCTTCTTCTCGATCCACGTCAGTTCGACGTGGGTCATGGTGTCATGGGGGAGCGCTGACGGCAGCGGGCCGCCGCGCGTGCGGGGAGCCGCAGTGCCGGTCATGTGGTGTCTCCTGGTGTCGAGGGGAATTCACGCGCGAGCAGCTCGCGCAGCATGTCGGCGACGGTGACGCCGCGCCCGAACGCGGCGATCTTGATCCGGCCGCGCAGTTCGGGCGTCACATCGATGGTGAGCCTGGCGGTGAACGCAGCGACGTCAGCGGCGCGTGGTGCGTTGTCCGCAGCCTTGATCCATTGGTCGGGATCGGCGGGGCGCGAGGCGAAGCCGCGACGGGGGGATCGCTCATTCATGGTGCGCTCCCGCCCAGACGAAGATGGAGGAGTTCGTCGGCGAGCGCGGTGATCTCGCGCGCGGACGGTGTTGCGCGGTCGAGTTCGGCGACCAGGCGGCCGGTCTGCGCGGCGGCAGCGAAGGCGATGCGTTGGCCAATGGTGGTGGCGAGCAACGGTGGATCGTGATCGGCCAGGGTCTCGGCCGTCTCGCGGGCCAGGATGGTGCGCGCACCGCAGCGATTGAGCACGAAGCGGGCGACCAGTTCCGGGCGATAGACGCGGGCTTCGCGGAGCAGCGCCAGCATCTCGGCCGATGCCCAGCCGTCGAGCGGCGACGGCTGCACCGGGATCAGCACGAGTTCGGCGGCGAGCAGCGCCGAGCGCATGAAGGCTGCGACACGCGGCGGGCCGTCGATGACGACGTGGTCAACATCGCGGGCCAGCTCCGGCGCTTCGCGGTGGAGCGTGTCGCGCGCCAGGCCGACGACGCCGAACCGGCGCGGCAGGCCCTCATGGCTGCGCTGCTCAGACCAGTCGAGGGCCGAGCCCTGTGGGTCCGCGTCGATCAGCGTGACGCGCTGACCGCGCCCGGCGAGTTCGCCGGCAAGGTTGAGCGCCAGCGTCGTCTTGCCGACACCGCCTTTCTGGTTGAGGAACGCGATGATCATCGCGCACCTCCAGGCCGATCGAGGAGCGGCAGCTGATCGGGGGAAGCCTGCTCGCTCTCTTTCCGGCCCGTCTGAGCCGTGGGAGCACCCTTGATCTGCGATTTGCCCGTGGCGCGGAGGTTCGCTGCGGCGGTGCGGATGAGGTTTTCCACATCGCGCGCGCGCTCTTCAAAGTTAGATTCTTGGTTAGACTCTAAGTTAAGGGCGCGAATCCGCCCACGATTTCCAGATGTTGCGGTCCGTTTGGGTTCCTGATGGCACGAGCCTCGGGTTCCCGATGGCACGATAGGTCGGGTTCCCGATAGCACGATGCCGTCCACAGGTTTTCCACAGGCGGCCAGTGGCTCGAAGGCGAGCAGCGTGCGCCCGCCGATTTCCACCTCGAGCGACAGGACGTAGCCGGGCAGCGGCTGGCGCCGCACGATGTCGCGCAGTTCGAAGGCGAAGCGCTTGAACGGCGACAGGCTGCCGGATTTGAGATGGAGGTGCCGCAGATCGAAACGCCATCCGGCGCGCTGGCGGCCGCCGTGTTTGCGCACGATGCGGTAAAGCCAGCGATCAAGGCCGCCGGTGAGGTCGAAATAGGCCGGATCGATGGTGAGGATGAGCGCGTCATCGAGGACGGCCTTGTAGAACCAGTCGGGGACGATCAGCTCGATGCCATCCGGCCGCCCCTGGCGATCCCTGCGCTCCTGCCACTCGTTTATCCACGAGAAGCGGTGACGGCGGCCTTCGGCGGGCTGGCGGATCGACGTCGAGATGGTGGTCGATTGCAGCCGGTCGAGCGCGGCCTTGAGCCGCTGATAGTCGCGCATGGATGTGCCGCGCCCGACATAGGTGAGGATCTCATAGGGTGTCGCCGCCATCAGACGCGAGGTGCGCAGGCCCGCGTCGCGGGCCTCGACGATCTGGCTGGCGGCCCAGATCAGGATGTCGGCGTCCCAGATCGTGGCCATGCCATGATCGGGAACGGCCTCGACCCGGATGGAGACGCCGCCCGCCGAAAAGTCGATCGGCGCTATGCGGTGCGATTTCGAGAGGGAGAAGAAGGGATAGGCCATGAGATCCTGCGCGTCTCGTGGCGCGAAGTCGCCGGGAAGCGCGCGAAACAGGTCGAGCTGCCCACGCTCCGAAGGGTCACGACGACGCACCACCATGAAAGGGATCAGCCACGATCAGCGTGCGTATCGGCCGGCGATCTGGCCGGTCGGTAGCGTCTGGCGCTTTGCGGGAAGCACGGAGCCGCGCGGATCGGACGTCGAGGTCACGGCGCCGCGCTCGGCCCAGGTCTCCAGATCGTCGACCGAATAGACGACGCGCCCGCCGAGTTTGTGATAGGCCGGACCTGTGCCGTAGGTGCGGTGTTTTTCGAGAGTGCGCGCAGACAGGCTGAGAAATTCAGCTGCTTCCTTGGTCCGCAGGTAGCGTGGCGGGAGCGCGGCGGTGTCGGGTCGCATTGGGCGGGCCTCCGTGGGGTTGCTGGGGGCCGCTGGCGATCAGCGGCTGACAGCGATCACGGTGGCGGAGAACCGTCGGCGGGGTGGATGGGGGACTTGGGCTGGCTAAATTGCCCACCCCTATTGTTGGCGCAGGCTAGGTGCGCCGACGATGCCGAAGCAGGTGCAGATAGCCGCCACCGATGAGGGCCAATCCGGCTTCGGCGAAGGCGATCACGGCATCCCGCAGCGGCGAGGTCTTCCAAGGATCGGTATCGATGCGCGCCGCGCCATAGATTGCGATGGCGATGTCGCGATAGGTCGCGCCATTCATGCGGCCGTCGGCGGCACGAAGTTTGAGGCGAAAGCGGCGGCGCTGCTCGGCGGTCATGCGCGTGTCGCGCAATGGTGGACGCTGGAGCCAGGCGCGCGCGAGGCGTGTCAGCGCATCAATGCGATCGAGGATGTCGTCATCGATGGGGACGACCGCCGCTAGCTGGTCGTGTGCGGATATGCCGGGTAGGAAGAGTAGCTGGAGGTCGTGCTCGGGAAGACCGGCATAGGCTCCTTCAGGGCCATCACGGCCCGCAGCGAACCTGTCGGCGAGGCTGTTTGAGCTGGACGGCAGAAAGTTCGGCCGTGCTGTCAGAAAGAGGACGGCGGGATCGCTCTGCGGCGACCACACCACCTGTTGCTGTAGGGCAGAACGACCTGGCCTTGCGGGGAAATCGCAACCCCCAGCGCTGCTGCCTGTCGTCAGGCAGCGGCTCAGTCTCGGCGCCAGCATCGACCAGTCTGGCGTAATCGTCCTGATAAGGGCGGTATCTGCGAAGGCACTCCCAGGCGAGACCTTCGATCGGAAGTGTATCGAAGAAATCGTAGCTGCGGTCGTCTCGCCAGTTCGATGTATCGGGCCTCATTGCATCAACTCTCCCGCGTGGTGCGCGTAAGTCGAGCGTGTGATTTTTCGGGGCACGACGAGGGTGTTGGAAGTCCGGAGGAGGGCATTGCGTGATGTCGAAAGGGCATCACGCAGGTTCGCAAGCCTCTCAGCGGTGAGTCTGTCGCAGGAGATGCCGATAGCCGGTGTGTGTCATCCAGCGGGCGCGTTCGAGATGGCTGTCATGGATGCGTCGGCAGCGTTCGGGTTCACGGGCGGGATCAAGGTCGAACAGCACCCGCACGGCTTCCTCCCAATGCGCGCCGTCAGCGGCCGCATCCAGCAAGCGCATGTATAGTTTGGCGTGCGACTTGTCGTAATCGGTGAGATCTTGCCCCGATGGCGCGAGGTCCTGGAATGGTGCGGTCATGGTGCAGACTCGGCGAATATGCGGTGCCTGTCTATTATCCATGTGTGATCCGAAATGGAGGCAGTGCGAATGATGAGGAACCTGGATGCCCACAGGTCAGCGTAAGCCTGTAGATCGGTTCGGCTTGTTTCCGCGATCATCGACCAGCAGCACTCCTTGCCCTCGGTCGGTCGACAGGAAGACGATGCCGGCAGCTTCCAAGGCCCTGCGTGCCTGATCGCGCGTCGTCTCGTACACATCGAGCCCGCTTTCGGATTCGAGGCGCTTGAGCGCGGTCAGCGATAGGCGGGCCTTGTCAGCGAGCGTCTCCTGTGTCCAACCCAGCAACGCGCGTGCGGCCCGTGATTGTCGGGCGGTGATCATGCATGATCACCTCCCATCGCAACCGGCGCGCGCTCCAGAACTACGGCTATTTTAGTCGTATTGGCCCGTTTCTGCCAGCTCAAAGAGGTTGCCGAAGGGCCGTGTTGCGCGGTCGCCGATTTGCTGATTCGGGCAATCGAGGCGTCGTCGTCAGTGAAGCGAAGGTTCTGCGGGCTGGCTTTTGCAGTAAAGCTGGAGAGCGCGCCTTCGGTGTGACCCGACTATTTGGGGCACTCATCTGCGATCGGGTGCGATTTGAGCAGGAAGGCGGCCCCGACCTTTCGGCCGGGGCCTCGTGAAGCCGCCTCAGTCTGCGCGGCGGCCGTTGGGGCGGGACCAGATCAGCGAGTAACCTTCGCCGTCTTCGTCATCGAAGAGGTTGGCGTAGATCGGAGCGTTGAAGCTCGGATCGTCGAGCTTGAGGCCCAGATAGTCGCGGCCCTCGTTGGAGCGCTTGGACCAGGCGGCGCCGATCTCGGCGCGGCCGACCAGGACCCGGTGGCTGGGGGCGTTCTCGCCGCTGGCGCGCAGGTCGGGGACGATGCGCACGCCCTTGGCCTGGACGCTGAGGGTGACGATTTCGCCGCCGAATTCGTTCGAGCCGGTCTTCTTGAAGGTGCCGATGGTCGCCATTGTAAGTCTCCGTTTTCCGTTTCGAGCCCGCACCATTGCGGCCTCGATGGCGATCGACCGGACGGAGGCGAGCGACGACACATCGCTTGCGACCGCAGCAAAGCGGAGGATGGCGCAGGCGCGACTTTGTTGTTTCGCGAGGAATGACGGCGCAGCCGGCAGGGGAAGAAAGTCGGGGCCAGCCGTTGTGGCTTAGGCGCTCGAGGCAAAGCCGTCCTTCGGCCAGATCAGGCCATTGAAGAGGCCGTTTTGGCGCGGGTGCTGGACGGATCGACGGTGGAGACGGCGGCGACCTTCGCATTGGCCCGGGAAGTCCGATTGGCGATCACAGGCGTAGACCTCTCTCAAACAGGCCTGCGCTGCGTATTTCGCCATTCCGCCAGCTCTGACGAAACGCCTCGACGCTGAGGGGCTGCCGGCCACGATGTCGTTGCCGCCCCGACGCGCTCCATCGTTCCGTGACAGGTGGGCGTAGCCGATGCTTCGCGATGCCGCTTCCCCATCGGGCGACCAGATGGCGTGGAGGGCAAAGGTATGTGCCGTTGGATCCCGCCGCGATGGGCGCTGCGGGTTTAGGCGTGGGACACATGCCCGGCAGATGGGTCGGAGGCCGCCATTCCAGTGATCCGCACGAAGGCGACGATGCCGACCGCGATAGCTCCGATGACGGAGAACACGGTCTGCCATATCTCCGATGGCATGGTGTGTTTCACGATGCCATGGGTGGCATGGAATCCGGCGACGACGGCCGGGGCGACGAAGGCTGCGGCGATGAGCAGGCGTGCCCAGGTCGGACGGACGGTGGCGAGCAGGAATTGGCCGATGCCGAAGGTCAGGCCGGCGGCGACAAAGCCGACGACAATCGCGCCGAGCCAGCCTGCGCCGGTGCCATAGGTCCATGTGCCGGCAGTCACGCCCGCGAAGAACGGAAGAGCGAACACCGCAAGCGTGAAGAGGAGCCAGCAGAGGAAACCGATGGCGGCGATGCTGAGGAGAATGCCGATGAAGATCATGGTGGTGTCTTTCGTCAAATGTCAGACGGACGCGCCTCCACCACCACCACGGCGCACATGCGAGATTAGCAGAATTCGAGCCGCGGGGGGAGCAGAAGCGTGAAGCGCCCGCCGACTGCGCGACCCGGTTCGCCTCATGAGGCGAAGGGGTCGATTTCGCCGACGATGGCGTTTTCATCGCCATCATATTCCGACGCCGGGGTGACGGAGAGCGTGCCGTCTCCGGCGCGATAGATGACGATGGCCGCCATCAGGGTGGTAGCGAGGCTGAAGGCGAAGGCGTGAGCGGTTTGGAAGGACATCGACCTGGCTCCTGTTTGAGCGGAGGTCCATCCCCCGCTGACAGGCGCCCGAAGAGTTCGGCCGGTGGCCGCAATCACCGTGCAGGCGAAGCCGGAGCGGCGGCACGCCATGCGTAGTCCGACCCTTTACGGGTTGATGGCGTCAGGCCATCGGCTGAACCCAAGGATCAGCGTCTTGAAGCGGGGGTGGTTGTCCGATCAGGAGACCGGGTTGTCTGCATGCCGCGAGGGCTGTTGCTGCCGGCTCGGCTGGCGTCACTTGCGCTGCCGGTGGCCGGATGTCAGCGCCCGGCCTTCCAGGGATCGATGACCGTGACATTCGCAGCCTCGAATGCGCTGTTGTCGCGCGTGGCGACGGTAAAGCCCTTGGCGGCTGCGATCGCCGCGATATAGCCGTCGGGAGTAGGGAAGCCTTTCCCGGCCGTTCGGGCTTTGACGGCGAGATCCGCATAGCGGCGCGCAGCATCGACATCGAACGGGAGGACGCGGTCTGCGAACAGTTCCATCGCCCCATCCAGGGCTTCGGTGAGACGCTCCTTGCGCTTGCCCTCGGGGAGCGCGCCGATGCCGAACATCATCTCGGCGATGGTGACGCTGGAGAGAAAGAGCGTTTCCGCTGCCTGTTCGTCGAGCCATGCGCGCACGGCCTCGTCGGGAGTGGGCTTCATCGCCTCCGATACGACATTGGTGTCGAGGAGGATCATTCGAAGCTCATCGGCTTGGCGGGCGCCTTGTCACGAGCCTGGTCGAGGGCCTCGACATCCTCATTGGTCAAGCCGAGGCGGCGGCTGCGTTCCGCGAGCGCCGTGCCGAGCCGGAGGCGCGTATCGGGGCGGACAGCCATTTCGAGGATGTCGCGCATTTCCGCTTCGGCGCTGCGGCCGTGCTGCGCCGCCCGCACCTTGAGGGCGCGATGCGTCGCGTCGGACAGATTCCTGATCGTAACTGCGGGCATGATAGCGCCTCCTGCAAGTTTGATAGCGTTGATATCATCATATAAGAATTGCTATCAGTTTTCAAGGCAGCCGGTCCCGGCGGCGCTTACGCGCCGCTCGAGCCGAACCGATAGACCGGGATACCCATCTTGCGGGCCTTGTCGGCCAAGTTGTCCTGAATGCCCGTGCCGGGGAAGATCACGACCCCGATCGGCACGATGCCGAGCATCTGGTCATTGCGTTTGAACGGTGCGGCCTTGGCGTGCTTCGTCCAGTCCGGCTTGAAGGCGACCTGCGGCACCTTGCGGCTGTCGGCCCAGCGGGAAGCGATCTTTTCGGCGCCTTTCGGCGAGCCGCCATGCAGCAGCACCATGTCGGGGTGCTTGGTATGGATCTGATCGAGCTTGGCCCAGATCTGCTTGTGATCGGCGGTGTCGCCGCCCGAGAAGGCGATCTTCGGGCCGGCGGGTACGAGTACCTCGGTATCTGCGCGCCTCCTGGCGGCGAGGAAATCCCGGCTGTCGATCAGCGACGCGGTGAGGTTGCGATGGTTGACCCGTGATCCGGTGCGTTGCGACCAGGGTGAGCCGGTGGCGACGAGGTAGCGTCCAGCGGCGGCTTCGCGGAAGGTTTCCATGCCGTCGCGGCGGTCGATCAGGTTCATGCCGATGTCGATGAGGCGCTCGAGCTGGAGGGACTTCACCTCGGAGCCATCCTGTTCGCGCTGAAGCTGCCTTTGCGCCTGCTCGTTGTCGTCGAGCTTCTGTTCGATGCGGTCCACGGCACGGTGGAACATATTGACGGTCGACCAGAGGAGATCGGGGAGATCGAAGTCGAGGCTGGTGTCGGTGATCGTGGCGACCAGGGCGTCGAAGATGTCGGCGACGGCGCCTTCGATGATGCGGTCTTCCGGTGGCGGGCGCTGGTCCAACTCGTCTTCGGAGGGGCGATAGCCGTGGAGCTGCAAGCCCTGGATCAGATGGTCGGTTGGGGATGACTCGTGGTGTGGTTCGTAGTCGTCGTGCTCGCTCATGGGATGCTCCGTCGGCAAGGACCGCGACCGTCGCGGCCTTCATGGCGACGAAGCCGTCGGGCGGGACGGACCTGCACCCGGAGCGAAGCGTAGGGCCGAAGCGCCAGCGGAGGATGGCGAAGGCCGGCGATTTTGTTTCGCGATGGAAAGGCGCGGGTTCGGGGTCCCCGCGCGGCCTGCCGCGTGGGGTGGACATGCGCCGCCGGAAAATCGTCGGCCGCAGCCATTGCCTTGTCCGGCCCGGCTGATGGCCGATCGCCCTCTCGAAGGCCGAGGCGCGGTCCTTTTGCCGTCACTGGCGCATCGTTGCGGGCGTGGCGGCTGTACGCCGCTCCCCAATCCTTTCCGGCTAAGCGGCCAGGTCCATGAAGCGTGCGACGTCCTCTGGAGCGAGCTGCACTCGAACGCCTGCCCGAAGCGCATCGATACCGAGCCGCCGGAGATCCTCGTTGAAGTCCACGAATGCCGGCGACAATGGGATGGCCTCGATTCCCTCGGCGTTCGCCCGTTCGATCAGTATGTCCCGCGCGCCGTCACCGGCCGGATCGTCGTCTCGGACGATATAGAGCCGCCGCAAAGTCGTCGGGAACAGGATGGCGGCCAGATGTGCTGCCGAAAGCGCCGGCGCCATCGCCATTTCGGGCAAGACCTGCCGGAGCGACAGCATGGTCTCGATACCTTCGCCTGCCGCCATCACGCTGCCGGGCGCACCGATGCGAACGGCATTGCCGAGGAGATCGCCCATCGCCTTGCGCGGTGTGTCGATGGGGGCTTTGTCGGAGCCGTCAGGCGCAAGCCAGGTGCGGTGCGCGCCGGTGATCTTGCCAGCGAGGTCGGTGACGGCGGCGATCATAGCGGGCCAGGTCTCGGTCGGGCCATCGTCGGGCTTGTAGTAGCAGCGGGGGTGGAAGCGCAGGTTTCCGGTTCCGTGCAAAAGCGTAATGCCGCGTCTGCGCAGATAGGTCTGCACAATGGTCCCGGTGATTGGTTGCGTCATGGCGATGAGACGGCGTGCGGCCTCGGGCGACCCCGATGGCGCTGGCGCCAGTCCGCGGCGTGATGCCGGCTCGGGTTCGGGATGCGGCAGGCTGAGGAAGGTGCGCGCCTCTTGAGCAACGTCTGTGAAGTCGATGAGGCCGAGCGATTCCCGGATGATGTCGAGAAGGTCGCCATGTTCGCCGGTGGCGGCGTCGGTCCATTTGCCCGCTGGTCCCTTCGGGGTGTCACGCAGGCGCACGAACATGGAGCGGCCTGCGGCATTACGAGCATCGCCAACCTGCCAGTAATTGCCCTGCCGGTGGCCGTTGGAGAGATAGTGGCGGCAGACCGCCTCGGCCTGTCGGCCGAGACTGTGGGCCAGTTCAGAAGCGTCTCGCTGAGCCATCACGCTGCCTCGCGCTCGCTGATCCGCTCGACCGGATAGGTGTCGAGCAGCTTGCCGAGGATGGCGGGACCGGAGGTGTCGACCGGCACGAAGAAGCGAAGCTTCCACGAGATGATCTCGCTGAAGAGGCCGTAGGCGCGCAGGCGATCCCGCATGGCCTCGGTGAAGCCGGACAGTTCGATCCGGTTCGCGCCCATGACGCGCGCGCGGCGAAGCTGGAGCCCGCTGGCCAGGTCGAGGATGGTGTGGCCATCCACCAGAGCGGCGTAGGCATCATCGCTGCTGAGATCGGCCGTTCCCGTCGAGGCGGCATTCATGGCCCAGGCGGACGAAACCCGTCTTCCGATGATGCGTTCGCCATCATCGGTCTGAAGCCGATAGACGCGCGTCGACTCGTTCGGCAGGCGCTTCCACACGGGCAGGAGCAAGCCGCTGACCATGTGGATCGTGCCATCGGTGAAGGCGGGCACCTCGTCAACTTCACGCTGCCAGACCGCTGCAAAGCTGCCGCGATCGGCTTCCTGCCAATGGCTGTCTTCCATCGTGGCGAGGGTTGCGTGGTGCTGTTCCATCGGCCGGATCAGGCGGACACGGCGCTCGATCTCGCCGTCGTCGAGCATGATGGACGGCGCCGGCACCTGGACGGCAGCGCGTCCCGACCGCGCGTTGATGAGCAGCCGGGCATGCGGATCGTCGAGGCAGTCGAGCGCCGTATCGAGCGTGGTTGGTTGGTTTCGGCGGCGCTCGGTGATGGTGAGCAGCCGCGTCTGCGCGCCTGTTGCCGGATGGGTGTAGATGGTCGTGCGCTCAGTGACGACGAAACTCTCCGCCGTCAGCGTTTCCAGCCCGACATCATAGACGCCGCTGGTGATGGCTCCGGCCACCTTGGCGTCGAGCAATTGCTCGAAGGCGGTGAAGAGGATGCCCTGAAGCTCGATGGTCAGCGCCAGCAGGCGGTTGAGGAACGTGGTGATCGGCGGCAACTCGTCCTTGATACCGCTATCGTCCGTCAGTTTCAGGCCGGTCGCGGACTCGAAGCGACCCGGCGAGCAACCCTCGACCTTGCCGCGTACGATCAGGAGATAGAGCTGCCGCAGCGCATCGCGGGCGTAGCTGGATTCCAGATTGTCCTCGGGCCGGAACAGGCCCTGGCCGCCGGTCTGGCGCTGACCGCGCGTGATCGCGCCCAGCGTATCGAGCCGGCGTGCGATCGTGGACAGGAAGCGTTTCTCGGCTTTGACGTTCGTGGCGATCGGGCGGAACAGCGGCGGCTGAGCCTGATTGGTGCGGTTGGTGCGACCCAGACCCTGGATGGCGGCGTCGGCCTTCCATCCGGGTTCGAGCAGATAATGTACGCGCAGCCGCCGGTTCTTTGCTGACAGTTCTGCGTGATAGCTGCGGCCGGTGCCGCCGGCGTCGCTAAACACGAGAATGCGCTTCAGGTCGTCCATGAACGCAGCCGTCTCGGCAAGGTTGGCGGATGGCGCGCGGTTTTCGACGGCGAAGCGTTCTCCTTTGCGGACGATGCGCCGGGAGCGGCCCGTCACCTCGGAGACCATATCGGTGCCGAAGCGCTGGACGATCTGGTCGAGCGCGCCCGGAACGGGAGGCAGGGAGGCGAGCCGTTCGATCAGCTCGTCACGGCGCGCGACAGCTTCGCGGCTCTCGACGGGCTGGCCGTCGCGATAGACCGGGCGCGAGGACAGATTGCCCTCGCCATCCGTGAACGGCTCGTAGAGCTGGACCGGAAAGGAATGGGCCAGATAGTCCAGAACATATTCGCGCGGCGTGATGTCGACGCGAATATCGTTCCATTCCTCGGTCGGGACTTCTGCCAGCCGGCGCTCCATCAGCGCTTCGCCGGTCGATACGATCTGGACGACAGCGGCGTGGCCATCCTCAAGATCGCGCTTGATGGAGCGGATCAGCGTCGGGGTCTTCATCGACGTGAGCAGATGGCCGAAGAAGCGCTGCTTGGCGCTTTCGAAGGCCGAGCGCGCGGCGGATTTGGCCTGGCGGTTCAGTGTGGCTCCCCCGCTATCTGGGCTGCCGGTGATGTTGGCCGCCTGCATCGCGGCGTCGAGATGATTGTGGATGACGGTGAAGGCGCTGGCGTAGGCATCGTAGATACGCCGCTGCTCGTCGCTCAGGGCGTGCTCGATCAGCTCATATTCGACGCCATCGTAGGAGAGCGAGCGGGCGGTATAGAGGCCCAGCGCACGCAGATCGCGGGCGAGCACTTCCATGGCCGCGACACCGCCGTCCTCGATCGCCTCGACAAATTCGGCGCGGGTGGCGAAGGGGAAATCCTCACCGCCCCACAGGCCGAGCCGCTGGGCATAGGCGAGATTGTGGACGGTGGTCGCGCCGGTAGCCGACACATAGACGACGCGCGCGTTGGCTAGGGCATGCTGGAGCCGAAGGCCCGCGCGTCCCTGCTGCGAGGCGGCAACGTCGCCGCGTTCTCCCTTGCTACCTGCGGCATTGGCCATGGCGTGGCTCTCGTCGAAAATGATCACTCCATCGAAATCGGAGCCCAACCATTCGACGATCTGCCGGACGCGGGAAACCTTCTCACCACGGTCGTCGGACCGTAGCGTGGCATAGGTTGCAAACAGGACGCCTTCCGACAGCGTGATCGGCCGCCCTTGCGGGAAGCGCGACAGCGGCGTGACCAGCAAACGCTCCATGCCGAGCGCGGACCAATCGCGCTGCGCATCCTCGATCAGCTTGTCGGATTTGGAGATCCAGACCGCCTTGCGGCGACCGCGCAGCCAGTTGTCGAGGATGATGCCGGCCGATTGACGGCCTTTGCCTGCCCCGGTGCCGTCGCCGAGCATGAAGCCGCGCCGGAAGCGCACGGCGTTTTCGGCATCGGGCTTGGCTGCCTGCACGAGATCGTAGGTCGCATCGACGGTCCAGGAGCCGGCGAGAAAGTCCGAATGGGCTTCGCCGGCATAGATGACGGTTTCGAGCTGGGCGTCCGACAGGAGATCGGTGATGTTCGCGGGCAGCATCGGCCGATAGGCGGGCTTGGGCGGTGCAACGCTCGCCATGGCCGCCGACTGCACGAGCTTGGTGGGGTGCGCCTGAGAACTGGCAATACGGATCGACTGCAATCCGTATTCTTCATAGATCGCGTCCGTGAGGTGGGCGCCTTCCGGCGGCGTCCAGTCCATCGTGTCGTAGGCGAGTTCAACGCCTTCAGGGTCGATGGACGGCGGTGCAGCCGGACGCGCGGTGGTGGCGCACGCGAGATAACCGCGCACGGTGCGGGGCGCCGAGCCCGATACGGGCGGCGCGATGTCGGGCAGTGCGACCGGCAGGCGCGGTGGAATCTGCGCTTCGATCCATGCGAGCAGCGTGGCGACGTCGGGCGCGAGACCCGATGACGCCGGAAACACGGCTGGGTCTTCGGTCGGCAGCTTGTCGATGACGGTGAGCCGTGTCTCGATGGTCGTGCCATGCCTGGCATAGACCGAGCCGTGGATCGCCGCGGTGAAGACGACGCGACCACGCTCCTGAAGCCGGACGAAGGTGTCGCGCCAGGCCGGTTGCTCGGGGCCGAAGTTCGCGCCGGTGATCGTCACCAGGCGCCCGCCATCGGCAAGCCGCGCCAGGGCCGAAGCAACATGACGCGCTGCGGCGTCGGCGACCCGACCGGAGACGTGCGCCATCACCGAGAAGGGCGGGTTCATCACGATGACGGAAGGGACGGCGCTCGCCGGAAGGTGGTCGTCGATCTGGGCGGCGTCACACCGCGTGACGGCAAGGGCTGGAAAGAGCTGGCCAAGTAGATCGGCGCGGGTTTCCGCCAGTTCGTTGAGAAGCAGCGAGCCGCCGCTGATCTCGGCGAGGATGGCGAGAAGACCCGTGCCTGCCGACGGCTCCAGCACAATGTCGTGCGGTGTGATCGCGGCGGCCGCGATAGCGGCGAGGCCGAGCGGGACCGGCGTCGAGAATTGCTGAAACGCCTGGGCTTCCTCCGAGCGACGGGTGTGCGTTGGCAGAAGGCCGGTGATTTTCGAGAGGGCGGCAAGCCGTGCAGCCGGAGTGCCGGCTTTACGGAAAAGCGCGCGTCCGTATTTGCGCAGGAAGAGGACGGTCGCGCATTCACAGGCTTCGTAGGCCGTCTTCCAGTCCCAGGCGCCGCTCGTGTCGGAAGCCTCGAAGGCCGTTTGCATGGCGATGCGGAGATTGGCGTTGTCGATGCGCTGGCCGCGTTCGAGCAGGGTGAGAAGCTGATGGGCGGCGGCGATGATGGCGGACGCGCGGGCAACGGGTGCAGCCGGACCGGCTACGGGGGACATGATGTTCATGGATCGGAACCTCGGGAGAGCGGGAACGGCAGGCCCGGACGGCGCTCTCTCTCGACCGCACGGACTCAAACCCCTCCCGGCGGCCCTCTCACTCTCGAACACGTCGTTGCCGACATGAAAAAAGCGCCTCGACCGAGCGGCAGAGGCGCTTTGAGGGGTCAGGCCCAGTGTCCGTCGGTGATCTCGCGGGCGACGAGCCTGCGCGCCTTGCGGATCAGGTCATCGCCGCTGATGTCGATGTGCCCGAAGAACCGGGCGCGCGCGCCGTTCGCGGTCCAATCGGCATAGGCGCAATATTCGCGAGCCTCGGCCCGGAAGGCCCGCATGTCGCTGGCCCAATGGGGCTTGGGCTCCACGACGACGGCGATGCCGTCTCTGGTCTCCAGCCAGGGGAGAGACCGCTCGGCGGGCGGACGCTCGGAATCGGCGGCGAAGATGGCGTCGATGTCCATCATGACGCTTCTCCCGGTGTGCCCCGATGAATGAAGCCGCCAGGATCGCCGGGGTCGGGCGGCAGGTAGGCGTCATAGGGATTGCCGTCGGCGAGGTGGCCGAAGGGCGTGAAGACGAAATCACCATGATCCCGTCCCACCGCGCAGATGACGTAACGCGGAGCGCCGGTCACGGCATCGAGGCATTCCATGAGCGCAAGGTTGCCGTCACCGGCAGCGCGCAGCAGCGTCTGAAAATTGCTCTGGGCATGGGACGGAATGCTCATAGCGGGCCTCCCTCGTCGGAGAGGGTCTGGTCGAGCCAGCCATCGGTGTAGATCCAGTCCAGGGTCTCCCCGCTGGCGAGATCGAGGACATGCGCGCCACCCCCGAAGCCGTCGAGCCGGGGCTTCGAGCAGGTGTTGGCATATTGGAAACCCCAACGGCCGGTCAGACCGAACTCTGCGGCGCAGCGCTTCACGAACTGGATCAGGCGTTCGGGATCGCCAGTGACGTCGTCGTGCATCCAGAGCTGCGTGCCCCCATGCTCGGGCTGGATCGAGAGAAGGAAGCCCTCGGAAGGCGGTTCTTCCGATGCGCCGGCCTCCGAGAGGCGGTTGTAAAGGTCGAGCGCGCGGGCGGCGTTCTCGGGCGTGCCGACATCGAGCAGGCACGAGAAATGGGTGAAATAGTCGGCCATGACAGGCTCCTGAAACGAGAATGCCCGGCCCGCGCGGTACAGCCGCGCAGGCTGTCGACCGTGGGACCGGGCGCTGTGGAAGATCGGGGTGAGATGCGCGGGACGAACGGCGCCGCGCCGCGCGATCCGTGCTATTCGGCGGCGACGGCGTGCTGGACTTCATCCTCGTCGGTGTCTTCGTCCTCGCCGTCCTCGGTGAGGAAGTCCGGCAAGGTGGTATGTTCGCCGGTATCGGCGTGATCGTCGGGACCCGACTGATCGCCATCGATGGACGCGAGGCGCAGCGGTTCGGGCAGCCAGCCGCTGTCGGTCAGAAGGCGTTCGGCTTCCTTGGCCATGTCGCCCTTCTTCATGTGGTCGATGAGCTGCGCGGCCCGCTCGCCGGCGCCTTCGCGGACAGCCGCGAGAATGCGGGGCTTGGTCACGCGGCCGAGATAGTTGCCGACCGTGGGTTTCCAGCCTGCGGCCACCATGTCCATGCCCGTAGCCCGTGCGAGCCGGTCGGCCTGCGCCAGACGCACATCGAGGCCATGCTGGCTGACGCCCGAGCCGGAATAGGGGTTCGGACGCTCGAACAGCGCATTGACGCCGTAGCTGACGCAAAGCGCCAGCAGCTCCATGCGCGTGCCGTCATCGAGATCAGTCAGCCATGCCCAGAGCGCCTCATCGTCAGCGGGGATGTGATCCCCCCAGCGTTCGTGGCGATCGTTGACCGCTTGCGCCGATGGGCTGTCCTTCAATTCCTCGGACTGCGCCGAGAAGAAGATGTGGCGGACATTGGCCTCGAGGCAACCGGACGGGTTGGTGTGGATGAAGGTGTCGCTCAGAAGCTTGTGGAGCAACATGGTCATGGCGACGTGCGGATGTTCCGCCAGCGCGTTGCGCAGCGCCAGGGTGCGGTGGGCGGTCAGCTCGATCACGAGACGCTCGGGCAACGGCTTGATGCCGTCTTCCTCATCGTCCTCGGGCTCGGCGGGCTTGCCACCGATGGTGATGACCGCGCGTTGGACGGCCGGTGTATCGGGCTGGTCGCCCTCGGACGCCTCGCCATCGGGCTCGGCCTGGGGTTCATCCTCGGCGCGGACATAGCCGCGGTCGATCGACAGCGAGCCGTCGACGTCGAGGCTAACGAAGGCGCCGGCGATTGCGATGTCGGCTTGATCGTAGCTGACCGAACGGTTCTCGAAGGCCTCCAGGGCCTGCTCGATCTCGCCGAGACGTTGATCGATCGCGTCGGGCAGCTCGTCGGCCTCGGAATATTCCGCTTCGATCCGGTCATATTCCTCGCGCAGCGCTTCGCGGGTCGCACGCTCCTCGTCGGTCAGATCGACTGCAACGCCGGAGAGTTCACGCAGGCCGTGGTCGTGGCCATAGGGGAAGCTCACCGCGACCTCGATCCACTTCCAGCCTTCTTCGGCGATCTGATCGGCGGTGGCTTTCAGCTTCTCCGCCACCATACGGTCGAGCAGGACCGGGTCTTGCAGCCAACCGCCGTCGTCGGACTGGAACAGATCGCGCAGTACGATGCCGCCTGCGGCCTCGTAGGCATCGACACCGACGAAAATGGCCCGCTTGTCCGAGGCGCGAACCGCAGTCTCGGTCAGCATCCGCCGGATCTGATAGGGCTCCTTCTGCCAGCTATCCTTGATCGCGTCCCAGACCTGCTCCTGACGGGCATGGTCGGGGCTGACGGTGAAGGCCATGAGCTGTTCGAGCGTCATGCCGTCATCGGCATAGATTTCGAGCAGGGTCGGCGAGACGGAGGTGAGGCGCAGGCGTTGCTTCACCACGGTGACGTTGACGAAGAAGGCAGCGGCGATGGCCTCCTCGGTCATGCCCTTGTCGCGCATGGCCTGAAAGGCGCGGAACTGGTCGAGCGGATGGAGTGGTGCGCGTTCCATATTCTCGACCAGCGACACTTCGTCGACGAGGATGTCGCTGTGGGCGTCGCCGATGACGCAAGGCACCGTCGCCGTCTTGGCCAAACGCTTCTGCTTCACGAGCAGTTCGAGTGCGCGATAGCGGCGGCCGCCGGCCGGCACTTCGAACATTCCGGTCTCCGCGCCATCGGCGTCGAGGACGGGACGGACATGGAGGCTCTGGATGAGGCCGCGCCGGGCGATGGACTCGGCCATTTCCTCGATCGAGACGCCGGCCTTGACGCGGCGGACGTTGGACTGGCTCAGCACCAGCTTGTTGAAGGGGATGTCGCGCGCCGACGACAGGGTGATCTTCTGGATGGCACTCGCCATGTTCGTTACTCCGCGACGGGCGGTCGGGAGACTCTCTCTCGACCTCCAACCCGTCACGAAGCGAAGCGCCGCCCTCTCACTCTAAGAAGGGCAGCACCGCAGAAGCGGAAAGGCGTGAAGCCGGAGACCCGCTTTCCCGCCTTTCCGGTTTTCAGGTCGATTATGCCGCATGCCGTTCTTCGCCGGCCATGATGTCCTCCGGGCCGAGATCGGCGTTGCGCAGGAAGCCGAGCAGCCAATCGGCCGCCTTGCTGGCCTGAGAGGCGGCGCGGACGATGGCGCGATTGTCCTCGCGCAGCACCTCCAGCCAGGCGCCGATATAGTCGGCATGGCGGACGGTCGGCACGATGCCGAGGGACGCGCAGCAGAAAGCGGCGTTGATCTCGGCCACCAACTCCTCGAAGGCGTATTTCTTCGTGCCGAAGCCCCCGGTCAGGTCGCGACCGAGCCGGGAGGCATGGCCGCTGGCGTGCCCGAGTTCGTGCAGGGCCGTGCGGTGCCAGTTGATCGGCTCGAAATAGGCCTGCGGCGGCGGCACCTGCACATAGTCGTGCGCCGGTACATAGAAGGCGCGATCGCCGCCGATGCGGAAATCGATGCCCGTCGCTTCGATCAGAGCCTCGACACGCGGCTCGATGAGGCCAGGCGGCGGTGGTGGAGCGATGGCGGCGATGTTGTCCGGCAGGCCGTCGCATTGCGCGGCGTTGAAGACGGTGAAGCGCTTGAGGAACGGAATCGCGGCGGCGTCCTCGCCGGTCTCGCGGGCGCGGCGCTTCTCGTCCTCCGGCGTGAAGCGGTCGGCATAGACGACGGTCGTGCCGTGCTCGCCTCTGCGGACATTGCCGCCCAGCGACAGCGCCTGGCGGAAGGTGAGCCAACTCTGGTCGGGGAAGCCGTGCTGGATCACCGCCCCCCAGAGGATGAGCACATTGATGCCGGAATAGTGCCGTCCGGTCGCAGCGTTGCAGGGCATGGCGAGCGGCGCCTTGGCCGCGGACGATCCCCATGGCTGGACCCAGGGCGCGCGGCCCGCCTCAAGCTCGGCGATGATCTTGTCGGTGATGTCGTCATAGAGGCTCGCCCGGCCTGAGCCGGCACGGGCGCCGTGGTTTTTCCTGAACATCGCGGTTCTCCGCGACGGGCGCCGGAGACCTCTTCTCCAGCCCTCAACCCGTCACGGGAAAACCCGTCCGCACTCTTACTCTATGGGGGCGTTGCGGGGATCTCCCCGCAGGAGGGGTCGGGCGAGACCCAAGGCTCGACCGCAGGGGAAGGCTTTCCCCCTTGTCCCAGCTTTCCGTCCTGGATGTGTTTCCTTGAAAACTGTCAGAAAACTGCGTATGTTCCTGACAGGAGAAAGACGATGACACGGCTGACCGAACAGATACTGTCGCATATGACGGGTTTGCCCGAGGGCGCTTCTGTGTCCGCTAAGGGGCTGCTCCATCTCGGCAATCGCGCTGCGGTGGACCAGGCCTTGTCGCGTCTGGCCGAGCGCGAACAACTCATCCGGGCTGGGCGTGGTGTCTATCTCCGCCCCGTCGTCAGTCGATTCGGGACGCGCGCGCCGTCGGTGGAACAGGCTGTGGAGGCCCTTGCCAGCCAGCGTGGCGAGACCATCGTCTCGAACGGTGCGGCGGCCGCAAACGCCCTTGGCCTGACGACGCAGGTGCCGGTTCGTTCGGTCTATCTGACCTCCGGGCGCAGCCGGAAGATGAATCTCGGCAAGCAGGTCGTGGAATTGCGCCATGCCCCGCGCTGGCAATTGGCTCTGGCCAACCGGCCGGCGGGAGAGGCCGTCCGGGCCTTGGCCTGGCTCGGCCCGGAGAAAGCCGAAACTGCGCTCCGGACATTGAAGCGAAAGCTGCCGCCTGGCGCCTTTGGCGAATTGGTGGCGGCCGCGCCGCAGCTTCCGACATGGTTGGCGCAGAGTGTCGGGAAGGCGGCCTATGGCTGAAACCTTCCTGCTCCTCTCGGCTCAGGATCGCCGCGACGCCCTTGGTGTCGCGGCCGATCGTTCGGGGCGGCCCGCGCATCTGCTCGAAAAGGATGTCTGGGTGGTGTGGGCGTTGAGCACGCTCTACGCGGCGCCGCTTGGTGAGCATCTGGTGTTCAAGGGCGGCACATCGCTGTCGAAAGCCTATCAGGTCATCCATCGGTTTTCGGAGGATGTGGATCTGACCTACGACATTCGGGCCATCGCGCCCGACCTGGTCGGGGACAATGGCGGGGGCCTGCCGAAAACGCGAAGCGAGGAAAAGCGCTGGTCCAGCGAGGTTCGTCGCCGGTTACCGGAATGGGTTGGCGCTGTCGTGCAGCCGGTGATCTCCGACGCCCTGGCAACGGAAGGTTTGGCTGCGGCGATCCGCGTCGAAGGTGATCGGCTCTTTATAGACTACGAACCGACCGCCGTCGGATCGGGCTATGTCGCCCCCAGTGTCATGCTGGAGTTCGGCGCGCGGTCGACGGGCGAGCCGGCCAGTTTGCGCGATGTTGTCTGCGATGCCTCCGGCCTGATCGATGGCCTGATATTCCCGACAGCGCGTCCGCGCGTCATGCACGCCGAGCGGACGTTCTGGGAGAAGGCGACCGCGATCCATGTCTTCTGCCATCAGGAACGGCTGCGCGGGGACCGCTTCGCCCGGCATTGGCATGATGTCGCCCGGCTCGATGAAGTCGGGCTTGCGGACGCTGCCTTCGCGGATCGCGAGCTGGCGAACGCGGTCGCTCGCCATAAGTCGATGTTCTTTGCGGAGAAGGCCGCTGATCGCTCGTCGATCGACTATGCAATGGCCGTCAACGGCGGCTTGCAGCTTGTGCCGGTCGGCGATGGCGCGAAAGTGCTGAAGGACGACTATATCCGCATGGTCGAGGATGGGCTGCTCTTCGATGACGCAGAACCGTTCGAGACGCTCATGGCGCGATGCGCCGAGATGGCCGCGCGAGCCAACAACGCGGCCAGTTAAGAAACGACGATGAGGGGGCGTGTAGTGACGGTAATGGGTATGTCTGACATTCCGGCGAGCGTTGTAGTTCGGAGTGCAGCGAAATGATCGGAGATCACTCCGATAGCTTCAATTTCCTTCAGCGGTTCTGGCCAGATCTCCATGATCTCGGGAGAAAGGCGGAACAGGCTGCACCGCATGAGCCGGACCTCGTGGCCATCCGGCTGCGTGGGCTTACCGAGACGATGGTCGTCAAACTGTTTGGCCAACTGGGACTTCAGTATGACCCGGCGCATTCGCATTTCGACAGGTTGGTCCTGCTGGAGAATGCAGACCTGCTCGACGCCCGTCTCCTTTCCAAATTTCACGCTATCCGGAAGGTCGGCAACAATGCCGCACACAACGGGAAGGTTACGCCGGCACAAGCTGAAGCTCTTCTGGAAGATGCTTGGTCTCTTTCGTGCTGGTTCTGCCGCTTCATGATCCTCCCTCGGTTTGGTGGAC
>NZ_JZRG01000002.1:0-19191 GCF_000964075.1 Brevundimonas sp. KM4 | reverse complement strand
GCGCGGGCGGGGGTGGCGGGCCCGGTATATTGACGGGCGGGCCGGTATATTCGACGCGATCTTCCTTACGGCTTGGCGTGATGTTCACGGGAGGCGGCGCCACACGCCGCACCGGAGGCGCAGCGACCGGAGCGGGCTGGCCCAGGTCGAAACCCAGCGGACCACAGGCCGCAGGCGTCGGTTCGCCATCCAGCGGCTTGGCAAGTGCGACGGACGGCAGCGCCACTGGAGGCGCTGCAAAAGAAACGCTCAGCAGCGAAATGGCCGCGATCCTGATGACACGTGACATGGCTTCCTCCGGTTGTTGTCTTGTCGCCAGTCACGGGTCGTCCTGGGGCGAAACTGTGGCGATAGAACCCCCTCGACGCACGATGATCTTTCAGCGTGTCTTTCGTGTCCTCTCGCAATCGCAGACCAAGACCTCCACAATAGAAGCCAAGCTTGGGGGATGCGATGGCTGAGGCGACGACGGGACTGGATCTGGGCGCGGCGGCCGCTCTGCTGGCCGCGGGCGTGCTCGCCGTGCCGGTGTTCAAGCGCATCGGCCTGGGGTCGGTGCTGGGCTATCTGGCGGCGGGCCTGGCCATCGGTCCCTTCGGCCTGAAGCTGTTTCGCGAGCCCGAGACCATCCTGCACGTCGCCGAGTTCGGCGTGGTCATCTTCCTGTTCATCATCGGGCTGGAGATGCGGCCCAAACGTCTGTGGGGACTGAGGAAGGAAATCTTCGGCCTCGGCGCGGCCCAGGTGCTGTTCTGCGGCCTGATCCTGACCCTGACGGCGATGCTGGCCGGCTTCTTCGCGCCCGTCGCCTTCGTCGGCGCCATGGGCTTTGTCCTGTCGTCCACCGCGGTCATCATGCAGATGCTGGAGGAGCGCGGCGAGATCGCGGGCGGGTCCGGCCAGCGGGCGGTCTCCATCCTGTTGCTCGAAGACCTGGCCATCGTGCCGCTCCTGGCCATCGTCGCCGTCCTGGCCTCGGTGCTGGGCGTGGCGAACGAACAGGCGCCGCCCCTGTGGCAGACCGTCGGCTTCGCGGTCGCGGCGGTCGGCGGTGTGCTGCTGGCCGGCAAATATCTGGTCAATCCGGTCTTCCGCCTGCTGGCCCAGTACGGCGGCCGCGAGGTGATGACGGCGGCGGCCCTGCTGGTAGTGGTCGGCGCCGCCTGGGCCATGTCCCTGGGCGGCCTGTCCATGGCCATGGGCGCCTTCCTGGCCGGGGTCCTATTGTCGGAATCCACCTTCCGTCATCAGCTGGAGGCCGACGTCGAGCCGTTCCGCGCCATCCTGCTGGGCCTGTTCTTCCTGAGCGTCGGCATGTCGCTGGACGTGTCGGTCGTGGTCGCCGACTGGCGTCTGGTGCTGGGCGGGGTCGTGGCCTTCATGCTGGTCAAGGGTGTGGGCATCTATGCCGTCGCGCGCCTGTTCAAGGCCTCGCACCATGAGGCGGTCGAGCGCGCCGGCCTGTTCGCGCAAGGCGGCGAGTTCGCCTTCGTCCTGTACGGCGCCGCCGTCGCCGCCGGCCTGTTCGACGCCCGCATCGGGGCGATGATGTCGGCGGTGGTGATCCTGTCGATGGCCCTGACGCCCCTGACCTCGCTGCTGATCGCGCGGCTGTCGCCCAAGCCGGTCTTGGACGCCGAAAGCGCCGAGGGCGTGGATTTCGCCAAGGACCTGCGCGGCCAGGTGCTGATCATCGGCTTCGGCCGTTTCGCCCAGGTCGTGTCCCAACCCCTGCTGGCCCGCGACGTGGACGTGTCGATCATCGAGAACGACGTGGAGATGATCCAGGCCGCCTCCCAGTTCGGGTTCAAGGTCTACTACGGCGACGGCACCCAGCTGCACACCCTGCGCGCGTCGGGCGCGGAGGAGGCCGAGATGGTCCTGGTCTGCGTGGACAAGCCCGAGGCCGCCGATCGCATCGTTGAACTGGTCAAGTCCGAGTTCCCGACCACCAGGATCATGGCTCGCGCCTTCGACCGAGGGCATTCGATGCGCCTGATCCAGGCCGGGGTGGACTACCAGATCCGCGAGACCTTCGAGTCGGCGCTCAAGTTCGGCGAGCGCGCCCTGGTCGAACTGGGGCTGGACGAGCATGAGGCGGCCGAGACCATCGGCGACGTGCGCCGTCGCGACGAGGCCCGCCTGGACCTGCAGCTGACCGGCGGGCTCAAGGCCGGCCGCCAGCTGATGCGCGGCAATATGCCGACGCCCCAGCCCGCTCCCTACATCAAGCCCCGTCGCGAAGGCCGCCTCCTGAACGAGGACGAGGCGGGCCCGCCGTCGCCGCGCGAAACCGCCGACACCTAGCGGTGGAGGCGGCGGCGACGATGCGCTAGAGCGAGGCCTTCCCGTCTTTCCGAGGTCGCCTCATGAAACGTCTCGCCATCGCCGCCTTGGCCCTCGTCGCGGTCGCCGCGCCGGCTGTCACCGTCACCGCCTGGGGCAACACCGGCCACCGCCTGATCGGCGTGGCCGCGATGCGGGCCCTGCCGGACGAACTGCCGGCCTTCCTGCGCACCCCGGCCGCCATCGCCGATGTGGGCGAACTGGCGCGCGAGCCCGACCGCTGGAAGGGCGCCGGCCAGCCGCACGATCGCGAGCGCGACACCGCCCACTTCGTCGACCTTGACGACCAGGGTCGCGTCTACGACCAGCGCGGCATGAGCCTCAACGACCTGCCGCGCCTGAAGTCCGAATATGACGCCGCCCTGACCAAGGCCGGTCTGGACGTCGATGACGCCGGCTATCTGCCCTACGCCATGATGGACGCCTGGCAGCAGCTGGGCCGCGACTTCGCCTATTGGCGCGTGCTGAACGCCGCCGAAAAGCGTGAGACCAATATGGAGCGTCAGGCTTGGTACCGCGCCGACCGCCTCCGCCGCGAGGCCCTGATCCTGCGCGACATCGGCGTCATGGGCCACTACGTCGGCGACGGCTCGCAACCGCATCACACCAGCATCCACTACAACGGATGGGGCGACTTCCCGAACCCGGAAGGCTTCACCAACTCGCGCCAAACCCACGCCGTGTTCGAGGGTGAGTTCACCAACCGCGTCGCCCGTCTGGACGCCGTCGAGGCCGCCATGCCGGCCGCCAAACTGGACGGGTTCGACGTCAAGGCGCGCACCGTCTCCTATCTGACCACGACGCTCGGCACCGTGATCCCCTTCTATCGCCTTGAAAAGGCCGGCGGCTTCCGTGACGCAGACCCGCGCGGCGCGGCCTTCGTCAACGAACGTCTGGCGGCGGGCGCCGGCGAACTGCGCGACTTCATCGTCTCCGCCTGGACCGCCTCGGGTAGCGCCTCCATCGGCTGGCCCGCCGTCAAGGTCGCCGAGGTCGAGGCCGGAACCGCCGATCCCTGGATCGCCATGGTGGGCGAGGACTGATTGCGTTGTCCGAGCTGACACCTCCCGCCGTCATCCTCGACAAGTCGCAGATGGCCGAGAACATCGGCGCCGTGGCGCGGGTGATGGCCAACTTCGGCCTGTCGGACCTGCGTCTGGTCAGCCCCCGCGACGGCTGGCCCCAGGAGCGCGCCTGGGCCACGGCCTCGGGCGCGGACTGGGTGCTGGACGGGGTGCGGGTGTTCGACAGCGTCGCCGAGGCCATCGCCGACCTGAACACCGTCTTCGCCACCACCGCCCGCCCGCGCGAGACGCGCCAGCCCGTGCGCACCCCGCGCGAGGCCAGCCGCGTCCTGTATGACGACACCGCCTCGGGCCTGAAGACGGGCCTCTTGTTCGGCGGCGAGCGCGCCGGGCTGGAGACGACCGACATCGCCCTGTGCGCCGGCATCGTCACCATCCCGATCGACCCGAAGCACCACTCGCTGAACCTGGCCCAGGCCGTGGCGATCAACGCCTATGAGTGGCGCACCCTGATCCTGGACGCCCCGCCGCCGCGGTTCCGCGACAGCGAACCGCCGGCGTCGAAGGAGCTTCTGATCGGCATGTACGAGCACCTTGAGGAAGAGCTGGAAAACGGCGGCTTCTTCTATCCGCCTGAGAAGAAGCGCTCGATGAGCCAGAACCTGCGCGTCATGCTGGGCCGCGCCGCCTTCTCGGAGCAAGAGGTCGCCACCATGCGCGGCGCCATCCACGCCCTGTCGCGCGGCCGCGGCCGAGTCCTGGCCAAGATGGCGGCCGAACGCGCGGCCAAGGCCGACGCTGCTAAGCCGGAGTGAAAACCCTGCTGATCTATCCGCTGGCGGCCCTGGCGGAGATCGGCGGCTGTTTCGCCTTCTGGGCCTGGCTGAAGTTGGATCGTTCACCCCTGTGGCTGGCGCCCGGCGTCGCCTGCCTGATCGCCTTCGCCTGGCTCCTGACCCTGGTTCCCAGCGACGCGGCGGGCCGCGCCTTTGCGGCCTACGGCGGCGTCTATATCTGCGCCTCCCTGATCTGGATGGCGCTGGTCGAAAAGACCCCGCCGGATCGCTGGGACATCCTGGGCGGCCTCGTTTGTCTGGTCGGCGCCGGGCTCATCCTATTCGGCCCGCGCGGCTAGCCTGCTTCGGCTTGGCTTGGCCTGCCTGATCCTCTATTCTGGCCCCAGCCATCAGGTCGCCCCGTGCGGCCAGGCCGGCGCGCCGAGTTTGGTTTGCGAATCCGGTCCGACGCCCGTCGATAACCTGGCGTCACGACGAAACTTCCGTTCGCTAGTAGGCCGCCGTGGCACGCAAACTGACACTCGATTTCCTCAAGACCGAGGCCGCATCCGGCTCGGCGCTGGCGCTGGCCGCCATCGCCGCCGTGGCGATCGCCAACTCGCCCTGGTCGGCTGACTATTTCGCCTGGCTGAAGAGCTACCACGTCCTGCAGATCGGCCCGATCCGGCTGGAGGAGACGATCTCCGACTGGATCAAGGAAGGGTTGATGGCGATCTTCTTCCTCGTGGTGGGGCTGGAGATCAAATACGAGATCGTGCGCGGCGAACTGAGCGACCCGCGCAAACTGGCCACGCCGGTGCTGGCGGCGCTCGGCGGCATGGCGGGGCCGGCGGCGGTCTATCTGCTGTTGTCCGGCGCCATCGGGGCGCCGCACGCCGGCTGGCCCATCCCGCTGGCGACCGACATCGCCTTTGCCCTGGCCATCTTCGGCTTCGTCGGCAAGGGCTTGCCGTCATCGTTGCGGGTCTTCCTGCTGACCCTGGCCATCGTCGATGACCTCGGGGCCATCGCGCTGATCGCCGTGCTGTTCAGCGAGGGCGCGAACTGGACGCCGCTGTTCTGGGCGCTGGGCGCGCTGGCCGTCGGCGCGGTCGCGGCGCACCGCATCCGCATCCCTGCGCCCTTCTGGGTGCTGGGGTTCGCCCTGGTCTGGTATCTGACGGTGCTGTCGGGGCTCAGCACCTCGCTCACCGCCGTGGCCTTCGCCATGATCGTGCCGATCAAGGGCCGCGCCGAAGACGGCCAGAGCCCGCTGAAGGAGGCGATGCACGATCTGCACCCTTGGAACGCCTTCCTGGTCCTGCCGCTGTTCGCCTTCGCCAAGGCGGGCGTCTCCTTCGCCGGTCTGTCGATGGAGCAGGCGTTCGCGCCCCTGGTCATCGCCATCGCCCTGGGCCTGCTCGTCGGCAAGCAGATCGGCGTCCTGGGCGCCGCCTGGCTGGCTTCGGCGCTGAAGATCGGCGCGCGGCCGACGGGCGCCAGCTGGCTGCAAGTCTATGGCGTTTCCCTGCTGTGCGGGGTCGGCTTCACCATGAGCCTGTTCATCGGCGTTCTGGCCTTCCCCGGCGCGGTCGATTCGCCCGAACAGGTCGAGGTCAAACTGGGCGTCATCGGCGGCTCGATCCTGTCGGCGATCGCGGCGGCCCTGGTGCTGGGTTTCGCCGGTCGGGGCCGCCAGATGGATCCCGCCGCCCTGCACCCTGAAGTGGAGCCGCTGGGGCCGAAAGACGGGCAAAAACTGACCTAGCGTCAGGGTTTTCTGTCGCTTCCTCGACACACAAAGGCGAATCCACGGCGAAAAATGGTCGCGGGTAACAACGCTCGCTTGTCGGTCGGCCCGAACCGCGCTTAGCCTGTCCCCAACGAATGATCCCCCGCGTAGGGGACGTCGAGGGAACAGGAAACGCTGCGATCGCCAATGGCGTCGCAACTTCAGCCGGGAGGACGCCGATGCGCCGCAATCTTCAACTCAGGACAACCGTGTCCGCCGCCGTCATCGGCGCCGCCGTCATGGGCTTCGCCAGCGTCGCCGCCGCGCAGGAAGCGCCCGCCAGCGTCGACGACATCATCGTCACCGCCCAGAAGCGCGAACAGAGCCTGCAGGACGTGCCGATCGTGGTCACGACCCTGTCGCAGGAAGTCCTGGACGGCGCGGGCGTGCAGGACATCAAGGATCTGCAGATCCTGACGCCCGGCATGACCGTCACCTCGACCCAGTCGGAAGCCTCGACCACCGTCCGTATTCGCGGCGCCGGCACCGTCGGCGACAACCCCGGCCTGGAAAGCTCGGTCGGCGTGGTGATCGACGGCGTCTATCGCTCGCGCAACTCGGTCGGCTTCGGCGATCTGGGCGAACTGAGCCGCATCGAGGTCCTGAAGGGCCCGCAGGGCACCCTGTTCGGCAAGAACACCTCGGCCGGCGTCATCAACATCATCACCGAGCGTCCGTCGTTCGATCCGTCGATCTCGGGCGAACTGACCGGCGGCAACTTCGGCGCCATCGGCGGTTCGGTCTCGGTCACGGGCGGCCTGACCGACCAGATCGCGGGTCGCCTGTTCGTCGCGCACCGCGAGCGTGACGGCTTCTACGACGTCAACAACGGCGACGGCCCCAACACCCGCAAGGACGACCAGAACCAGGACTACTGGACCACGCGCGGTCAGTTGCTGATCCTGCCCAGCGACGACGTCTCGGTGCGCCTGATCGCCGACTACACCAAGCGCGAGGAATACTGCTGCGTCGCCGTGCAGACGCGCGTCGGCCCGACCCAGGCCTTCATCGCCGCCCTGACCGCGCCGAACGGCCCGGGCCAGCGTCCGCCGGTCGCCGGCTTCGGCACGGTGCCCTTCTCGCGCCTGGCCTATTCGAACCGCGAGACGCCGCAAGAGATCGAGGACATGGGTCTGTCGGCGGAAGCGACCATCGACTTCCCCAGCATCAACGCCACCCTGACGTCGCAGACCTCGTGGCGCGACTGGTCGTTCCAGCAGGGGATGGACACGGACTACACCGGCGCCGACATCCTGTACCGCGCCAACGACGGCTCGAACGGCTACGGCGTCGACAACCTGACGCAGGAGTTCCGCCTGGCCGGCACGTCCGACAAGCTGGACTGGCTGGTCGGTCTGTTCGCCACCAAGGAAGGCGTCTATCGCGACGACAGCTATGTCTATGGCTCGGACTACAACGCCTTCGCCTCCCTGCTGCTGACGGCGTCCCTGCCGGCGGCCGTGGGCGGCCCCAGCCCGTCGCGCCTGGGCTGCTTCACCAATCCGAACGGCTTCCTGGTCGGCACCGCCGGCGCGGCCGCGGGTCAGCCGCTGTGCGTGATCGGCGCGGTGCCGCCCAGCGCGGCCGCCCCGACCTTCGGCGTCGGCAAGGCCTATGAAGACCACTATTCGCAGCGTTCGGAATCGGTCGCTGTCTTCACCAACAACACCTACCGGGTGACCGAGGCCTTCGATATCAACCTGGGTCTGCGCTACACTTATGACAGCAAGCGCCTGCTGGGCATCCAGGACAACCTGGGCACCAACGGCGCGGCCTGCGGCGGCGCCCTGGCTAATCAGAACCCGGCCAACCGCACCGTGTCGCCGATCCCCGGCACCGCCAACGTCGCCACGCCGGCCGCTGCGCTCGGCCTGCTGTGCCTGCCCTGGTCCAACCCGCAGTACGACGGTCGCCGGATCCAGGAGAAATTCAGCGACACCGACCTGTCGGGCACAATCAAGGCGTCCTACCGCTTCAATCCGTCGATCATGGTCTATGGCTCGTATGCGCGCGGCTACAAGGGCGCGGGCTACAATATGGACCGGGTGCAGACGGGCGTGACGCCGGACGCCTCGCTGTTCTTCAAGGCCGAAACCGTCGACAGCTATGAAGCGGGCGTCAAGACGACCCTGTTCGACCGCACCATGCTGCTGAACGTCACCTACTTCGACCAGAAGTTCGAGAACTTCCAGCTGAACACCTTCCTGGGCACCGCCTTCGTGGTGGAATCGATCCCGGAACTGACCTCGCGCGGCGTCGACGCCGACATGGTCTGGTTCACCCCGGTGGAGGGCCTAAGCTTCCAGGGCGGCGTGACCTACACCGACGCCAAATACGGCCAGTTCGGCGCCGGCGACCTGTCCAGCCCCGGCCGCTTCCCGCAGCTGTCGCTGCTGCCGGGCGCGCGTGCGTCCTTCGCTCCGGAATGGTCGCTGACCGGCGCCCTGGCGTTCGACCGCGAACTGGGCGGCGGCCTGCGCGGCGGCTTCAACCTGTCGGCCAAGTATTCGACCGAATACAACACCGGCTCGGACCTGCTGCCGTACAAGAACCAGGACGCCTTCACCGTCGTCAACGGCCGGGTCTCGATCGGGTCGGCGGATGAGCGCTGGACGCTGGAAGTCTGGGGCCAGAACCTGCTGGAAGAAGAATACACCCAGGTCGGCTTCGCCGCGCCGCTGCAGGGTACGGCCTTCACCAACACCACGACGCCGCAAGCGAACGGCACCTACTACAACATCGCCACCGACACGGCGACCTACAACGCCTACCTCGGCGCCCCGCGCACCTACGGCGTGACGCTAAAGGTCAAATACTGATCGCTTCGCCGCAAGGCTGACCGACGAAGGGCCGACCGGGCGACCGGCCGGCCCTTTATCTTTTGCAATCAGGCCTGACAGCGGGCGCGACCCGGCGATGTCGAGACGGGGAGTCGGCCTGGGTTTCGGTCGATCAACGGGTTCCGGGCGCCGAACTGTTCTAGACGCGGACGTTAGACTGCCCGATACACGATTTTAACGACGCCCTGCGTCCACTGAGGAAGCGAATGCGTCACCAGAAGTTTCGAAATCCAGCCTGGCGCGGATACGCCTTGGCCGTCGTCGCCTTTTTGGTCGCGTTTGGCCTGCGCTACGGCCTGGCGCACTGGTTTCCGCCGGGCTTTCCCTATCTGACCTTCTTTCCGGCCGTGGTGCTGGTCGCCTACTATGCGGGCCTGCGGCCTGCGATCCTGACGGCGACCTTGTCGGGCCTGTCGGCCTGGTGGTTCTGGATCGGCCCGCCGGGCTTCGACCTGGGCGTCGCGACCTTCGTCGCCATCGGCTTTTACGCCTTCGTCGTCGCCGTCGACATCTTCTTCATCGTCGGCATGGACAAGGCGTCGGCCAAGCTGGCGCGCGAGGTCGAGCGCAGCACCGCCTTGGCGGAAAGCCGCGACATCCTGCTCCGGGAAGTGCAGCACCGGGTGTCGAACAACATCCAGATGGTCAGCGCCCTGCTGAAGCTGGAGGCGCGCACCACCGTCGATCCGGGCGCGAAAAAGGCCCTGACCGACGCCTCGGCCCGCACCGGTCTGGTCGCCCGCATCCAGCGCAGTCTGGCCGACGCCGATCAGAAGAAGACGGCCTTCCACGATGTGGCGCGATCGATCGTCGACGATGCGCTGACGGCGGCCGCGCGAGACGACGTGGTCGTCTCCATCTCCGGCGGCGATGTGGTCCTGTCGGCCGAGGAGGCCACGCCCGTGGTGCTGATCATGCTGGAATGCGTCAACAACGCGCTGGAGCATGGCTTTCCCGATCGGCCCGGCCGGATCACGATCGACCTGTGCGACGACGGCGCGGTGCGCACCCTGACCATCGCCGACGACGGCGTGGGCGTGGGCGAGGATACGGCCGCCGAACCGACCAGCCTGGGCCTGCGGATTATCACCGCCCTGGCTCGCCAGCTCGGCGGAGACTGGTCACTGCGACCCTCTTCGCCCGGCGCGATCGCCCGCCTGTCCTGGCCCAGCGCGCCCGTTGCGCCTTAGCGCCGACTCACACCACACCGCCAAGAGAAAGGCCCGGTCGGATCGCTCCGCCGGGCCTTGGTCGTTTCGGTCTTGGGCCGATCAGGCCGAACGATCTTGCGTCGTCGTCGGCTCTTCGTGACCGTGCTGGCCGTGGAACATCTTGTCCAACCGGCCTTCCAGGCGGCGCTTGACCCCGTCGATCAGGCTGAACACCACCGGCACGAACAACAGCGACAGGGCGGTCGAGGTGATCAGCCCGCCGATGACCGCGATGGCCATGGGCGAGCGGAAGGCGGTGCCTTCGCCGAACGCCGCCGCGATGGGCAGCATCCCCAGGCCCATCGCCATGGTCGTCATGATGATCGGCCGCGCCCGCTTGTGGGCCGCGTCCATCAGGGCGTCGTGGCGGTTCATCCCCTTGTCGATCGCCATGATGGCGTAGTCGACCAGCAGGATGGAGTTCTTCGCCGCGATCCCGGTCAGCATGATGATGCCGATCAGGGCCGGCATGGACAGCGACTTGCCCGTCACCAGCAGCAGGAAGAAGGCGCCGCCGAACGACACGGGAAGCGCCGCCAGGATGGTGATCGGGTGGAAGAAGCTTTTGAACAGCAGGACCAGCACGACATACATCAGCAGAATGCCGGTGATGATGGCGAAGGCGAAGCCCATGCCCAGCTCCTGGAAGCTTTCGGCGTCGCCGGACGGCTTCTGGCTGACGCCCTGCGGCAGGGACTTGATCGCGGGCAGGGCGTTCACCGCCTGGGTGCCCTGGCTCAGGGTCAGGCCGCTCAGTTCGGCGGTGATGTTGGCCACCCGCAGTCGGTCCAGACGATTGATCTGGTTGGGTCCTGCGCCGAAGCTGATGTCCGCCACCGCCGACAGGGGCACCGTCGCGCCCGACGCCGTCGGCACCTGAAGGTTCTCCAGCACGCCCAGATCCGAGCGCGCCTGTTCCGTCAGCATGACCCGGATCGGCACCTGACGGTCGCCCAGATTGAACTTGGGCAACAGCTGATCGGCGTCGCCCAGGGTGGCGACGCGCGCCACCTGGCTGATGTCCTGGGTCGACACCCCTTGCAGGGCGGCGACATCGGCGCGCGGCGTGACCAGGATTTCCGGCCGCACGAGCGAGGCAGAGGACACCACATTGGACAGGCCGGGAATGCTGCGCATCTCGCGCTCGACCTTGGCGGCCGCGGGCTCGAGCACATTGGGATCGTCGCCGACCAGGGCGATGGTCAGAAGGCTGGACCCGCCGCCGCCGCCTGCGACGCCGAACTGGATCCGCGCGCCAGGGATCTGGCGCAACACCGGTCCCATGTCGCGTTCGAATTCCTGCTGGCTCAGCTTGCGGTCCCAACGCCCGACCAGATTGACGGTCAGGTTGGCGCTGCGCACCTCGCCGGCCGATCCACCGCCGCCGGGGCCGAAGCTGGTCGTCGCCGAACCGACGGACGAATAGACCGACTCGACCTCGGGCCGCTTCATCAGTTCGCGGTTGATGCGCTGCACGGCCGAATCCGTCTCGGCCAGGGTCGCGCCCGGCGGCAACTGCACCGTCACGGTGGAGCGCGAGATGTCCTCGACCGGGATGAACTCGCCCGGCAGCTTCGTCGCCATGAAGATCGACAGGAAGAAGAACAGGACCCCCATCCCCAGCACCCACAGCCGGTGATCGAACATCCGGTCCGCGACCTTGCGGCGGAACCAGCTTGCGCGCGGGTGGTGGTCGGCCCTGCGCTTGCGCCAGTCGTCGCCCAGCGCCCAGTTCAGGGCCTTCAGATAGGGCCCCATCCAGAAGGGCTCCTTATGCTCCTTGCCCTGGTCGCGCTTCAGCAGATAGGCGCCCATGAGGGGCGTCAGGGTCCGCGCCACGAGCAGAGAGAACAGAACGCTCACGCAGGTGGCGATGGCGAAGCTCTTGAAGAACTGGCCCACGACGCCGGGCATGAAGCCGGTGGGGGCGAACACCGCCACCAGGGTCGCCGTCGTCGCCATGACCGCCAGGCCGATCTCGTCGGCCGCCTCGATGGCGGCGGGGTAGGGGGCCTTGCCGTCGCGGATGTGGCGGACGATGTTCTCGATCTCCACGATGGCGTCGTCCACCAGGATGCCGATGGTCAGCGACAGGGCCAGCAGCGTCACGACGTTCAGCGACTGGTTCGTCAGGTCCATCACCCAGAAGGTCGGGATCAGCGACAGCGGCATGGCCACCGCCGCGATCAGGGTCGCGCGCCAGTCCCGCAGGAAGATGAAGACGACCGCGATCGCCAGCAGGGCGCCCAGCACCAGCGTCTCGACCGAGGCGTGGAAGTTGTTGACGACGTCCTCTGTGGTGTTGGCCACCTCCTCGATGGCGACGTCGCCGCGCTCCTGGTCCAGCTTCTCGATCTCGGCCTTGACGCGGTCATAGACGTCCACCTCGGACGAGCCGATGGCGCGCGAGACGCCGAAGCCGACGACTTCCTGACCGTTGAAGCGGGCGCGGCCGCGCGGCTCGGACCATTCGTCGGTGATCTGGCCCAGGTCGCCCAGGCGCACGCTGCGGCTGCCGATGGGGATCAGGGTCTCGCGCAGCTGTTCGACCGACTTGGCCGAACCGACGGTGCGGATGGCCTGCTCCTCGCCTGCGATCTCGCCGCGGCCGCCCGGCAGGTTGATGTTGGAGGCGCGCAGCTGGTTCGACACCTGGGCCGCCGTCACGCCCGACGCGGCCAGCCGCGCGGGGTCCAGCTTGATGCGGATTTCACGGCTGACGCCGCCGTCACGGCTGATCTGGCTGACGCCGCGCACCGACAGCAGGCGTTTGGCCACGGTGTTGTCGACGAACCAGCTCAGCTCCTCGGGGCTCATGCCCGGCGCCCGCACCACATAGTTGGCGAAGGGGATGGCGGTGAACTCGATGCGTTGGACGATCGGTTCCTGCACGTCGGCGGGCAGGTTCTGTCGGATGCCGCTGACGGCGTTGCGGACGTCGTTGGTGACCTTCTCCAGGTTCACGCCCAACTGGAACTCGATCGAGGTGGTGGACACGCCCTCGTTGACGACCGAGGTGATGTGCTTGACCGAGCCCAGGCCCGCCACCGCATCCTCGACCAGCCGGGTGACCTGGGTCTCCATCTCGGTCGGGGCCGCGCCGGCCTGGACCACCGTCACGGCGACGACCGGCAGATCCACGTCGGGGAAGTTGTTCGTCCTGAGCTTGAAATAGCTCATCGTCCCCGCGATCGTCAGGACGACGAACAGCAGGACGATGGGGATCGGGTTCCTGATCGACCAGGACGAGATGTTCTGAAAGCCCATCGGTCCGGTTCCTTAGCGCGCGGCGGCAGGCGCGGGGGCAGGGGCGGCGGGCGTCGCCGGCTGGGGCGCGGCGGTCGCCGGGGCCACCGTCACATGGTCGCCTTCGCCCAGGAAGCCTGCGCCCTGCACGACGACGCGCTGACCGGCCTGGACGCCCGTGACCGCGACGCGGTCGCCGCTGCGAACCCCGGTCGTGACCGGGACGAAGCGGACGACATCGCCCTGAGCCACGACATAGACCCCGGCCTTGGCCTCGCGATAGACGACCGCCGAGGCCGGCACGACCAGGGCGGGCTGATCGCCGACGGCGATCTCGGCGCGGGCGAACATACCGGGCCGCAGCTGGGCGCCGGGCGCCAGGGAGATGCGGGCCAGGCCCAGGCGGGTCTGCGCATTGACCTCGGGCGTGACGATGCGGACCGAGCCGGTGGTCTGGCCGGCCTCGCTGGAAGTCACGATCGCGGACTGACCGGCGCGCACCAGCGACAGTTCGGTCTCCGGCACCTGGGCGTCCAGCTCAAGCCGGCCGTCGCGAACCATGCGGAACAGCTCAGTTCCGGCGGCGATGATCTGGCCCTTGGTGACGCTGCGGCTGATGATCAGGCCGCTGACGGGCGCGCGGATGGTCGCCTGCGACAACTGGGTCTGGGTCTGGCTGAGGGCCGCGCGGGCGGCGGCCAGATTGGCGTTCGAGCTGCGCTGATTGGCGAGGGCCGTGTCCAGCGACGCCTGGCTGAGGAAGCCGCGTTCCTTCAGCTGCTGCGCGCGATCGAGCGCGGCGTTGTCACGGGCCACATTGGCCTCGGCCAGTTGCACCTGGGCCTGCTGCTGGCGCAGCTGGGCGCGCAGCAGGACGTCGTTCATCTGCACCAGCGGCTGGCCCTGACGCACGTAGGAGCCTTCGTCCACATAGACGGCGACGGCGGTCAGGCCGCCGGTCTCGGCCGCCACCGGCACCTCTTCCCAGGCGGAGACGGAGCCCGAGGCGCTGACCGTGCGGGCCAGGTTGATCTGGGTCACGGTCGCGGCGGTCACGGTCTGGCGCGCGCCGGCCGCCTCCTTGCCGTCGGCCTTCTTGTCGTCTCCGCCGCCGCAGCCGGCCAGCAGCAGGACGGCCAGAACGGCCGCACCGGCCAAGAGAGTGGGTCGGGTCGTCTGGAGCACGGAAAAACGTCCTTGAAGAGCGATCAGGCGATGGCTGTCTCCTTATCGCGTCACAGGGCCGCGCTCAAAGACAAACGCCATCATTGCAAAGCTGTAATACGCCTGTTGATCGGGGCCGGATCGTGCCGCGTCTGGTCCCCGGCGCCCGCGCGTGATAGGGGCGCGCGGATGACGACTCCCCCGATCTCGAACATTCGCAACTTCAGCGTGGTCGCGCACATCGACCATGGCAAGTCGACCCTGTCCGACCGCCTGATCCAGCACACCGGCGGCCTGACCGCGCGCGAGATGTCCGAGCAGGTGCTCGACAATATGGAGATCGAGAAGGAACGGGGCATCACCATCAAGGCCCAGACCGTGCGCCTGACCTACAAGGCCAGGGACGGCGAGGAATACATCCTGAACCTGATGGACACGCCGGGCCACGTGGACTTCGCCTATGAGGTCAGCCGGTCCCTGGCCGCCTGCGAAGGCTCGCTGCTGGTCGTGGACGCCTCGCAAGGAGTCGAGGCCCAGACCCTGGCCAATGTCTATCAGGCCATCGACAACAACCACGAGATCGTCCCGGTCCTGAACAAGGTCGATCTGCCGGCCGCCGAGCCGGACCGCGTGCGCGCCCAGATTGAGGACGTGATCGGCATCGACGCCTCCGAAGCCGTCCTGGCCAGCGCCAAGTCCGGCATCGGCATCGAGGAGGTGCTTGAGGCCATCGTCACCAAGCTGCCGGCGCCCAAGGGGGATGTGAATGCGCCCCTGAAGGCCATGCTGGTCGACGCCTGGTACGACCCCTACCTCGGCGTCGTCGTGCTGGTGCGCGTCTTCGACGGCGTGCTGAAGACCGGCATGCGGGTCAAGATGATGCGCAACGGCTCGACCCACCTGATCGACCGTGTCGGCGTCTTCCTGCCCAAGAACACGCCGGTCGATCAACTCGGCCCCGGCGAGGTCGGCTTCATCACCGCCCAGATCAAGGAAGTCGCCCACGCCGCCGTCGGCGACACCATCACCGACGAGAAGAAGCCGACCGCCGAACCGCTGAAGGGGTTCAAGGAAGTCCAGTCGGTGGTCTTCTGCGGCCTGTTCCCGGTGGACGCCGCCGACTTCGAGGATCTGCGCGCCGCGATCGGCAAGCTGCGCCTGAACGACGCCTCCTTCACCTATGAGATGGAGAGCTCGGCGGCCCTGGGCTTCGGCTTCCGCTGCGGCTTCCTGGGTTTGCTGCACCTGGAGATCATTCAGGAGCGCCTGAGCCGTGAGTTCAACCTCGACCTGATCGCCACGGCGCCGTCCGTCGTCTACAAGATCGGCCTGCGCGACGGCTCCGAAATCGACCTGCATAACCCCGCCGACCTGCCCGACGTGATGCAGATCGAGACCATCGCCGAACCCTGGATCAAGGCCACCATCCTGACCCCGGACGAGTACCTGGGCGGCGTCATCAAGCTGTGTCAGGACCGTCGCGGCCAGCAGATCGAACTGTCCTACGTCGGCAACCGGGCGATGGTGGTCTATGAGCTGCCGCTGAACGAGGTGGTGTTCGACTTCTACGACCGACTGAAGTCGATCTCGAAGGGCTATGCCTCGTTCGACTACGAGATCACCGAATACAAGGTCGGCGACCTGGTGAAGATGTCCATCCTGGTCAACGCCGAGCCGGTGGACGCCCTGTCCATGCTGGTCCACCGCGCCCGCGCCGAGACGCGCGGCCGGGGCATGGTCGAGAAGATGAAGGAACTGATCCCGCCCCACCTGTTCCAGATCCCGATCCAGGCGGCCATCGGCGGCAAGATCATCGCCCGCGAGACCGTCCGCGCCCTGCGCAAGGACGTGACCTCGAAATGCTACGGCGGCGACGCCACCCGCAAGAAGAAGCTGCTGGAGAAACAGAAGGCCGGCAAGAAGCGCATGCGCCAGTTCGGCAAGGTCGAGATCCCGCAGGAAGCCTTCATCGCCGCCCTGAAAATGGACGAGGATTGAGGGGCCAGCTGCGGTAGGAGGTCCATCCAAGCTTCAGGTTGACCAGCAATTTGTTGAAACTCAAGCTCCGTTCTAACACTGGAACGATTCAAGAACGAATCTGGTGGCAAAGCTGATGAGCGCTAATCTGAAGCTGATCGTTCGACCTTTGGCCATGGAGGTCGAACCTGAGGTCGCTCGATATGAACTTGCGCGAATTCGGACGTTAGCGCGCGTTTGGATCGCCGCTACGCCAGAGCCGCAGCGTCGCGAGATGTCGGCCGTGTTTGTGCGTCGTGCTTTTGACCGTTTAGCGCTTCTTGTCGAACCTGATCTGAAGTTGAACACACCACCGGCAACGCCATTCGGTTTGCTGGATGCGACGGCGCGCGGAATGGCAGATGCTCTAGGTGACGCAGCAGCCGCGCTTCCACTGGAGGAGGCGGCCTATAGCTTGTCGTCGCTCTATACGGTGATGCTGAGTTCTCATGATCGCGGCACGCTAGGGGCGTTCTACACACCGCCCGCGCTCGTCAGTCGTTTGATTGCGCTGGCCGAAGAAGCTGGCGTGGACTGGGCGAAGGCGCGTGTTCTTGACCCTGCCGTGGGCGGCGGCGCCCTTCTTCTTCCAGTCGTTACTCGAATGGTCGCGGCCTTGGATGGGGCAGAACCACGTGTCATTCTCAGCCAGATCGAGCGTCGATTTAAAGGATTGGAGTTAGACCCATATGCAGCGGGTTTTGCTCAGACAGCTCTTGATCTCGCGTTAGCTCCCTTATCACGCGCTGCTCGCCGGAACGCGCCCCGAGTCATTGAAGTCGTTGATACCTTGGAGCGCGCTCCGAAGGCCGACTATGATCTCGTTATCGGCAATCCGCCTTATGGCCGGGTCCGTCTCACGCCCGAGCAAAGGCAACGATTTGCGCGCAGTCTCTACGGTCACGCCAATCTCTACGGCGTTTTCACGGATATCGCTCTTCGTTGGACACGACCAAAAGGCGTCATCGCTTATCTGACCCCGACCAGCGTTTTGGGTGGGCAGTATTTTTCGGCGCTGCGCCGCTTGCTGGCCGAAGATGCGCCTCCTGAGGCGATCGATTTCGTGCATAGCCGAAAAGGGGTGTTCGAAGACGCCTTGCAGGAAACAATGCTCACGGTGTTTCGCAAGGGCGCCAAGTCAGGCGCGGCCCAAGTGCATTATGTGACTCTCGAGAATGAACGCGAAGCCGTTCTCGTCCGCAATGGAGCAATCAGTCTTCCCAAATCTCTGGATGCGCCTTGGCTGGCTCCACGGTCGCCCGATCAGTCGATCCTTGCGGCAGCGGCCTCGCGGATGACGACGCGTCTGTCGGGTTGGGGCTACAGGGTTTCGACAGGCCCTCTCGTCTGGAACCGGTTCAAGGATCAACTCTGTGAACGCGCCGGACGCGGTCGCCATCCGTTGATATGGGCTGAGGCGGTCAGCGCCGATGGTCGCTTCGGCTTCCGTGCTGAGAAGCGCAATCATGCCCCCTGGTTCGAAATTCGTACCGGCGACCAATGGCTGCTGACGCGGGAGCCTTGCGTCTTGGTCCAACGTACGACGTCCAAGGAGCAGGAGCGCCGATTGATCGCGGCTGAACTGCCTGCAGCCTTCATACGGACGCACAAGGCGGTCGTTGTCGAAAATCATCTCAACATGATCCGTCCTGTCGGCCGACCCAAGGTATCGCCGGCTTTGCTGGCGGCTGTGCTGAACAGCAAGGTCGTCGACGAGGTGTTTCGATGCATCAGCGGCAGCGTGGCGGTCTCCGCCTTCGAACTCGAAGCTGTGCCCCTCCCGACCGCTGCTGATATGACAGCGCTTGAACCCCTATTGAAGAAAGACGCCGACCTTACGGCCTTCGAAGCAGCCTTGCGTGCGCTCTATGTTGAGGCGGCGGCATGAGGTCTTTGCCCAGCCGCGATGAGGTTCATGCGCGTCTTCAGGCAATCTTCCCTGAAGGAACGCCGCACCGTGCCTATTGCACCCGGATGTTGGCCGCCAGCACGGTGTTCACCGCCCTCTACATCGGGGCGGTCGAAGGAGAAGAGGGCTGGCTCGGCCCCAAACACGTCTATCGCATGACGGATATCAAGGCGACGCCCGACGCATCGGACGCGGCTCGTCAAACCTATGCCGCCGACATTCTTAAGCCGGGCGGCTTCGCGGAGGGCGTCCGCTGGTATCAAGACAATACGCGCGAACCGATCCGCGATGAAACTCTGCGCGAGGGTTTGGTCGCAATGGGAGCAGTGATTGAACGCACCGACCTGCCTACTACCTCCAGCAAGCCGCGGTATGCACTTCGGAAAGATTTCGCAGATCTGTTCGATCCTACCCTTGAAGGCGATGTTCTGGTGTCGGCCATTACGGCTTGGAGCCGGGCGCATCTGAACGCCGGGGCGTTGGCGCGGATCGCCATCGTGCGCGGCGGCGCCAGCCAAGCGGACGATCAGGTCTTGGTCAACTTCCCCAATGGCGAAACTCAGCGCATGAAGCCTGGTCCGAGTTCGGTCATCACCAAGGCGGTGATCGAGGAGTTCGCCCCAAGGTTCCTAGCCAGTCCTACAGTCCTGTTTGTTTCAGAGAGCGGGGCGAAGGTCGTGGCCCGCTACGACGACATGGCCCGAAGGATCGGCAGGCGGACAAGAACCTACCCGACGTGATCCTTGCCGATATCGACGGCGAACATCCTTTGCTGGTCTTTGTGGAAGTGGTCGCCACGGATGGCCCCATCAACGAGCGTCGCAAGTCTGCGCTGGCCGCGTTTGATCTTCCCCCGTAAAAGTGGA
>NZ_JZRG01000019.1:0-17749 GCF_000964075.1 Brevundimonas sp. KM4 | reverse complement strand
ATTGCCCGGATTACCGTTGCCGGGATTGCCAGCGCCTGGGTTGCCATTGCCCGGATTGCCAGCGCCAGGGTTGCCGTTGACGGGGTTGCCCGAGCCCGGATTGCCTGAGCCAGGGTTGCCCGAGCCCGGATTACCGTTGCCCGGGTTGCCGGCGCCTGGGTTGCCCGAGCCGGGGTTGCCAGGATTAGTCGCTCCAGGATTGGCGCTGTTACCCAGGCCCGCTGCGGCATTGTTGCTTGCGTTGGTTGCAGCTGGCGGCAGTGAAGCGTTTCCGCTTGAAGCTGAGTTTCCTGCCGCAGCGGTGGACGTCGCTGTTGAAGACGTCGTTGGAACCGAAGTCGTGCTTGTGGTCGTAGCCGCTGTTGTTGTCGTCGCGGCCGTCGAGGGCCCTGATATGGAGGCCGTCACAGTAGTGGCTGCTGGCGCGGCCGCTGGGGGGTTCTGGACCAGACCATCGGTCAAGGCCTCGTAGTCCAGACTCGGCGCCGCAACGGGAGCCGCTTCCGTCGGAACTGCAGCGGCCGGTGTGGAAACCTCGACGCTGGACGGTTGTTGGCGTGGAACCAGGGCGGTGGCGCCCGCCGCCACGTCGCTGACGGCATTGCCGTTATTGGCGCGAACTTCGACCAGACCTTCTGCGACATGCACGCGGTCGCCCATTGGGTCGACGGTGACAGTAAATGTCGTCCCCTTCACCACGGCGGCAAGCAGGGGCGTCTCCACGCGGAAGTGCGGCTGCCTCTGCCGATCGACCTGGAAAAGGGCCGAGCCGAGGTCCTGCAAGACCCGCGTCATACCTCCGACTTCTGGCGCGAGCGTGGTGCGACTGTTCGGCCCTACCACGACCCTTTGCTGACCGTTCGTGATCATCGCGCGGCCGTTGCCGCCTGTCGTGACGCTGGTTCCGGTCGGTAATACCTGCCCAACCGAGCCGTTTGCAGCGGGCCGCGCCGGTATGGCCACGCGAACAACGCCCGCGACTTCCCTAATGCGCCATTCATCCGCCAGAGCCTGGGTCGGGTAGCGCACGATGAAGAAGAGGACGGCAAAGAATATTGCGTATCGATTGGCCAACGCAGGCTCCAGACATTCTGTTTGATGTTCTGGATATCAGGACGTGCCTGCCAAGCTCTTAACTGGCGATATTAACGCGATTTTTAACTCGAACGCCGTAAGTGGCCTCCCGTGTTTGGAGAACGGCGTGCGTCATATTTTCTCGACTTCATGGTTAAGAACAATCAGCGTCCTGTGGGGGATGGTGGCGGTGCTGACCGTGGCTGTCGCGGGACCGGTTCGCGCGGACGCTGAGCCGGCCTCGACGCCGGACGCCGGATGCGCCGGATGTCTGATCCTGACCAGCATGCTGATACAGGGGGTGAGCGCCTATCCACTCGCCGATCTCGCCGACACCTATGACCAGCAATTAGCGCGACGCATCTCGGTGGATGATCTGGTGCAGTCCGCCAATGCGATCACCGCGCGTTATCGCAACGACGGCTATTTCCTGACCCGCGCCGTCGTCGCCGAGACCGACCCTGCGATCGGCGCTGCCCGCATTGTCGTGTTCGAGGGCTATATCTCGGAACTGAAACTGACCGGCGATGGCGCGCAGGCTGTCGAATCGATCCTGAAGCCTTTGGTTAACCAGCGCCCCCTGACCATCGGCGAACTGGATCGCCGTCTGTCGCTGGCGTCCGACGTGCCCGGCGTCAAACTGACCAGTCGCATCGAGCCGATCATCGGCGACCCGGCGCAGCACCGCCTAGTGGTCGAGACGGAAATGGCCGCGGGCAGCGCCGGCGTCTATGCCGACAATCGCGGCTCCGAAACCCAAGGTCCGTGGCAGGTCTATTTGTCCGGCGCCCGCAACTCGACCTTTACGGCCGGCGACCAGATCACATTGGGCGTGCTGACGGTGCCGGATCGCCCTGAAGAGCTCACCTATGTCGATGCGTCCTACTCTGTCGTCGCTCCCGGAGGCGGCCGCGTCCGCTTTGGCGTGTCGGGCTATGAGACGGATGCGCCGCTTCAGAACGCATCGGGCTGGGTCGGGGGGAGCAGCCGCATGGCCTCGGTCACGCTCTCGCATCCCCTGGTCCGTTCGCGCGACAAGAACCTGTGGCTTAATGCCGGACTGGATGTCCGTCGCGTCGAGCAACACTACGTCGAGACGGGTCGCGCCGACGAGACCCTGACCGTGGCGCGGGTGTCGGTGGCGGGACAGCGACGTTACAGCCCCGGCTGGATGGCCGGCTCAATTCAGCTATCGAAAGGGATTGACGCCTTCGGCGCCACGACCGAGCGCTCGCCGCTGAATACGCGCTACGACGCGACGGGCGAGTTCTTCAAGGTCAACGCCCAGGTCAGCGCCTATCGCGATCTCAGCAAGTATGTCGGCGTCTATGTCGAGGCCTCAGGCCAATGGTCGGACGACGCCTTGCTGAGCTCCGAAGAGTTCTTCGTCGGCGGTCCGACCTATGGCCGGGCTTATGACTATGGCGAAGCCAGCGGCGACAAGGCCGTCGCCGGGATGATCGAGGCGCGGATCGGATATGATCCCAAAAGCGACCTGATCACCTTCGCCCAGGCCTTCGCCTTCTTCGACACCGCCAAGGTTTGGAACAAGGCGCCCGGACGCGACTGGTCCGAACAGCTGACGTCTGCCGGCGCCGGTTCGCGCATCACCTTCGACCGCAAGGCCACCCTGCGCATCGAGTTCGCCAAACCCCTGTCCCGTGCGCCCTATAACCAACATGACAAAGGCTGGCGCACCTTCGTGTCGTTGTCGAAACAGTTCTAGGCGCGCGTAGAAGCCCTCGCGATGCGCTGCGACGTATCGCGAGGCGGCGAACGGCCCGCCTAAATCGGCGCCGCGTTTTAAGTCGTATTGTTTCGAAGAAGTGGCGCACCCGGAGCGATTCGAACGCCCGACCCTCAGATTCGCAGTCTGATGCAATAGTCTTTTATTACAATAGCTTATTTCTGTTTGGCTGTTACATCGGCCCTTACAATGCGCGTGGCCTTCAATGAGTTACGAACGTCAAAGGGACGCTTTTCTTGTGGCCGACCATAGCCGCCTTCGTTTTGGCGTGGCCGATGGAAGTCTCGCGATCCCAGCAGTATCCTCGCATTTTGCGTATGGGCGTGAACGGGCCAACGAAATACTGAGGCCGTACAACCCATCAACACGGCTGAGGTGATATTCGCTCTATCTGCGTCGGTTAGTCGCCCGAGCTTCTGATCTGCCAACCTCGCTTTGTGAGAGCAGCCTCGGTGCCGATTTGATACACTCAGGCTTGTTGAGCATACAACTCCTGCCTCGAACGCCCCTTGGGACAAATTCACTAGAGTTCTTCGTCGAATCACCCTGCTCCATCAGAATTTAGTTAACAGGATGTTAATTTCGCTTGCTTTTCGCCCTATCACGGATCAAAGGTGTCCCAAATTGGCATGGCACACCTTTTGTAGGGCCGTGACCAGTCAAGGCGCTGACGAAGCGTCGGGGGCAGGGGTTGGGAATGGCTATCAAGCGCTTCGTAGAGGAAGCGGCCTTAGGGGTCGCTGCGGCGGCCTGCTTGTTTGCAGGAACCGTCAATGCACAGTCTGCCGAAGGCGTCGATATTGCGGTGACCGCGACTGTGGCCGAACGCTGTGGGTTCAAGCCGGGCGCTATCGGGACCATCGACGTCGCCACTGATCTGGAAGACGCCCACAGCCAAAATCTGGCGCTGCGCATCGACTGCAACACTCCATTTTCTATCTCTGCGCGGGCGACGGCAGGCCGCCTGGTCAACCAAACTGCCTCGGATGATCGATCCGGCTATGCCTTCAACAAGATCTATGGCCTGAGCGTCAAAATCGAAACCGACGAAGGTCAAGTGCAGAGTGGACGCTGTTTGTCGACCGAACTCCGCGACGGTGGCGACTGCATTCTGGCTCAACCGAACGGCCTGGGCTCCGGGGATGGTGTCGCGATTGATCGCGATGCCGTCCTGACCGTCGATTGGCCGTCGCAAACGACCTTGAGTCGCCGTCTGGCCGCAGGTCAGTACAGCGACACCATCACACTCACCATCGGCGCGCGCGCATGACGCAGCGAAGCCGAACACAGAATTCGCGGAGGCGCTTTGACGTCGCCCGAAGCCCCGAGGCAGAGCATTTCGCCTTCCTCGATCACACCGTCGGTCAAGACCGGCCTATTCTTTCAAGGAACGTAAAATGAACCGTATCGCTTTCGTGGCCGTTTCGGCCGCCGCCCTGATGATCGCTGGCGCCGCTTCGGCTCAGACGGCTCAGTCGGAAACTGTCGTCATCAACGCTTCGGTCGCTCCGAAGTGCGGCGTCTCCGCCCAGACATCCACCGTGACGCTGGGGTCAGAACTAACGGACGCCAACGCCAAAGTCCGTTCTGCTGTGACCACCGAAATCGCTAATGCGTTGAATGGTGCAAACATCATTGCCTTCTGCAATGGCGTTAACAACAAGGTCGAGGTCAAGCGCGCCGTCCTTGCTCGTACAGGCTCGACAGGTTCCGGACTTACTCAAGGCGACTTCGCCCAGTTCATCCGTTACAATCTGGACGCCAGCCTGAACAACGTCTTTTTGGACTCGACCAGCACCGACGGCTCTTCTACCGTGGCTTCGCGTTTCGGCGGCCACGATAGCCCGAACGAGCCGAATACGCGCGTTCGGTTCACTCAAGCGGCAAGCGACGGCGCGGCTGTCGCTTCGAGCAACGGTTCAAGCCCGACTGCCACAAACTGGTCATCGCTGACCGATCGTCGTCTGGCTGCCGGCACTTACACCGGCTCGGTCGAATTGATCGTGACGCCGGGCACTTGAGGCCCGACTGTTAATGCCGGCTTCACCGAGCCGGGATATTCGCCGGATTGGTTCAGATGGACCAATCCGGCGTTTTCTTCAGCCATTGCTCTAGGATTTGTTATGTTTGGCGGTGGTTTTCGGATCTTAAAGGCCTTTGGTTTAGCGAGCGCTGCGCTTCTGGTGTCCGGGCTTCCGGTCGCCGCGCTGAACGTCCAGCCTGTCGTGCTGGATCTTCTGACATCCGGCCGTCGAAGCTCGGCCGTCGTGACGCTGCAAAACACCTTCACGACCACCGTGCCGGTCGAATTGGTCGCGCGTCCCGTCGAACTAGTGGACGGTGAATTTCGCGAGACAGACCAAGAGAGCGAAGATCTGCTGATCTTCCCCGCCACCGCGACCGTCGAACCCGGTCAATCTCAGGCGTTCCGCGTCCAGTGGGTGGGCGATCCCGCTCCCACCGGCAGTCGCCATTATTACGTTTCAGTCGCGCAACTCCCCATTCAGTTGCCTGAGAATGAGAACGCCATTCAGGTTCTCTACAATTTCAAGGTTCTGATCAGCGTTGGCCCCAACGGCGCTTCACCCGACCTCAAGATCGCCTCCGCAGCAATCGAGACGGACGCAGACGGCAAGAGCCGCCCAGTGATCCAGGTCAGCAATGCCGGCGCGACCTATGGCTACGTCGGCCGTGGGCGCATGACCATAACGCAACGCGCGCCAGACGGCGCGGTTGTCTTCCGCGAGTCCTATGAGCCGGATGAGATCCAGCGCCGCATGGGGTTGGGCCTGATTCCGTCGGGCGCGAGCCGCCGACTGCCGATCAATGTCGATCTGCCGCGCGCGGATGGCGCTGTCGTGGTGGATATCGCCCCCGTCGAGGGTCGCTGACACGATGAAGCTCCTGCCGTGGATGATCGCTATCGCAGCCACGAGCTGCGTCGTCCCGGCATGGGCCGACGGAATGGGCGAAATCATTCAGACCGCGCCACGTCCGCCCGAGCGGCTGAATACGTCAGGGCACGATATTCCGCTTGGCGGTCCCTTGCGTGACGGCGCCTTCATATTGGGCGAGGTCGAGTACGTCCTGACGGCGGATGACCGCATTCTGGTCGATATGGATACGCTTCTGCCCCTGTTAGAGTCCCGCCTTTCGACGGTAGAGGCCGCCCGAATCCGCGCGGCGACGGCGAGTGATGATCGCGTCTCGACTGAGACCCTGGCGGCACTGGGGGTGCCGCTGGCCTACGATCCGGCGACCTTCGGTCTGATCATGACCCTAGACCCCTCGTTACGGCCCAGACAATCGATCAGCATCGCCGGATCGAGCTATGCCGTGACCGGACGCCTGGAAGCACCGGCGCGGCTGTCGGGCTATGTCACCGCCTTCTTTTCAACCGATTACGTTCATCAGGGCCTGAGCGACAACACGGGCTTCGACACCCCCACTATCCTGCTCGATAGCGCCATCCGTTATCGCGGGGTGGTGCTGGAGAACGAAGCAACCATCAGCGACGGGTTCAGCCGCGACGGCACGCGTCTCGTCTATGATGATATCGAACGCACAGCGCGCTATACTGCAGGCGACCTGAACCCGATCTCGCGTGGCTTCTCGGGCGCGACGTCGATGGCCGGCCTGTCGATGGTCCGCTCTTACGCGGAACTGGAGCCCCAGAGAAACGTCCAACCGCGCGGCCAGCGCACCTTCACCTTGGAGCGCGCCTCCACGGTCGAGACCTCTATCAACGGCCGGTCCGTCCAGCAGACCCGTCTTGAGCCCGGGACCTACGACATCCGCGACTTCCCTTTCGCACAGGGCGCCAACGACGTTCGTCTGGTGATCCGCGACGATGCGGGCCGCGAGACGGTCTTCAACTTCTCGCTCAACTTCGACCGCAGCCTGCTGGCGCGCGGCCTTGCGGAGTTCGGCGTCTTCGCCGGTGTAGAAAGCAACCCCGGTAATGACGGTCTTGACTACACCGATCAAGTCGGCGGATCGGGCTTCTATCGCCGAGGTCTGACGGACGCCTTCACCGCCGGCGCGAATTTCCGCGTCAACAACGATGGCGGCGTCGTCGGAACCGAAGCTGTATGGGCGTCGCCCATCGGCACAATTGGCGGCGACTTGGCCGCCTCGTCCATCAACGGCATCGGCGAAGGCTATGCCGTGAACGTCAGCTTTGAGCGCACATTCGGCGACGGATTCGGCGCGGTTCGCACCCTGACCGGCACCTTCCAGACCGTGAGCGAGGATTTCGCCACGCCGGGCACACTGGCGGCCGACAATCGCTACGTCTGGGAAGCGGGCCTGACCTATGCCCACAGTATCGGCACGACCCAGTATGTCACGACCGACGCCTTCTATTCGGCCGGTCGGGGCGCTGAGCCGGACCAGCGTACGTTGCGCGCGACCTACGGCTGGCGCGCCAGCCCGCGTCTGCAATGGACCATGGAGGGCATCTACGAGGACCGTCGGAACAAGGAGGAGTACGGCGTTCGCCTCGCCCTCATCTACCGCTTCAGCCCGTATTCGAGCGGCACGGCCGAGGTGGATTCGCGTCGCGATCGTGCTCGCGTCGGCTATCAGACATCGCGTGGACGCGGCGTCCATTCCTGGAGCGCGGCGGCAAATATCGATCGTTCGGAATCGGCGACAGGTGTCAACGCCTCCTTTAACAGCGTGTTGAACCGCGTCGAACTGGGCGCCAGCCATCAGACCTTCTTCGATTCCGACGGTGGAGAGATCACCGACCAGCGGACCTCACTGCGCGCCGGCGCCTCTTTGGCCTTTGCCGACAGCGCCTTTGCGGTGTCGCGCCCGATCTACGACAGCTTTGCCCTCGTGCGGGCGCATCCGTCGCTGAACAACGCCGTAGTCTACATCGACCCGCGGGACGAGTTCTTCTCTGCGCGCTCGGGCGTTCTGGGTGGCGCGGTCTCGCCGGAGCTCAGCGCCTACTCTCCGCGCGTCCTGACCTTCGACGCACCCGAAGCTCCTCCGGGCTACGACCTAGGCGCAGGCTCGGCTCAGGTGCTGCCGCCCTATCGGTCAGGGTATCTGATCACCGTCGGCTCAGATTATTTCGTGTCTGCAGTGGGCCAGCTTATGACAGCGAGTGGCCAGCCGCTCTCCCTCTGGGTGGGTCAGGCCGTCGAACTGGCGCACCCCGACCGCAAGCCAATCCGAATGTTCACCAATGCGTCAGGGCGGTTCTCCGTCCAGGGTCTGCGCCCCGGCCGCTGGCGGATCGAAACGTCTTTGTCCTCGCCGACCGTCTATTATCTCGATGTTCCTGCCGACGCCCAAGGATTGGTGCGTATCGGCATCCTTCGCCCGGAGACACGCTGATGAAGAGGACACTGATCGCCGCTGCCGCCCTTGCGACGTTCTTGGTCGTGGCGGCGCCTCAGGCCGCATTGGCTGGCTGCGCGGAGTTCCAGATCACCGGTCAGGATCTGTCGCTTGAATACGATCCCTTCTCGCCGGCACCCATCGAACGCGCCTTCACCTTGAGAGTGCGCCGCGTCGATGGGGCGGCGACCGCCGTCCGCTTTCTGCTCGCCGATATCGATTCGCCGGCTGGCGCGCCGCGGATCAGTTCGGGCCCAGGCGGTTACGACATTCGCTGGAATCGCGACACCTCACGCCAGGTGTTCGTGACCGGCGCCGAACAGCCGAACGCCACCAACGGAGCCTTGGTCCAATTCGGCGACGGCCCCTCCGGCGACCTAGCGTCCGAGACCATGCGGTTCAGCCTACCTGCCGGCCAAGACGCGTCCTCCGGCGACTACTATGAGGCACTGGAGGCGCGTTTCGTCTGCTATTCCGGCGACCAGATCGTCGGTCCTTCCGAATTCCAGCGGGGCGCCGGCCTGGCCGTCGATCTCAACGTGCCGGAACGGATTTCGACCTACGTTGGGGCGGCCGGCGTTCGGCGCGGCGAGATCGCCTTCGGCGCGCTGGACCCGACCGGGGGCACCGTGACGCGCAACCTGGTAGTCACGACCCAATCGACCGTGCCCTATGACATAGACGTCGCCGCCCGGTGGGGTCGGCTGCAACGCCGCGAGGGCGATCCGTACGGCCTGAACTATGGAATGAAGCTGTCCGGCGTGACCATTGAGTCTGGATCGAAGCTAAGTTGCACCAGGACGCCAGCGCCGGCGGGGCGTGCTCATCCATTCCAGGTCGAGCTACCCCAGGCTCAGGCGGCCAACATCCCCGCCGGCGCCTATTCGGACGTCGTCACGCTGACCTTCACGCCTCGCGCGGGCCTGTCGTCGCCGTCGCAATGCACGCCTCGTTTATAGGATCGACGAGCGCCGCCCCGACCCACGGGTCGGTGTCAGATGGGTGTCAGAAGATCATGCCTTTAGGCTGAGCTTCGATATTGACCGGCACCGCCAAGGTGTTGTCGGCGACCAGCAGCGTCAGATTGCGATCGCGATAATCGGCGTGGTCGCTATCGACGATGACGGTGCGGGTAGAGTCCGAAGCGATGGGAATACGCTGGCCATCCACCATCACCGCCGCGTCCTCGAGACCCGCCGGATGCAGCAGTACGAGACGATAGCCATCGACGTTGTTGCAAAGCTCGGTCAAGCGGCCGAGGTCTCGCTTGCCATTCTCCGCGACCCGTGGCGAACCACCGGCCAGGGACACGCGGCACACCGTTGCGACGCGTCCCATAATGTTGATCACGGGCCCTGCAGCGGCGGGCTGGGCCAGCAACATCAGCGCGATAACGGACATCGCCATACCCTTGGCTCGGTTCGTATTCATCGGATCAATCCTTCGATCTACGAGACCGATGATAGACGACGAGATTCAAGGGCGGATTAAGCGGGATGGTGAAAATGCGTTAGCGTTGTTTTGAATTCCACAACGTCAGCCGTGTCCCTACCGTCCCGCCCACACACGCGCCTTGAACACGCAGCGCACCACTTAAGTTTTTCCGCAACGTCTTCAGCAATTTCAGAAAACTGGCGCACCCGGAGCTATTCGAACGCCCGACTCTCAGATTCGTAGACTGGAGAAAACCAATTGAAAAACAGAGGCCTAGCTTTTGAGCCTTGTAACAACAAAGCCTTTGGTCGACTTGCCACGCATCGATGTTTCTAGACAAAGGCGCTCGAGACGGCGCCGCCGCGCCTTGGATGGGGGTCCTTAGCGCCATAAGGTTGCGTTGTCACATCTTTAATGGATGTTGCACCGGGGCGGGGAAGCACTGACCGGCAACTTCACGTCAGCCTTGTGCTGAAGGCGCAGAAATGCCCCACTAACAACAGGCTAGTGGAGGGGGCTCCAGTTCGGCCGGTAAGAAACGTCCTGCCCAAGAAACGCCCATAATACCCTGGGCGAGCGGGCTGTTTTCGTTTGTCTTTTTCTGGTGCGGAGAACTGGAAGTCATTGAATTCGCTATAGATGTCAGCGTTGACATCGTAGGGGTCACAGGTTCAATCCCTGTCGCGTCCACCATCTCTTTCAAAGACTTAGCTGATGTTTGGGCCTGCTGCGCATGAGCCTGCCCATGATTGGCCCATGAAACGCTAATCTGCCCGATCGGTAAGATTTCATGCGTGGTGAGGCAGGGGGCAGGGTTTATCTTCCCGATCGGTAAGAATGGCCTTGACTAAGGTCGAAATCTGCTGCGATCTTCCCGATCGGGAAGAGCGCGCATGATCGTCACTGCGGAAGATTTCGGCCGGCAGGTCGCCGAGGCGCGCCGCGCTCTTGGCCTGACCCAGCGCGACCTCGCCCTGGCGATCGGAACCGGCGAGCGGTTTATTGTCGAGCTGGAGGCGGGCAAGGCCACCGCCCAACTCGGCAAGGCGCTCGCGGCCGCCAAGGCGGTCGGCGTTCGCTTGGAGAACACGGCGGGGCGTCGCTGATGCCTGTGCTGTTCCATCGCGACAGCCCGGTCGCCAAGGTGACGCCGTCGCCGGCGGGGCTGAACCTGATCTATGACTAGACCTGGCGCGCCTCGCCGGAAGCCTTTCCGGTCTCGCTGTCCATGCCGATGGCGGAGGCCGCATGGCCGCCCGAGGTGGTCGTCCCTTGGGTGATGAACCTGCTGCCCGAAGGCGAGCCCATGCGCGCCATGCAGCGCGCGCTCGGCGTCGCTCAAGAGGATGTGCTCGGCCTCCTCTCGGCCGCTGGCGGCGACGTCGCAGGCGCCCTGCGCGTCGGCGGCCCCCGCGCGGAGCAGGGCGACTACCGCCCCCTACCGACGCCGGATGATCTGGAACGGATCATCGGCGAGTTGCCTCGCAAGCCTTTCCTGGCAGGGGACAAGGGCGTGACCATGAGTCTGGCCGGCGCTCAGGACAAGTTGCCGGTGGCGCTGCTGAATGGTCAGATCGTCATCCCGCTGGATGGTGCGCCTTCGACCCACATTCTGAAGCCCGACAACCCCCGCCTGCCCGGCAGCGTCCAGAACGAAGCGTTGTGCATGCTGCTCGCCGCGCGGTGCCGACTGCCGACGGCTTCAGTCACGACCGGTCGGGCTGGCGACCGTTCCTATCTGCTGGTCGATCGCTATGACCGCGCGGGCCATGCGCCTGCCGCCACGCGGCTGCACCAGGAGGACTTCTGTCAGGCGCTCCGCTTGCCGCCGGGCGCCAAATTGGCTGACGGACGAGCAGATGGCTCGGCTGGAGCCCTTCTTCCCCAAGAGCCACGGCAAGCCGCGGGTGGATGACCGCCGGGTGCTGAGCGGGATCATCTTCGTCAACCGCAACGGCCTGCGCTGGCGAGATGCGCCGGCGGCCTCCGGGCCGCACAAGACCCTCTACAACCGCTGGAAGCGATGGAGTGAGGCTGGCGTCTTCATCCGGATGATGGAGGGCCTGTCCGGGGCTCAGACCGAACGCCGCACGGTCATGATCGACGCGACCTATCTGAAGGCGCACCGCACGGCTTCGAGCCTGCGGGTAAAAAAGGGGGTCTCGGGCGACTGATCGGACGCACGAAAGGCGGCATGAACACCAAGCTTCACGCCGTGACCGATGCGAACGGAAGGCCCATCAGCCTCTTCATGACAGCGGGTCAGGTCAGCGACTACATCGGCGCTGCCGCTCTCCTGGACAGCCTGCCCCGCGCCCAGGGGCTTCTGGGAGACCGAGGCTACGACGCCGACTGGTTCCGGGACGCCTTGCAGGCCAAGGGGATCACGCCGTGCATCCCAGGCCGCAAAACCCGCACCGAACCCATCCGCTACGACAAGCGACGCTACAAGCGGCGAAACCGGATCGAAATCATGTTCGGCCGCCTGAAAGACTGGCACCGGGTCGCCACCTGCTACGATCGCTATCCGACCGTCTTCCTGTCGCCATAGCCCTCGCCGCTACCGTGCTGTTCTGGCTATGAGTCTTGAGCCTAGGGTCAGGCCGTTGTCTCGCAAGAAGCGCTTCATACTGACACCCTCTGTACCGCGCCCAGTCCGAGGCGCTATTGTCGCTCCGATCTCGACACGCCCAATAGGCGGACCATCCTCGCCATCATCAAATCCGTCAACATCTCAGCCGCGCGGGCGGTGACTGGCGAGCCCGCCTGACCGAAATAGCGGATCGATGCATCAAGGCGATCATTGCTCAGGCCGTCGATGGCCGCCTTGATATCCGTCCATTTGGATTGCCCAGGCGAAGGCTCTTCCACATCCAGGTGGCGAGCGAGCAGGAGAATCGCAGCAGTGTCTTGAGCCGACATCGACCTGTTCGATTAGTCTCGCAGACTGGCCGGAACCTGGCCGCCATTCTCCGCAAGCTTTCGCCAGACCGCTTTGGACAGGGCGATGTTCTGTTCCGCCGAGCCATGAGCGCCAGCGTGCACGCCCAACTCCTCGGCGAGGTCCTTGCGGGCGTCGAGGCTGGAATCCAGGTCGAGTAGCTTGAGCAGATCGACGATCGATGTCCGCCAGTTTCCGCCGCCGCCCTTCATCTCGGCCATTTGGGAGAGGATCTGGTCCACATCGACCGGTTGAGGCGTGAAGGGAGTGGCGGGCGCCGCAGGAACGGGCTGTGCCGAGACTGGGGTGCTCGTGGGCGCTTGGGCCTGAGGCGTCCTCGGACGCGCCTTATGGCCGGTGATCTTGTCCCAAATTCTTCCGAAAAAGCTCATGACGTCTCCTCTGAAGGTGGATGGCCCGGGCGCTAGCCCCGGCCTGTGCGGTTAGCGCTGGACGACGACCAGTTCCGTGCGGCGGTTTTCAGCAAGTCCTCCGGCGGTGGCGTTGCTGTCGACGGGGTTGGTTTCCCCGCCTGAAAGCGCCTCGATACGGCGGGCATCCACGCCGGCTGCCGTCAGGGCGGAACGGACGATGTCGGCCCGGGCCTGGGCGAGGGTTCGGTTCGCGGCGTTGGAGCCGCGCGCGTCCGCATAGCCGTACAGGCGGATCTTGGCATTCGGGTAGCGGCTCAGAACAGCGGCGACGGCCGCGATCTCGGGACGATCCTGGGGCCGAATGGTGCTGCTGCCGGTGTCGAAGTTGACGCGCTCGAACGCGAAAGTGCGCGGGGCGGCGTCCGAGCCAGCGAGGTAGGCGTCCAGCCCCGAAACCCCAACGGAAGCATTTGTGGCGGGCATGACCGGCGTCTCGGTCGTCGGAGCTACGGCGGCGTCGTCAGTCGCTGCGGGATCCATGGCGGCGCGGTCGTCGCCACAGCGGGTCAGCATGAGTAGCAGCAGCAGGAGCACGACGGCTCCGATGATCCAGGGGAGGTATTTGCGCCAGACCGGGGCCACTGGGGTCAGGCGAGGGTCGCGATCGCGGTTATCGGTCATGTCGAACTCGTCGTTAAATGGGGAAAAGAATGCGGCCGGCGATCTCGTCGATCGTCGGCCGCGGGTCTCACTGGGGCGGGGTCTTGGTGACCTTGTCGGCCCACGTCTGGGCCACCTTGCTGGCGGCGTCGCGCCCGCCGAGCCCGAAGGCTAGCGCTGCCGCCACCGCAGCCGCCCCCAGGATCAGGCCGAAGGCGAGAAGGACGATATCGTCGGCGATGCCCATGAAGCGAAGGCCCATGGCCGTCGCCAATGCGATCGTGGCCCAACGCACCAGGGTGGAGGCGAAGCCATCGGCGCCGCCAGTACCCTTGTTGATCAGGTTGGCGACGACACCGCCGATCAGCACGCCGGCGGTGATGATGATCCCGCCGACGATGACGTGTCCGGCCAGGGCCAGGATTTCCTGCAGCGTCACGGCGATCGTGCCGAACTGCAGAAGCTTGGCGGCCTCGACCGCCGTGAAGGCGACGATCGCCGCCATTGCGATCTTGCCCACGATGCTGGACGGCGTCATCGGCTTGGGCACATCACTACCTAGAGCCCTTGCGGTGGCCGGTGTCACGTCACCGGCATAGGGAGCCGTGGTCGGCTTCGGCGCGGCCGGAGCCTGAGTCGTGGCGGTCAGAGCCGTCAGGCTCGAGATGCTGCGATCGAACCCAGTCGCCGGCAGGATTCGTTCGATCAGCTGGGCGACCCAGCGACCGATGAACCAACCCACCGCCAAAACCATGGCAGCGGCGAGAACATGCGGGATCGCAGCCAAGACAGTCGACAGCACGGCAACCGCCGGAACCGTCAATGACTCGATGCCCAGCTGCTCCAGCGCCGCGATCGTGATGGGGATCAGAATCAGGACGAACACCAGGGTGCCGATCGCGGTGCTGACGCCAGTCGAGCCCGTCGCCTTGGCCAGGCCGGCCTTCTCAAGCCAGCGATCCGCGTTGGCGGCCTGCAGTGCAGCCTCGACGACTCGCTTGGCCAAAGTCGCGACTACAAACCCAATGAAGAAGATCAGGACCGCGCCGAGGACGCTCGGCACGAAGGACGCGACCTGCGTGAGCAGTGAGTTCAGGGGCGTGACGACCTGGCCCAGGTTCAGGACGCCGAGGGCGGCGACGACACCGAACAAGAGGATTAGCCAAAAGGCGACATCTCCCAGGCTGGCGCCGATCGAGTGCTTCGGGTTGTCACTGGTGCTCGCCTTGGCGGCGCCAGGAATACGATTGATCCCCTTCGCCAGGGCCCATTTCACGGCCTTGCCGATAAACCAAGCCGCGATGAGGATCAGCACAGCGCCGATCACCTTGGGCGCCCACTCATAGAGCAGCGCGTCCCATCCGATGAACTCGTAGTTTGTCCTTTGCATACATCCCTCAGGCCTGACGCTGATCGCGCGGGTTTCCAGTGGGCCTAACAAGATCGAGCCTGTTCTTGTTCCGGCGCTAACGAGAGGATTCGCCGGAACGGATGGTTGGCTCATCGCTAACGGGGCCGAAGCGGCTTTCCGAACGTCCGCACGACATCCAATCAACTCATCCAGCAGGAACATCCATGTCGACGCCAGAAGATCTGAAAGGTGACGTGACCCCCGTTTCTCATCCAGCCATAACGAGAGTCCTTTGGTGATCTGAACTGGGGTTAGTGGGGTTGGCAAGAGGCCGGTCAGCGCAGCCTCCAACCAGCGCAGCGGACCGGCCGATCTTTCCGCTGAGCGCATCTGCGTAGGCCTGCGGCGTCAGCCAGCCGAGCTTCGAGTGCGGCCGGGTTTCGTTGTAGTCGCGCCTCCAGGTTTTGAGCACCGCACGGGCGTGCGGCAGGGATCGGAACAGCGTCTCGTTCAGCAGCTCGTCACGCAGACGGCCGTTGAAGCTCTCGTTGAAGCCGTTCTGCTGAGGCTTGCCAGGCGCGATGTAGTGCCAGCCCACACCGGCGTCGTCGGCCCAGGCCAGGATGGCGTTGGACGTGTATTCCGTGCCGTTGTCGCTGATGATCGTCTCGGGTCGCCCGCGTCGCAGGATGATGGCGTCTAACTCGCGCGCCACCCGTCGCCCTGACAGCGAGGTGTCGGCGACGAGCCCGAGGCACTCGCGGGTGCAGTTGTCGATCACCGTCAGGATGCGGAAGCGCCGCCCGTCCGTCATCTGGTCGGACACGAAGTCCAGCGACCAGCGCTGGTTTGCGACCAGAGGAATCTCCAGCGGCCGCCTTGTGCCCATCGCGCGTTTGCGCCCGCCGCGCCGACGCACCGTCAGCTTCTCCTCGCGGTAGATCCGCTGGACACGCTTCTTGTTGACCGCATGGCCCTCGCGCCGGAGCATCACGTGCAGACGTCGATAGCCGAACCGCCGACGCTCCTGGGCCAGGGCCTTCAGCCGATCGCGCAGGGCGCCGTCGTCCGGTCGCGTCGCCTGATAGCGCACGCTCGTCCGGTCCACGCCCAGCACCCGGCAGGCCCGCCGTTCGCTCATCCCGTAAGCCGACTGCAGATGCGCCGCCGCCGCTCGATGCGCAGCGGGCGTCACCACTTTTTTCCCAGCAGATCCTTCAGCGCGACGTTGTCCAGCATCGAGTCCGCCAGCATCCGCTTCAGCTTGGCGTTCTCCTCTTCCAGCGCCTTCAGCCGCCGGGCCTCCGACACGTCCATGCCGCCATACTTGGCCTTCCATTTGTAGAAGGTCGGCGAGCTCAGCCCGTGCTTCCTGCACAGGTCCGCCACCGGAACACCGGCCTCCTGCTCGCGCAGGATCCCGATGATCTGCTCTTCCGTAAACCGTGATCGCTTCATTCTGTCCGTCCTTTCGAGGGGCGGACTCTAGCTATTCGTGGAGGAGTTTCAGGGGGTCACGTCACCGCGAACCGTCGACGTGTGTCGGTGGCTACCAAGGGCTGCCAAATGCGGTGAGGCGCTCGGCAGTGCGCGATAACCGTGGGCGTGGGTGAAGCGCAAGCGTCACGTTAGGAGATGTCGGAGCGCTCTCTCGACACGATCGGACCGGCCAAGAACCCGGCATGATTTTCCGATGCCCGGCAAAATTAACCACGATTAAATATCGAGGCCTCGAGCAAGCCTTATGTTTTCAGGCTTTTACGCATGGCCCGACACTTGATTGGGGGAGAAAGAGTTTAGATCGGCGTCGCCCGACGCGCATCACCAGGACCACTCCATGGCGCACAACAGTATCAACACCAACGTTGGCGCGCAGATTGCGCTGCAGAATCTTAATCAGACAAACCGCGAATTGAACGTGGCCCAGAACCGCGTCAACACCGGCCTGAAGGTCGCCACGGCGAAGGATAACGGAGCCATATTTGCCATCGCCGCGACGCAGAAGGCCGAAATGGGCGCTCTCGACGCAGTGAAGCAGTCTCTGCAACGTGGGCAATCAATCGTCGATGTCGCACTAGCCGCCAGCGAGACGGTGATGAGCGCACTGACGGAACTGAAGAGCTTGGCTGTGGCTATTGCTGATGCGCCGAAGTCGTACAACAACGCCACTCCGCCAGTCGTTACCGGTGTCGGCGACAGCGGCAAAAAGCTGATCAATGATTTCGAAGCTTTGGTCAAAGAGATACACACCTCGCTTGCCGGCGCCTCGTTCGACGGGGTCAACCTCTTCAAGGCGCAGGCGACGGACCTGCAGGTCATCCGCGGTACAAAACCAGGCGAGACCTTCATGTTGAAAGCAGCGGCAGACCCTGCTGCGGCCGCTATTTTTGCCTTTGGCTCGACCGGAGCGACAGGTAACGCCGCTGCTACATTTGACCAGGCGACCGGCGCTTGGTCGCCGAAGGCGGGAGCGCTTGCTGGCGCGGCGCCGACTGCCTTGAGCGACTACACGGTCGGTAATGTCGAAACCGCCATCGCTGGTTTTACGGACGTGATGGCCCAAATAGGCACCAAATCCAAATCCGTTGACCGGCAACTTACGTATGTTGGCAAACTTCAAGACTCCTTGGAAACTGGGGTCGGCAACCTGGTCGATGCCGATCTGGCGAAAGAGAGTGCACGTTTGCCGGCGCTTCAAACCAAGCAGCAGCTCGGCGTACAGGCGCTCTCGATCGCGAACCAGTCGCCGAGCATAATTCTCAAGCTGTTCCAATAGGCGGCGCTGCGCTGAAGCGGCGGGATCAGCAGTCGTTCCC